>JANPDA010000030.1:0-7614 GCA_031431235.1 Hyphomicrobiaceae bacterium
GTTGACGCCGGTCGAATATGTCCGGCGTTTGCTCCGGGACGATCTCGAGGCATGCGAGCGGCCCAGCGGCCTCGCCGAGGACAGCTCGCCGTTCGACATCTCGGAGATGTTCGATCTCGGAGCTTCGGCGGAGCCGACGGACATCGCGCGCGACAAGGACAAGTTGATCGGCGAGGCAGTCTGGGAGGAGCATCTCCGCAAGACGGGTGGGGCGAAGACAACGCGCAAGCTGAAGCGCCCGAGCGCGACCGAAGGCGCATCCGGAAAGGCTTTGAGGTCGCGACGGCCGTGACCGTCTTCATCGACTCCTCGGTCTGGTTTGCGATCGCCAACATCAAGGATCGCCACCGGGCCCGTGCCAAGGAGATCATCCGCGACGAAGTGGACCGGGTGACGACCGATCATGTGGTCGTCGAAACTTGGTTGCTCATCAACAGCCGGATCAATCGGGCCGCCGCCGAGGCATTCTGGCGCGGCATCCGGCGTGGAGGCGCAACAGTCGAGAAGGTAGATCCTGTGGACCTGGATGCGGCTTGGTCGATTGGTGCCGCTTTCCCCGACCAGAAATTCTCGATCGTCGACCGGTCGAGCTTTGCGGTCATGGAGCGGCTCGGCATCTCGCGGGTGGCGAGCTTCGACGATGACTTCGTCGTCTACCGGTTCGGCCGGCGGCGGGAGCGGGCGTTCGATGTGCTGAGATAGGCGGCGCATCGAGCCCTGCATGTCGGAAGTGTTCCCCTGGGACCAGATCCCCAAGGCCCACATGCGGATGTGGAAGAACGAGCACAAGCCGGGCAACATGGCGGTGCTGGTGAGCGCGCCGCACACGGGGCTCCGGACCTTCGAGGACGTGATCGAGGCGAGCAAGGCGCGATTTGGCTGAGGCGCGTTTGCGGCCTTGCCGCGGCCGGGCATGCTTGCTACATCAACGCCACTCCGCCGTGCATGCTCGCGTGCGCGGCCCGTTGGGGGATCGTCTAACGGTAGGACTGCAGACTCTGACTCTGCCTGTCTAGGTTCGAATCCTAGACCCCCAGCCAACTTCATACCGATCCGATGGCGACATTGAGCGCCGTGGCCCTGCTTCCCTTCACGGCGTCACCGCCATCCGCTCGACCCCCTTGGGTGCCGTCGCCTCGCGCCAGGTGCTGTTGGCCACGTGCACGGCCGGGAACGGCGGGCGCTCGATGTATTTGCCGTCGCCGGGCTTCACGCGCACGTCACCGTCCTTCACCGCGATCCGGCCGCGGTTGAGCGTGACGCGCGGCAGGCCGCGACACTGGAAACCCTCGAACACGTTGTAGTCGATGCGGCTCCTCTGCCTCGCCGCCGCGACGGTCTTGGTGGCCGCCGGGTCCCACACCAGGATGTCGGCATCCGAGCCGACGGCGATCGCGCCCTTCCGCGGAAACACGTTCAAGATGCGCGCGATGTTGGCGGAGGTGACCGCAACGAACTCCTCGACCGTCAGGCGTCCCGTGTTGACGCCCGCCGCCCAGAGCACCGGCAGCCGGTCCTCGAGCCCGCCCGTGCCATTGGGGATCTTGGTGAAGTCGCCACGACCGAAGCGCTTCTGCTCGGTGGTGAAGGCGCAGTGATCGGTCGCGACCACCTGCAGCGAGCCGGACTGCAGCCCGGCCCAGAGCGAGGCCTGATGGTCCTTCGAGCGAAAAGGCGGGCTCATCACGCGCCGCGCCGCGTGGTCCCAGTCGCGGTGCTGGTAGACGCCGTCGTCGAGCACGAGATGCTGGATCAAAGGCTCGCCGTAGACGCGCTTGCCCGCCGCGCGGGCGCGCTTGATCGCCTCGTGGGATTCCCGGCAGCTCGTATGCACCACGTAGAGCGGCGAGCCCGCCATGTCCGCGATCATGATGGCCCGGTTCGTCGCCTCGCCCTCGACCTCGACCGGGCGTGAATAGGAGTGGCCCTCGGGGCCGGTCACGCCCTGCTCGAGATAGTGCTGCTGCAGCCGGAACACGACGTCGCCATTCTCGGCGTGAACGAGGGGCAATGCACCCAGATTGGCGCAGCGGGCAAACGAGTTGTAGAGCTCGTCGTCGTTCACCATCAGCGCGCCCTTGTAGGCCATGAAGTGCTTGAAAGTGTTGATGCCGTAGGTCTTGACGACGGTCTCCATCTCGTCGAAATGCTGCTTCGACCAGGAGGTGACGGCCATGTGCAGGCCCCAGTCGCCGCAGGCCTTCTCGCCCTTGCGTCGCCAATCCTGATAGGCCGCCAGCATGGATTCGTTCGGCCCCGGCAGGCAGAAGTCGACCACCATGGTGGTGCCGCCCGAGAGCGCGGCGATCGTTCCGGATTCGAAGTCATCCGCCGAATAGGTGCCCATGAAGGGCATGTCGAGATGGGTGTGCGGGTCGATGCCGCCCGGCAGCACGTAGGCGCCGCCCGCATCGATCGTCTCGGCGCCGGCGGGGACGCTGAGCGTCTCGCCGATGGCGACGACCTTCTCGCCATCGATCAGCACGTCGGCGCGCCGCCTGTGGTCGTGATTGACGACGGTGCCGCCGCGGATGAGTGTTGGCATGGTGTGGTCTCCCTGACGCTTGTTTGTCGATGTTCCTCAGGTCGGCGCTGAGCCTAGCATGGCGTGCGGAAAGCTGAAGCGGGTGTCGTCTCAGCCAAACTCCGGGATGGCCTCGTTCTCGCGAGGGCCGGCGGAACAGAAGAGAGTATTGGTATCGCTCTATATCATGGACGCGAGCTACGGCGAGGCAGCAATCGCAGCCATGAGGAACGGATGATGGACCTTGGCAAACGGATTTACGATCGTACATCCGCGCCAAGTGAAGCCTTCGTGCATATCCTCGGACAAGAGAAGCGAGCAGTTGGCCTCGGCCGCGGCGGCGAGGATGATGCCGTCGAAGAGCTGGAAACCATTGCGCGCGGAAAGTGATGCGGCGTCCGTCAGCACGGCTCTCGTGGTATCCACCGTGTCGTAGCCGGCCATCCAGGTCGCGATCGACAGCTCGGCGTCAACACTGCTCCACTTGGCCTTCCGAACGAGAACGAAGAAGAGCTCAGCAAGCGATTGGATAGGCAGTGTGACTCGGGGATTGCCAATGCGTCTTATGAGATTTTGGGCCGCCCGCTGGCGCTCGACATCGTTGACACCCTCCATGTAGGCGAGGATGTTCGTGTCGAGAGCTACCTTCAAATCACATCCTCGTAGATCTCGTCCCTTGTAATCCTGGGAAGATTTAGTGCAGGCTGTCTTTCGAGGCGTTCCCAGAGGCGTCGCAGCGCCGCTTGGCGATCGTGCTTGTGCTGGTCTTCGGTCTCGGAAATCGAAACGACCTTCGCGACAGGCTTCCCCTTCGACGTGATGATCACCGTCTTGCCCGCCGCGACCTCGCGCAACACCTTGGAAAACTGTCTGCCTGCTTGCGAGGCGGAAACATGCGACATCTCGAGCTCCTGTGGCATCTCGCCTGGACAATAGGCTCGATCTATCGTCGCAGCAACGCCGGAGGGCAGGTAGCGCCTGCCCTCCAGCTCGACACTTGCGATTACATCGCCTTCGCCTTGTCCGTCACGGCGTGGGTGAAGGCCCCTTCCGGCGCCTTGCTGATCACCGGGTCGGAGCCGCCCTTCAGCAGCGTGTCGACCGTCCGCTGATAGGCCGCCTCGTCGAGCGAGCCGTCGGAGCCTTCCGTCAGCTTGTTGATCTCGCCCATCATACGGACCTGGTGCTTCTCGGTTTGGGCCCCCGTCGTGTCATTCTCGAGCACGATTTTGGCGCTCTCCTCGGTATTGGCGCGGGCATAGTCCCAGCCCTGCATGGAGGCCTTCACGAACTTTGCCATGGTCTCCACGAATTTTGGATCCTTCAGCCGATCCTCGAGCGCATAGAGCCCGTCCTCCAGCGTCGCGACGCCCTGCTCCTCGTACTTGAAGACGACCAGCTCCTCGGGCTTCAGGCCCGCGTCGATCACCTGCCAGTACTCGTTGTAGGTCATGGTCGAGATGCAGTCGGCCTGCTTCTGCAGGATCGGGTCGACATTGAAGCCCTGTTTCAGCACGTTGACGCCATCGGCGCCGCCCGCCGTTCCGATACCGAGCTGGCTCATCCAGGAGAGGAAGGGATACTCGTTGCCGAAGAACCAGACGCCGAGTGTCTTGCCCTTGAAGTCGGCGGGCGCCTTGATGCCGCTATCGGCGCGGCAGGTGAGCATCATACCCGAGCGCTTGAAGGGCTGCGCGATGTTGACGAGGGCTACGCCCTTCTCCCGGCTGGCCAGGGCCGAGGGCATCCAGTCGATGATGACATCGGCGCCGCCGCCGGCGATCACCTGCGGGGGCGAGATGTCGGGCCCGCCCGGCTTGATCTCGACATCCAGACCGGCCGCGTCATAGAAGCCCTTGGCCTTGGCCACATAGTAGCCGGCGAACTGGGCTTGCGTCACCCATTTGAGCTGGAGTGTCACCTTCTCGGCAGCAACCGCCGCGGTCGATCCCGCTCCCAACGCCAGCACGCTTGCCAGCAACATCAGCTTCCTCATGCACCTGTCCTCCCATGTTGCCCGTCCGCAGGCCCCTAGCGGGCCCGGTAGGACGGATGCCAGAATGTCGCCCATCGCTCGGCCAGCGCCAGCAGCCCATAGAAGGCCGAGCCGACGAGCGCCGCAACTGCTATCTCGGCCCACACCATGTCGAGCGCCAGCCGCCCGACCTCGGTCGAGATGCGAAAGCCCATGCCCACGATCGGCGTGCCGAAGAACTCGGCCACGATGGCGCCGATGAAGGCGAGCGTCGAGTTGATCTTCAACGCATTGAACACGAACGGCAAGGCTGCCGGCAGACGTAGTTTCACGAGCGTATCCCACCAACTCGCACCATAGGAGCGCATCAGATCGCGCTCGAGGTGGCCGGCAGCCTCGAGGCCCGCAAGCGCGTTCACCAGCATCGGGAAAAAGGTCATGATGACGACGACGGCGACCTTGGAGGGCCAGTCGAAGCCGAACCACATGACCATGATCGGCGCGACGCCGACGATCGGCAGCGCCGCCATCAGATTGCCGAGCGGTAGCAGGCCGCGCTTCAGGAACGGCACGCGGTCGCACAGGATCGCCGCCAGGAACCCCGCTCCGCTCCCGAGCATCCAGCCTGGGATGACCGCGCGGATGAAGGTCTGAACGAGATCGGCCCAGAGCGTCGGCAGCGAGACGACGAGCTTGGCCCAGATGTCGGAGGGGGCCGGGAGGAGGACGAGGGGGACGTGGGCGCCTTTGCAGATGGCTTCCCAGATGAAGAGGAGCGTGAGGCCGAAGAGGGCAGGCACGGCGACGTCGCGCAGTCGCTCGAGCGGCTTGGCGAGACCTTCGAGTGAAGTCAGCCTCGAGTTGATCGACCAGGCAAGTGCCCAGACGAGGATCACGCTGACCCAGAGCACGATGCCGGTCGATCCGGGCGCGTCCGCGAGCAAAAAGGCTCCCAAACCGCCTGCTACGACCATTCGCAACACCAACTCGAACCACAGCGGCAGCCTTGTGGAGCTCATGGTCGCCCCCCGAGCATGCGGCCGGTCACGCGCTCCGCGAATCCGACGCCCGCAACGAGCCCAGCCGCCATCACGGAAGCTGCCACCAGCGCCGCCCAGATCTGCGTCGTTTGCCCGTAATAGCTGCCGTTGAGCAGCCTGGCGCCGATCCCCGCCTGCGCGCCCGTCGGCAACTCGCCGACGATCGCTCCGACGAGCGCGATTGCGATCGCGACCTTGAGCGAGGCAAAGAGGAAGGGGAGCGACGCCGGCCAGCGCAGCTTCTGCAGCACCTGACCGGCGCTCGCATTGTAGGTGCGCATCAAGTCGAGCTGCATGATCTCGGGCGAGGTCAGCCCCTTCACCATGCCGATCGTCACGGGGAAGAAGCAGAGGTAGGTCGAGATGATCGACTTCGGCACGAGACCGGTGAGGCCGATCGAGCCGAGCACCACGATCACCATGGGTGCAACCGCCAGGATCGGGATCGTCTGGGAAGCAATGATCCAGGGCATCAGGCTCTTGTCGAGCGTGCGCACGTGGACGATGGCGATGGCGAGCCCGATACCGAGCACCGAGCCCATCAGGAAGCCCAGCAGCGTCGAGGAAAGCGTGATCCAGCAATGATAGAGGAGCGAGCGTGGCTTGGTCGGCAGCACCGTGAAGACGGTTCGCCAGACCTCCTCGGCAATCTGGTGGGGTGCCGGCAGGACCGCACGCTCGAGCGACCAGGAGATGCGCAGGCGTTCGGCGAGGCTGCCGTCGGTCTCCCTGAGCCTGGGCTCGGCCACGACCGCGTTCATCGGCAGGCAGGCGACATACCAGACGACGAGCAGCACCGCGAGCAGCGTCGCGACCGGCAGCAGGTGGCCTGCTGGCGGGAGCCGACGGCGGGTGCCCGTCATGGAGCCGACCTCTCATCGGGAGCGTCTCGCTGGAGGTGCTTTTCCGGCTTGACGCGCCACCTTCTCCCGATGGGCGAAGCGGCTCCATCCTCTGTGCGATCACTCGTCATCGGAGTGCCCGGCCCTGAGGCCCTCCCTCACCCGGTGTGCGACCGTCAGGAACTCGGCACTCTCGCGGATGTCGAGGCCGCGCTCGCGCGGGAAGCCGCAGCGGATGATGTCGATGACCCGGCCCGGGCGCGGCGACATGACGACGATCTGCGTCGACAGAAAGGCGGCCTCCAGGATCGAATGGGTGACGAAGAGGACGGTCTTGCCCGTCTCTCGCCAAAGCCGCAGGAGCTGGAGGTTGAGGTTGTCGCGCACCATCTCATCGAGCGCACCGAACGGCTCGTCCATCAAGAGGAGCTTTGGATCGAAGGCGAGCGCACGCGCAATCGACGCTCGCTGCTGCATGCCACCCGAGAGTTGCCAAGGGTACTTCTTCGCAAAGCCCGACAGGTTCACCAGCGCGAGATTGTGCGCCGCCCGCTCGGCACGCTCCTGGGCTGCAAACCCCATGATCTCGAGCGGCAGCACCACATTTTGCTCCACCGTCCGCCACGGATAGAGGGCGGGCGCCTGGAACACGTAGCCGTATTGCCGTGCTTGGCGGGCCTCGGCCGGGGCCAGGCCATTGACGGTGATCGAGCCCGACGTTGCCTGCTCCAGATCGGCGACAATGCGCAGGAGCGTCGTCTTCCCGCAGCCCGAGGGACCGATGAAGGAGACGAACTCGCCTTCCGCCACGTCGAGGTCCACATGCGCGAGCGCAAAGACCGGACCGTCGGCGGTCGTGAAAGTGAGGGAGAGGTCGCGTGCCTCCACCACACGCGGGCGCGTCGATCCAGCCGGTGCGATCGAGCCTGACGCTGCAACGGGTGTGCTCATGGCTCAGCTTCGGCCGGACGGTTCGAGGGATCGCTCGAATTGGCCACATGTCGCCTGGATGGTCAAGAATGTCGACCACCCTAGTGTTCCGTCCCATTCATTCGATTCCGGCGAAGCTGGACCAATGAATGGAAAGACGGAGCACAAACAAAGAGTTGGCTAGTGGGCTGGTAACAGGGGCAAAACGCCGGGCGATCGGGCTTTATCCGGAGCGGATGAGGTCGGGCAGCAGCGGCACGCAGGCTGCGCCGGGCACGCCGAGGCGGGCGCCGAGGTAATCCC
>JANPDA010000031.1:0-6116 GCA_031431235.1 Hyphomicrobiaceae bacterium
TACTTGTAACAGCAACAACTAGCCAGATAGTGGCTACAATACTGACAATCCGAGTCATATTAGTTACTTGAGTACTAGCTAGCTAGAGTCAGCTACTCGAGTAGCTAGCTAGTAGTAGTAGAAGATAGAGGTGTTGTTGAAATTCAGCGATACCCATGAGTGTCCCATTGGCATCCCAACTTCCCAACAGACCAGTGACACAACCCATGTGCACACACACAAGCCAGGTAGCCACTCGACTCTACTCCAGGCCATCATGCCGCCGCCCGCATCCGCTCGAATCCGGCCGCGAGATCGGCCTGCAGGTCGGCGGTGTCCTCGAGACCGATGTGCAGGCGCAGCGCCGGCCCCTCGTGCGTGAACGGCGCGATCGTGCGATAGCCGACCGGATCGAACGGCACGATCAGGCTCTCGTAGCCGCCCCACGACCAACCCATGCCGAACAATTCGAGCCCGTCGAGCATGGCCGCGAGCTGGGTGCGGCTGGCAGGCTTCAGCACCACGGAGAAGAGGCCCGTGGCGCCCGTGAAATCGCGCTTCCAGATCGCATGCCCCACGGAGCCCGGCAGCCCAGGATGCAGCACGCGCTCGACCTCGGGGCGCGCCTGCAGCCACTCGGCCATCTCCACTCCGGCACGCCAATGGCGCTCGAGGCGCAGCGGCATGGTCCTGAGGCCCCTGAGGCCGAGATACATCTCCTCGGTGCCGGCGCAATTGCCGAGCTCCCAGAGCGCCTTGGTGATGGGCTTGGCCGCGCGCTCGCTCGCCGTGACGACACCGAGCATCGCGTCCGCATGGCCGACGATGTATTTGGTGCCTGCATTGATCGACACGTCCGCCCCGTGGGCGAGCGGCTTGAAATAGATGGCCGTCGCCCAGGTGTTGTCGACGAGGAGGTAGAGGTCGCGTGTCCGGCAGGCCCGCGCGAGCGCCGGGATGTCCTGCATCTCGAAGGTCTGCGAGCCGGGGCACTCGGCATAGACGAGGCGCGTGTTGGGGCGGAAAAGCGCCGTGATCCCTTCGCCCATGTCCGGGTGATAGTAGCTGGTCTCGACGCCCATCCGCTTCAGCATGCCGTCGCAGAACGTGCGCGCCGGCCGGTAGGCGGTGTCGGCGACGAGGATGTGGTCGCCAGCCTCCACGAAGGCGAGGAGCGACGTGGTGATGGCCGCGAGCCCCGAGGAGGTCAGCACGGTCCGCTGCCCGCCCTCCAGACCACAGAGCGCCTCCTCGAGCGCGCTCATCAAGGGCGATCCCCGCCGGCCGTAGGTGTAGCGCTGATTGCCGCTTTCGAGCGTATCGAGGTCGGGAAACAGCACGGTCGAGCCGCGATAGACGGGCGGATTGACGAATCCGTGGTGGTCGAAGGGGTGGCGGCC
This sequence comes from Hyphomicrobiaceae bacterium, assembly GCA_031431235.1. Lineage (GTDB taxonomy): Bacteria > Pseudomonadota > Alphaproteobacteria > Rhizobiales > Hyphomicrobiaceae > JANNSW01. The sequence goes on from JANPDA010000031.1 coordinate 1,380, forward strand.
ACCATGCACGGCGCGGGTCGCGGGACGCAGCGAGGAGAGAGGCGTTGTCGGCGACTTGCCCATCGATTGTTTCCTTCGATCAATCCTGGGCTTTCTCCCAATCCGGACCCGCAGTCAAGCCTTGACCCGGAAGGCCGCATCACTTCAAACATGAGCTCCAAGCCCGGCGATCAGACCGGGCAGGACCGGGACGGCCAATTGAGGTGGGTAGTCCACTCGCGGGGAGGGCGTCGCGGCAGCGAAGGAAGGGAATCGAATGGGCTCGACGACGCGGCTGCTCGCAGCAGCGCTAGCCTGTCTGTCTGCCGCATTCGCCACCAGCGCCACGGCCCAGCCGCGGCCGACGCTCGATCAGATACGCGAGCGCGGCCATGTGATCTGCGGTGTGGACGATGCTTCGCCCGGCCTCGCCGCGGTCGATGCGAGCGGGGCTTGGCGCGGGCTCGACGTCGACATCTGCCGTGCGGTGGCGGTCGCTGCGCTGGGGGACGCCGCCAAGGTGCAGTTCCGCCCGCTGATGGCCAATGAGCGCTATCAGGTGCTGCGCCGAGGCGAGGTCGATCTGCTCGCCCGTGCCGGGCTCTGGTCGATGGCGCTCGAGAGCGAGCTGCAGTTGCGGATCGCCGGTGTCAGCTATTTCGATGGAGAGGGCGTGATCGTCAGGCGCGATCTCGCGATTGCCAGCGTGTTGGAGCTTTCCGGCGCCAAGGTCTGCCTGCAGTCGGGCAGCGCGGCCGAGATCGGCGTCGTCCGTTTCTGGGCCGGGCGCGGCATGCCGGTCGAGATCGTCGGCATGGAGCGGGCCGAGGATGCGCTGAAAGCCTATGACGCCGGGCGCTGCACGGCCTATGTGAACGCGCTCTCGGGTCTGGAGGGCGAGCGCCAGAAGCTGTCTGCGCCCGACGATCACGTGATGCTGCCGGAGGTGATCGCCAAGGACCCGCTCGGGCCGGTCGTGCGCCAAGGCGACGAGCAATGGCTCTCGATCGTGCGCTGGTCGCTGTTTGCACTGATCCATGCCGAGGAGGTCGGCATCACCAGCCAGAACATCGATGCCTGGATCGCAGCCGGCAGCCCCGTCGCCCGCGAGTTCGCCGGTAGCGAGCCCGGTTCCGAGAGCGGGCTCGGCATCGATCCGCGCTGGGCCTATCTGATCGTCAAGGCGATCGGCAATTATGGCGAGGTGTTCGAGCGCAACCTCGGCAAGGACAGCCCGCTCGGGTTGAGGCGGGGGCTGAACAGCCTCTGGAACCGGGGTGGTCTGATCTACGCGCCGTCGATGCGCTGAAAGCTCCCGAGCCCGATCCTTCCGCCATCAAGTTGACGCAAGAGCTTGTTTCCGTTCCCAGAACGTGGGGCTGCCGGTCTGGAGCTCGTCATGCGTCGATTCGCAATGCTATTTTGCTTTCTCGCCGTTCTTTCCAGCAGCCCCGGTGCGACCAGGGCGGACGAGCCTGGCTTTGCCTCCCAGGTCGAGCTGATGCGCTGGATGATGGGCTATCGCAAGTCGCCCGACCCCCGGCGCCTCGCCGCGGCCGTGCATGCCATGAGCGAGCTCGGCCTGCTCGAGGACCAGGATGCGGCGGGCGTCTATGTGGGCTTCGTCGCGGGCGTGCTCGGCGCCAACCAGCTCGACGCCAAGACGCTGATCGATCCCATGTTCCCGATGCGCTCGGACGAGCAGGTGACGGTCGTTCGCGCGGTCGCCTATTCCGGATTGCCCGAATGGCACGAGCTGCTGCGCGCGCTCGCCGTCGGCATCCCCGAGCGCAAGGTGCTGATCGACCGCTTCCTCGAGGGCGAGGCGGGCCGGCTGATGGAGCTGCCGCTCGAGCATCCGCGCACGCTCGACACGCTCTGGGGCTACTACATCTCGACCGGCTCCTACGAGCCGATCATGCGCATGATCGCAGCGCTCGCCTGGACGCGCGAGGGCGACGACCTCGATCGCCTCACCGCGGGCAGCATGGCGAAATGGACGCTCGCCTCGAATGCCGCCAGGGACCAGAGCCTCCTGAAGCTCTGCTACGTGGAAGCCGAGCACCAGCCCGAGCAAGTGGCGGCGACCCTGAAGGAAGTGATCGAGGCGGCCGAGACCTACGAGCTGGGCCCGATCCGCAAGGAAGCGCTGAAGGCGATCGAGGAGCTGCGGACGAAGGGGCCAGAAAGCTCGCGCAGTCGCAGCTGGGCGATGCAGGCGGGATCGACCGTGTTGGCGCTCGGCTGCGTCGCGGCGGGTGCGACCGGACATGCCGAGATCGCCGCTCCTTGCGTCATCGCTGGCGCCCTCGGCACGGCCGCGCAAAAACTGCTGACGAGCGAGTAGGCGGGTGCGGTGGCCGTTGCCGGTCTTCCCGAGCAATTGATCGGCGCGCCTGCGATCCTGGCGGGCTGGTCGCGCCAACCGGCCGGAAGCTGTCGCTCCGCCCCCATCGCTACAACGTCACGCGCTGCAACCGCAGCGCATTGCCGATCACGCTGACCGAGGAGAGTGCCATCGCCGCGGCCGCAATCATGGGCGAGAGCGCGATGCCGAGCACCGGATAGAGCACACCGGCCGCAATCGGCACGCCGGCCGCGTTGTAGACGAAGGCGAAGAACAGGTTCTGGCGGATGTTGGCCATGGTGGCAGCCGAGAGCTGGCGCGCCCGCACGATGCCGTTGAGATCGCCTTTGAGGAGCGTGACGCCCGCGCTCGCCATGGCGACATCGGTGCCCGTGCCCATGGCGATGCCGACATCGGCGGCGGCGAGCGCGGGCGCATCGTTGACGCCGTCCCCCGCCATCGCCACGATCCGGCCCTGCTGGCGCAGGCGCTCGACGATTTTGCCCTTGGCCTCCGGCAGCACCTCGGCCTCGACCTCGGTGATCCCGAGCTTGCCGGCGACCGCCCTGGCGGTCGTCGCGTTGTCGCCGGTCAGCATCACGACGCGGATGCCGGCGGCCTGCAGCGCGGCAATGGCGGCTGGGGTCGTCGCCTTGACCGGGTCGGCAATGGCCATGACGCCGGCGGCTTTGCCCTCGATCGCAACGAAAATCGCTGTCGCCCCGTCACGACGCAACTCCTCGGCACCGGCGTCGAGGCTGCTGGTGTCGATGCCGTCCTCAGCCATCATCGCGCGATTGCCGATGACGAGCTTCCTCCCCTCGACGGACCCCCTCACGCCTTTGCCGACAGGGGAGTCGAAATCCTCTACGACAGCGAGCGCGAGGCCGCGCTCTTGGGCCGATCGCACGATCGCGGCCGCCAGCGGATGCTCGCTGCTGCGCTCGAGACTCGCGGTCAGGCGCAGCAGCTCCCCTTCCTCGATGCCGCCCGTGGTCCTGATCGCAACCACGCTCGGCTTGCCCTCGGTTAGAGTGCCGGTCTTGTCGATCACGAGCGTATCGACCTTTTCCAGGCGCTCGAGTGCCTCGGCGCTGCGGATCAGCACGCCCGACTGCGCTCCCCGTCCCACGCCCACCATGATCGACATCGGCGTGGCGAGCCCGAGCGCGCAGGGGCAGGCGATGATGAGCACCGACACGGCCGCGATCAGCCCATAGGTCAAACGCGGCTCCGGCCCCCAGATCGACCAGGCGGCGAAGGCGAGAAGTGCCACCAGGATGACGGCGGGAACGAACCAGGCCGAGACCTGATCGGCGATCCGTTGGATGGGTGCGCGACTGCGCTGCGCCTCGGCCACCATCTGCACGATCCGGGCGAGCATTGTGTCGCGGCCGACCTTGTCGGCGCGCATGACGAAGCCGCCGGACTGGTTCATGGTCCCGCCGATCACCTTCTCGCCTACGGCCTTGGTCACGGGCATCGATTCTCCCGTCACCATCGATTCATCGATCGCGCTGCGGCCCTCGGCGATCTCGCCATCGACCGGCACCCGCTCGCCGGGCCGCACGCGCAGGCGGTCGCCGACGATGACCTGGTCGAGTCCGACGTCCTCCTCGATCCCGCTCTGGGCGATCCGGCGCGCCAGTTTCGGCGAGAGATCGAGTAGCGCGCGAATGGCGCCGCTCGTCTGCTCGCGGGCCCGCAACTCCAGCACCTGCCCGAGCAGCACCAGCACGGTGATGACGGCCGCGGCCTCGAAATAGATGGCAACCGAGCCATCGGCTGCGCGCATCGAAGCCGGAAACAGCCCGGGCAGCAAGGTGGCGACGATGCTGTAGAGCCATGCGACGCCCGTGCCCATGGCGATCAGCGTGAACATGTTGAGATGGCGCGTCACCAGCGAGGTCCATGCCCGCTCGAAGAACGGCCAGCCCGCCCACAGCACCACCGGCGTCGAGAGCACCAGCTGGATCCAATTCGATGTCTGCTGGCCGAGCCATTGATGCAACCCGGTCAGGTGCCCACCCATCTCGAGCGCGAGCACCGGCAAGGCCAGCGCAAGGCCGATCCAGAACCGCCGCGTCATGTCGGCGAGCTCGGGATTGGGGGCGTTGTCCGCCGAGACGATCTCCGGCTCGAGCGCCATGCCGCAGATCGGGCAGGGGCCCGGACCCGGCTGGCGGATCTCGGGATGCATCGGACAGGTGTAAATCGCCCCTGCCGGCGGTGGCGCCGCGGGTTTCGCGGTGGGCGTGAGGTATTGCGCCGGATCGGCGGCGAACTTCGCGCGGCAACCGCCGCTGCAGAAATAGTAGGTCTGGCCTGCGTGCGCGTGGGAATGCTTGGCCGTGGCCGGCTCGACCGTCATGCCGCAGACGGGATCCTTGATACCCTGGGCGGCTGGGGGG
>JANPDA010000032.1:0-6109 GCA_031431235.1 Hyphomicrobiaceae bacterium
GCTGCAGCACCTCGGGCGGGAAGCCTCCCGACAAGGCCTTGGCCTCGGCATGGCGCAGCGACGAGCCGTGCTTGAAGCCGCCATTGGCATCGGCGATGTCGACCAGCACCAGCCAATGCAGCAGCGCGTCCGGCCGCTCACCCTCGACGGTCGAGCCGAACTCGGCCCAGGCCGCCGCGGGTCGATAGCGTCCCGCCGCCAGATCGATCTCGACCGCGGTCTCGGCGAACCAGGCAATCTCCGGCGAAAGCGGCAGATCGGCGATGGCATCGGCGAGCATGGCGGCCGCCACCATGTGGAGCCCGTCGCGGCGCGCCTCGTCGAGGAAGGCGCGGGCATTGCGGGCCTTGCGCAAGGGGGAGCGCTCGCTGATCGTCGCCTGATAGAGGAGGGCGCGCTTCGCGGCCCCTTCGAGTGTGGAGGCGAGCGGGTTCTGGCGATCCACCGACCCGATCTCGACGGCCTGGTAGAGACGGGCGAGCTCGCCCGCATCGAGGACGAGCTGGCGAGCAGCCGCCTCGCCTGCAAACGCACGCGCGAGCGGATCGGCCGCCTCGTCGCGGGCGGCCGCATAGGCCGCGTCGGGCGTCGCGCGTGCGAAGATCTCGGGCGATTCCAGCGGTGCGACCAGCCGCAGCAGCGCCTGATCGACGAGAGAGACAGCGCCGTCAGTGGGGAGCACCGGTCGGCTCCCGTTCGCCAAAGCATCGAGCACCGCGCGCCCGACTGGAGCGTCGATGCCAGCGCCTGCCAGCACCTTGGCGCCGAGCCTGGCGGCTTCCGGGTCCTTGCTCGAGGCTGCGCAGAAGGCGGCGACGGCAAGGCCTTCCGATCGGACGGACTTGTTGAGCTTCGTGTCCTTCAACGGCAGCCGCTTGACGGCGGCGCAGGCTTCCCGCGTCGCTCCGAGCGCCAAATGGGCGCGAATCAGCGAGGACAGCAGCAGAGGATCGGCGCGGGTTTCGTCGATCCGGCGGGCCAACTCACCCGCTTCCGCCATCAGGCCCGAGCGGACGAGGCCTTCGAGCCTGAGTGCGGCAAGCTGCGCCGGCGCCCCGCCATCCGGCTCGTCCCCCAACAGCTGGCGCCAGAGCGCGTGCAGCGTCGGCGACTTCGGTGGCACGGAGAGCTTGGCAAAATTCCTCTCGACCTCGCTCGCCTCGAGGCCGCGCCAGAGGCCGGGCGGCAATGGGCTGCCCGCGATCTGGGGTGAGCCTGCTGCCGCGGGGGCAATCGAGGGCAGGGCGAGAGTTCCGCTCTGAGCCTGCGGGAATGCAGTGTCTTGGCCCGGCGGGGACTGGAGGGTTTGCAGCGGCGCACCCAGATCGGGCTCCTCGGAGCCGGCAGTGACGGGGGCCAGATCGCCGCCCTCGACCGCGCGGGTGGAGGATTCGCCGGGCGCCATCGGCTGGATCTCGACCGGAGCAGGGCCGGCATTCTCGGACGCTGGCTGATCATCGGTGCCCTGGTCGGCGGGGATCTGGCGCGGTTTCTCGCTCAGCCGCGACCGATCGCTTTCGGCGAGCGCGGACGGCGGCGCGGTCCCGGTCGCAAGCCAGGTCGCCAGCAGCAGACCCGCGGCGATCCGCCAGCCTGGCGTGCGCTCATTTCCGGATCTTGACGCCATGGACGTTCTTGGTGATCTCATGGGGCTCGGGCTCGAAGTAGACGGCAAGCACGTACATGCTGCCGTAAAGGAGGCCTGCGATCGTCCCGATCACAGCTAGAAAGCGCATCAAGCTCGGCATGGTCTCGCTCGTTCTGCGTCGGGAAGCGTGCGGTGGGATGATGACCCCATTATGGCCCGTTTCGTCGAGCAGCAGAGCTCCCGGGAGCATGGCTGCACACGCTCTGCACCCCTTCGTGACAACAAATCCACTCCCCATGCATGCCCAGTAGGCCGGTGATGTCGCGTTTTCGCAATGCTCGGGTCGAGCACTCCGCCTGATCCAGCGCAGTCCCGTTGCCGGGCCGGTGTGATAGCATGATCTTTCATGAATGGGTGATTCAGCCAAGCCGGAGCCTCAGGAGGCCACCATGATACGCCGCTTCGTCATTGCGCTTGCAGTTCTCGCCGCGGGCTTCGTTGGAGGCAGTCAGCTGCTGCCGCGCGTGGCCGCCGTCTCTCGCTCGATCGAGATCGCTGCCCCACCGGCGAAGGTGTTTGCCCTGTTGAACGGCTACCGGCGCTTCAACGAGTGGTCGCCCTGGGCCGGGCGCGACCCGGCCGCGAAGTACACCTATGCGGGCCCCGACAGCGGCAAGGGCGCCCGCATGAGCTGGACCAGCGAAAGGGACGATGTTGGCTCAGGTAGCCAGGAGATCGTCGAGGCCATCGCCGACAAGCTCGTTCGCACCAAGCTCGACTTCGCCGACATGGGCGCGGCCGACGCCACCTTCACCCTGGAGCCGGCCGGCAGCGGCACCCGCCTCACCTGGGGTTTCTCGACCGATCTCGGCAGCAATCCCATACAGCGCTGGATGGGGTTGATGTTCGACCACTGGATTGGCGCTGACTACGAAGCGGGGCTGGCGAAACTGAAGACGGTTGCGGAGGCACCGTGATGGTGGGAATTGGGGGTTGCGAATTGCGGGTCGTGTCCAACGCAACTTCGCAACTCGCAATGTTGCAAGGCTCGATCTTTGCGCCTAAGTCTCTCACAGCACAGACCGGCCCTTCCGCGTGATGAACAATCTCGACCTTGCCCGCGCCACCAACGTCGCGGACCCGACCAAAGTCAGGCTGCATGGGGCGGGCGCCTTTGCCGGCATGCGCCGGGCTGGCCAGCTTGCGGCCGCCGCGCTCGATATGCTGGTCGAGCACGTTCGCCCCGGCGTGACGACGGAAGCACTCGACGATCTGGTTCTCGGTTTTGCCGAGGCCAACAACGCCATTCCCGCTCCGCTTTTCTATCGCGGCTTCCCACGCGCCATCTGCACCTCGATCAACCATGTCGTCTGTCACGGCATTCCAGGTCCGCGCGCGCTCAGGGATGGCGACATCATCAACATCGACGTGACGCTCGTGCTCGACGGCTGGCATGGCGACACGTCACGCATGTATGCCGTCGGCGAGATCTCACGACGCGCCGAGCGGTTGATGCAGGTCACCTACGAGGCGCTGCTCAGGGGGATCGCGGCGGTCATGCCCGGCAACTCCACCGGCCATATCGGGGAAGCGATCCAGATCTATGCCGAAAGCGAGCGCTGCAGCGTGGTGCGCGACTTCTGCGGCCACGGCGTCAGCGACGTCTTCCACGACCGGCCCAACATCCTGCACTACGGCAAGGCGGGGGAAGGCGTGATCATGAAGCCCGGCATGCTCTTCACCATCGAGCCGATGGTCAATCTGGGCAAGGCCGGCGTGAAAGTGCTGCCCGACGGCTGGACCGCGGTCACGCGCGATCGCTCGCTCTCGGCCCAGTTCGAGCACACGGTCGGGGTCACCGAGACGGGGGCCGAGATCTTCACGCTCTCGCCAGCCGGCTATCACTGCCCTCCGTTCAAGGCCCGCTAGAGGGAACAGTGCCTTGGCACACGGCTTCGACGACGCCGCAGCACCCCATCATCTCGGCCATCGCGAGCGGCTGCGCGATCGCTTCCGCCAGGGGGGCGCCAATGCCCTGCAGGACTACGAGCTGATCGAGCTGATCCTGTTCCGGGCGATTCCGCGCCGCGATGTGAAGCCGCTCGCCAAGGAGCTGAGGAAGCGCTTCGGCTCGTTTGCCGAGGTGATCAGTGCCTCCGAGCAGCGGCTGAAGGAGGTGGCAGGCCTGGGCGAGGCTGCGATCACGGAGATCATGATCGTCAGGGCCGCCGCCCAGGAGCTGATCAAGGGCAGGGTTGCCAGCCGTCCGGTGCTCGGCTCCTGGTCCGCGGTGCTCGATCATTGCCGCAGCGCCATGGCCTACGAGATGCTCGAGCACTTCCGCATCCTCTTCCTCGACAAGAAGAACCGGCTGATCGCCGACGAGGTGCAGCAGCGTGGCACGGTCGATCATACGCCCGTCTATGTGCGCGAGGTCGTCAAGCGGGCACTGGAATTGTCGGCGACGGCGTTGATCCTCGTGCACAACCATCCCTCGGGCGATCCGACGCCGTCCCGCGCCGACATCGATATGACCAGGCAGATCGTGGAAGCTGCCAAGGGGCTCGGCATCGCCGTCCACGACCACATCGTGATCGGCAAGGATGGGCACACCAGCTTCCGCGGCTCAGGCCTGATGTGATGGCGAGCCGGCTCTGCCGACGACCCGGCATGGGGTGCCGACGATTGGTCATTGCCGCCCGTCCGGTCACGAGCTATAAGGCCGACGGCAGACGAGCCCAGGCCCGCTCACGCAAGTGGGCCAGCTGTGGCGATCGAGCCGAAAATCCCGTCTGGGACAAAATCCCGTCTGGGACAAAATCCCGTCTGGAACGGAGTGTAGCGCAGCCTGGTAGCGCACCTGCTTCGGGAGCAGGGGGTCGCAAGTTCGAATCTTGCCACTCCGACCAATGATTTCAAGCACTTAGTGACCCTCCTGAGAGACGGAAACGGGAACGGTTTGCAGGCGGTTTGCAAAATCCGTTCGTATTAGGTTCCCGAGTTTGGCGGTTGCGGAGTCTCCCTGCCGATCGGTGGGCACCCAATAGTGCTCCAGGATTTGCACAACCGAGGTCGGCTTGTGGCCAGTCCAGGTTGCAATTTCGTGCGGCGTGCAACCGGCTTCGGCGAGCCTCACAACGGTCGTGCCCCTGAGGTCATGGAAGGTCAGCCCCTCGGTATCGCCCTTGGACCGCGCAACCGGGATGCCAGCGGCGACGCAGGTGTCGCGAAAATGAGTGCTGAAGTTCCGTTTGAGCCACGGTTGGCCCGCGGCGGTCGTGAGGATATGCGTTGACGTGCGCCCGTCCGCCTTCATCGCGTCGAGCATTGCCCGAAGCGGCTCGACACACCTGACGGCGACGCGGCGCCCGCTCTTGCCCTGCCGAATGTTGAGGCAACCGTTGGCGTAGTGCGCCCAGGTGAAGGCGCGAAGGTCCGCCTGCCGTTGCCCGGTGAAGATCGCCAGATAGAGCGCCTGCCGCATCTGCGACGACGCAACGGCCGCGAACTCCTCGATTTGTGCCCACGAGTAGATCTTGTCCGACCTGTCGGCCTTGTGCGTCCGCTTCCAGGTCGAGAGCGGGTTGAACTTGATCTTGCGGTTTTCGAGCCCCCACGAGAGCACGCGCGCCAGATAGGCTATGTTGTGCTCCGCTGCGCTCGGCTTGCCGTCCCGCGTGAGCTTGTTTCGCCACTCGAGGAACGTGCCTTTTGCGTCGGGATCTTGAGCCGCCTCGAGGGGCATGTCGCCGAATTCGGCGGCAACGGCGCGCAAGCCGCGAGTGTAGTTCTCTTGCGTGATCCGCTTGAGGCCGTTGATGTACTCGGCCGACCCTTGGAAGAGCGTGATCAGCGACGCGGGTATCACGCTGCAGACGCCCGACCCGGAGGGAGGCCAATTCGGCCGTGCCAACGGTGAGCTCACTGGCTTTGTTGCCGAAAAAGCCATGACTGAAGTGGTGCAGAAAGCGGGAAAGTGGCCGGAAATCAGCCGCAAGGTGCGCCGCGACGGCGTGGCTTTCATGTCGCGCGCAATGGCAGCGGCCGGGCTGACGTCTACCACCGACGCCGCATGCTCACTGGATAACTTCGTTGCCTACCAGGACGCACGCGCCGCTGGTGAGCTCCTGACGCGGGTGGCCATCATGCCCTATGGCCCAACCGACTTCTTTGCGCATCTCAAAGGGGCCGGCATGCGCAGCGGGTTTGGTGACGACTGGATCCGTTTTGGCGCCGTTAAATACGCCGCCGATGGCTCTGCCTCGGAACGGACCATGCGCATGAGCACGCCCTATGAAGGCCGTCCCGATGACTACGGCATCCTGACCATGAGCCAGCAGGAAATCGATGCAGCGGTGCAGGATGCCCTGGCGCACGGCTGGCGCATCGGTATTCACGCCAACGGCGACGTCACCATTAACATGGTGCTCAATGCCTATGAGGCCGGTCTGAAAGGCTGGCAGGGTGAAAACCCGCGCTTGCGCATTGAGCACTGCTCACTGGTCAACCCGGACCTGTTGC
>JANPDA010000033.1:0-2964 GCA_031431235.1 Hyphomicrobiaceae bacterium
ACGCGTGCACTGCCCCGCCCGTCAGCCAGCCAACAGGCCGGCGTCGCCCGGCATGCTCGGAGCCTGCGCGGCCAAGCTCGCCGACCACCGTTCCGCTGTCCTCACCAGCCCCGTCGGCAAATTCCACCAGTGGGGCACCCACCTTCACCAGATCGCCGTTGGCCCCGAACAGATGGGCGATGCGACCGTTGCAGGGCGATGGCACCTCCACCACGGCCTTGTCGGTTTCGACGGAGACGAGCGGCTGGTCGGCGACAACATGATCGCCCTCGGTGACGTGCCAAGCGACGATTTCGGCCTCCTGATCAGTTCGTGAACCATGCCTCCAGGCTGCGCACTCGCACGCAGGGACGACTCAGCTGCCCGATGGTGTTGCGCACGCCCTGTGGCGCAGGTATCCGCGCACCCGAGCATCATTCCGAGAGCACCGAGGCGATGCTCGCCCACATTCCGGGCCTCGATGCAGCGCTCCTCGCCGTTGGGATAGCGCCGGAGCGCATGCTCGCCGCGAAAGCGGGGCGACATCGGTCCCTTCTCGAACGGGTGGTTCAGCGTCTTTCTCGGCGCGAAGAAGTAGCGTATGGCGAGGAAGAACGCGGCGACGAACTCCGCGAGGAAAAACGATGCAACGATCTGTCTGAGCGATCGCATCTTGCGAACCCATCAGGGCACGGCCCTTCATTCGTGGCACGCGCGCTGCATGGCGTCGCCGCTCCGTGCATACTGCTTGCAGCAACTGGCATCAGACCTACCCCAGTACTTCAGAGCAGCATCGAGCTCGGTGGCGTGGAACTTCCGCGCCTCCACACCCTCGGGATCGCCGCCGAACCTGCCGAGGCGCCTTGCGCACTCGAAGAACCCGACTGCCGGCAAGTCGCCTCGGGCCTTGCCGACCACGAGCGCGGCAATGAACGGACTGCCGTCTGCGGCGTCCTCCTCCATCAGATGCTCGAGGGCAACGGTGACCTGACGGATGGTGTTGGGTGGCGACAGGTCGAGCAGCCTGGCAAGTCCGCCGTAGGTGATGGTCAGGCACGCTGCCGCCATGTTCTGCAGGCATGCGCGGAGTTGCTCTCCAATCCGATCCGGGGGCACGGCTCTCGCCTGCAAAGGAAAGGCGCTAGTGGTCCATGTCGCGGCCCGCTCGGTACCGTCGGCCTCGATGACGACGGTCCACGACCGCGTGTGATGGCGCACCGTGACCCGCGTACGGCCCCGATCCTCGTCGACGCCAGCCTCGACCAGACACGTGATTTGTCCGCGCCGCAGCTCGGCCTGCAGCGCATCGGGCGTCAGGCCAAGACGGGGGGCAACGAGCTCCGCGGAGAGAACGATCGCACCGTCGCTGATCGATAACAGGCCTTCGGGCAATGCGGTCATGGCGTTCTCGTCCTCCTCCTCGCGAAGATGTGACGCGCCGGCCAGGTCTAATTCGGCTCGAAACTGATGCAGACCTGTCCGGTCTCCTCGGGCGAAAGCGGCTCGTTCAGAAGGCCGCACTGATGGGACTGCCGGCGCTTGCCGCGTCCATTCCCGTTGCGCAGATGCGCGCAGGAGCTGCAAACCCCAAAGTGGGCCCGGCCACGCTCCCGCGCGACATGGGCCAGCATCCGCTCGAGGACCTTGACCAGCTGGGCGCGATGCCGCGCCGGCAGCGCGTCGGCGGCAACCACAACCACCTCGACGGGGTCGTGCACCAGGATGGCCCTCGCCTTGTCGGTCAGGTCGACGCGTGCGCTGCGGCCGTCTGTCTCCGACCGGGTGCGCACCAGGTATCCCTGCTCGACGAGCCCTTTTACCGTCTGCGATGCGGTGCCGCGTGTCGTCGCATGGAACTCGGCGAACGCGGACACCGTGCGCGAGAAGCGATTGGCACGCGCGAAATAGCGCAGCGCCATCCATTGCGCCGATGTCAGCTGCTCGACGAACCCCTCGCCAAGCGCTGCCCGGCAGAGCCGGAGCAGTAGCTCCGCCGCCGAACGGCCTGCTGTTTCACGCTGCTGTGCCATGGACAAATTAGTAGCGAAATCAAACTATATTGTCAATCGGGGCAGAGTATATTCGATTTGGCTTCGCTATCACGTTGGCCGAGCCGATTGCGAAGCGCGGGGGCACGCCACGCCCGATCAATGTCGTAGTAACGACGGCACCCCATCCACCGCCACCGATCGCGTCGAGAAAGCCGCCCGCGAGACCGAGCAGGCCGGGTCGCTTGCCATCTGTGCCTTCCGGCTCGCGTTTCCGGAATGCGCGCCATAGCACCAGTCCGCCCATTGCGAGCAGGTACACGCTCACGATCGGGCGTATCTGGCCGCCAGGCACCGGCGCAAGCACGTAGGCCCCGACCGCTGCCCCCGCCGCGCCGGGCACCGCAAGTCGCACGACCAGCCGGCGATCGACGTTTCCCATACGCCAGTGGGCAGCTCCGGAAGCAGCGGTGGTGAAGACCTCCGCCATATCAATGGCCGCGCTCGCGGTTGCCGGCGCCACTCCCATGCTGAGGAGCGCCGTCGTGGCGGTGATGCCGTAGGCCATGCCGATGGCGCCGTCGACCATCTGGGCGGCGAAGCCGATCGCGATGAACAGCAGCAGGTCGTTCGTCATAGGGCCAGAATGACGTTGCTGCTCCGCGCAGACGAGAATGCGCACGACGAACTGTTTCGCACGAGTTCAGCCCCGCAAAAAAACTCGTTGCTGGCGGTTGGCAACGTGACGTCGATGCCGCCCGGCTTGGTGCCTCGAGCCTATGCCGCGTGTCGACGGTCGTACTGCAGAACGCTGATCCCGCTATGCACCTCGACGACGCCATCGATCTCCCGGACGCGCCCGGCGGCGACCTCGTTGACCTCCGCGAACATGGAATGGCCGCTCAGCGTGACATGTCCGTCGACGACCTCCGCGTGGATTTGCGTGAACCGTTGGTCGCTGCGGTCGCTGCCGAAGTTCTTGTCGAGCGTCGTCCGG
>JANPDA010000034.1:0-4574 GCA_031431235.1 Hyphomicrobiaceae bacterium
GCATAGCCAAGCAGGAACATCTGACCGCGAAGCAGCGCAGCGACTGGGAGGACGCTTTCCGCCGCGCACAGCGTAGTTGGGTTGCCTTCAAGGAAGTCGACTGCGGCGAAATGATCGGCTGGGAATGGTACGAGGGCTCGGGCATGGCGCTCGAATCCTGGACCTGCCTCGTCGAGCATACCGAGCAGCGCACCAAGGAGCTGCAGTCGCGCTATCTCGGGCCGTGAGCACGGGCGACCGGCCCGATGCGTGGGCATTCACAGGAGCCGCGGCCGTCGCTGGCGCAGGGCTCTACGTCTGGCTCCGCGAGCGTCAGCTGGCGCTCAGGCCAAAGGCGTGAGACGGCCGGCCTTGGCCATCTCTCGCAGCTCCACCTTGCGGACCTTGCCGGATGGCGTCATCGGGAAGGTCTCCAGGCGATAGAACCTTGCCGGCACCTTGAAACGGGCAATGCGGGCAGCGGCGAAGGCGGCGAGCTCGGCGGCCGTCGTCACTGCCTTCAGCCGCACCGCGGCTGCGACGATCTCGCCATAGTACGCGTCGGCCTGCCCGAACACGGCTATGGCGGCGACCGCGGGGTGCTCCTGCAAGAGGTTCTCGATCTCGACCGGATAGATGTTCTCGCCGCCACGGATGATCATGTCGCGCAGCCGGCCGCCCGCGATCACGAGCCGCCCGGTCGGCGTCACATAGCCGAGGTCGCCCGTGCGCAGGAAGCCGTCGGGCGTGATCGTCTCGGCGGTCGCCTCGGGCTTGCCGAAATAGCCGAGCATCACCATCGGCCCGCGCCCCTGCACCTCGCCGATCGTGCCGGGCGGGCACGGCACGTCGGTCTGCGGGTCGACGATGCGCATCTCGAATCCGGGAAGTGCCGGACCAGAGGTGGCGAAGCGCTCCGGGTCGTCATGAGCCGATGCCGTGATCAGCGTGGAGGACTCGGTCTGGCCGTAGACCTGCGCGAGCCCCGGCATCGGAAATTCGGCGGCACACCTGGCAAGCACTTCCGGATTGGCGTCGGCGCCGCCGCAGGTGCCCGTCCGCAGCGAGGCGAGATCGAAGCTCGCCCGCGACGGGTGCTGCAGCAGGGCGAGGTAGGCCGTCGGCACGCCTGAGAAGACCGTGCAGCGCTCGCTCTCGATCACGCGGAATGTCTCCTCGGGCTCGAACGCCGGCACGCCCACATAGGCTGCCAGCGACTGCACGCTTCCGAGCACGTTGAGGATGCACCCGGCGCAGTGGAAGAGCGGAATCATCGAGGTCCAGCGATCGCCTGGTCGGATCGCCAGTCGCTCCGCCGTCTCCCGCGCGCACATCATCATGCCGCGGTGGGTCAGCAGCGCGCCCTTGGGAAAGCCGGTGGTGCCGGAGGTGTAGAGCAGCGCCGCGGGTGCAAGCAGGTCGAGGTCGGGAGCTGTCCTGGCAGAGATCGATGAGGCGACCAGCTCGCCGTAGCCGAGCACAAGCCGGCCGGGATCGGCTCCATCGAGCGAGATCACGTGGGCGAGACCCGGCAGCTCGGCGTGCAGCGCGAGCACGTTCTCGAGGTAGGGATTCGAGCGGAAGCGCTCGGACAGGATCACTGCCCTCGACTGCGATTGCGCGAGCGCGTAGGCGAGGTCGTCCTTGCGGTAGTGGGTGTTGAGCGGCACGAGCACCGCGCCCATGGCGGCGGCTGCCATCTGCACGATCGGCCATTCGAGCCGGTTCTCGGCGAGCAATGCCACATGGTCGCCGGGCCGGATGCCGCGGCAAAGCAGCGAAGCGGCGAGGCGCCCGGCCTCGTCGCGCCACTCGGCGAACGAGCGCCGCGCCCGCTGGTGCGGGAACACCAGCGCTTCGGCCCCGGGATGGGCTGCAACCGCCGCTTCGAGGGCGAGCCAGGGATGGTCGAAGCTCTCTGTCATGCGGTTCACTCAAAGGGGGCGACCGCCGGTCACCCCGCCATCGGATTGCCCACTGCGTAGGGGCGAGCGGCGCTCGGCCCCTTCCCTATCTCGCTTCGATCAACACCGCCAACCTCTCCCGCTGTCGGCCGGCCGCATCGAAGTTCGCCGGATCGAGCCAGCGCTCGTAGGCGGCCTTCAGCGCCGGCCATTCCTTGTCGAGGATCGAGTACCAGGCCGTGTCGCGGTTGCGGCCCTTGTAGATCGTCGCCTGCCGGAAGATCCCCTCGAAGCTATAGCCGAGTCGCAAAGCGGCCTGTCGCGACGGCGCGTTCAAGGCGTCGCATTTCCATTCGTAGCGCCGGTAGCCAAGCTCCTCGAACACCCGCCGCATCAGCAGGAACATCGATTCCGTCGCGGCCTGCGTGCGCTGCAAGGCGGGAGAGTAGTTGATGTGCCCGACCTCGATCACGCCCGGCTTGGGGTCGATCCGCATCAGGCTGGCGATGCCAGTCGCCTTGCCAGTCGCCTTGTCGATGATGGCATGGAACATCGGATCGTCGCCGAGGCAGGTGCTCCGCATCCAGCTGAGATAGTCCTCGAGGCTGGCGAACGGGCCATAGGGCAGATAGGTCCAGATGCTCGCCTCGCGATCCATCATGTTTGCAGCATGCAGGTCGGCGGCATGGCGCACCGGGTCGACCGCCTCGACGCGCGCATAGCGTCCCTCGATCGGCGCCCGAGGTGGCCGCGGGCGCTCACTCCATCCCGGCACGGGAGACCCGATCTGTTGTCCGAGGGCATTGACGTGTCCGCTCATCCAGACCTCCTCAGATCGTGCGCAGATAGAACTCGAAATCGAGCGGCGTCGGCTCGCAGAAGAAGCGGTCGGCCTCCGCCTCCTTGACGGAGGCGAACACGTCGACGAACTCGTTGCCGAAATACTCGCGCATGATTTTGGAGGCGCGCCACGTCTCCAGTGCGGAGAACCAGTTGATCGGCATCCTGGCACCCGACTTGACCGCGTAGGCGTTGCCGGTGACCGGGGGACCCGGATCGATGGCTTCGGCGATGCCGTGATGCATGCCGGCGAGCACGGCCGCGAGCACCAGATAGGGATTGGCGTCCGCGCCAGCCGAGCGGTGCTCCAGGTGGCAGGTTTCTCCCTTGCCGGCCGGAATTCGAATCGAGACCGTGCGGTTGTTGATGCCCCAGGTCGGAGAGATCGGTGCGTAGCTGTTCTTGCGGAAGCGGCGGTAGGAGTTGGCGTTGGGTGCAAAGATCGCCATGCCGTCCGTCATGGTCGCCTTCAGCCCGCCAACCGAATGGCGCAGCAGGTCGTTCTTGGCTGGATCGTCGCAGGCAAAGGCATTCTTGCCCGATCGATCGGCGAGGCTCACATGCACGTGCATGCCCGAGCCGGTCCACTCCTTGTAGGGCTTGGCCATGAAGGTGGCGACGAGGCCATGCTGCTCGGCGACGCCCTTGACGAGGCGCTTGAACATGATCGCGTCGTCGCAGGCCTTGAGACCGTCAGCCCGATGCAGGAGGCCGATCTCCATCTGGCCGGGCGCATACTCCGAGATCAGCGTCTGCGCTGGCAGACCCTGCACCTCGGCCGCGCGGTAGAGGTCGTCGAAAAAGGGAGCGAAATCGTCGGTGTCCTGCAGCAGGTAGGCTTGATAGTGCTTGGGGCGTGCCCCGCTGACGAGTGAAACGGGGGGCTGTGGCTTGCCGGCGAGCGCACTTTCGCGGTCGAGCAGGAAGAACTCGAGCTCGATCGCACAGACCGGTGTGAAACCGTCGGCCTGGAAGCGCTCCAGCACGCGGGCAAGCGCATTTCTGGGGTCGACTTGGCACGGCGAGCCATCCAGCTCGTGCAGCGTTGTCAGGAATTGGCCGTGCGCGGGTCCCATCCAGGGTGTCGGCAGCAGCGTGCCCGGCACCGGCCAGGCCAGCCGGTCGGCGTCGCCATCCTCCCAGACGAGGCCGGTCTCCTCGACGTCGCGCCCCGTCACGTCGAGCACCCGGAACGAGCCCGGCAGATAGCGGCCGTTCTTGAAGGCGGAGACCAGCTCCTCACGTGTCAGCAGCTTGCCGCGTGCGACGCCGCAGGAATCGGTGAGGATCAGCGAGATGTGGCGGACGTTTGGGTGAGCGGCCAGAAAGGTCTCGGCTTCGGTGGCGAGCGTCTTTGCGCCCGACTTGCTACCCGTTGTCCTCAAGATGGTTCTCCGTTTGGGTTCAGTCTCGACCGGCCTGTCAGCTCGGCCATTCCCTCGTCCAGCACTGCGATCGGGGGTTGCGGACCTGAAACCGCGCCCGTTCGCGCTCCATCAGCGAGGCGATCCTCGATTTCTCAACGCCTCGCTCGGCTGCCGCCATCATGTCCTCGGCTATCGAAGGTCGCAAAACTGTCGCATCGACGAGCTCTAGTGTCCTGTCTCCGAAATACGCTCAACCTCGCAGTGTCCTCTGAAGCGTATTTCGGAGATGAAAGGACACTAGCAACTCTATGATTCTAGTGTGGTTTCGCCTCGCAAATGCCATCACCGAGCCAGCCGCGGATGCTGGATGGCATTTGCGAGACACCACACTAGTGTCCTGTCTCCGAAATACGCTCATCCTCGCAGTGTCCTCTGAAGCGTATTTCGGAGATGAAAGGACACTAGCAACTCTATGATTCTAGTG
>JANPDA010000035.1:0-10219 GCA_031431235.1 Hyphomicrobiaceae bacterium
CCCTTCGATCGCCTTCTGTTGGCGCAGGCTGAGGTGGAAGGGCTGCGGCTGCTGACGTTGGACCGTGCCCTCGCTCCCCATCCGCTGGCGTGGCGCGAGGAGGCTTGAAGACGGCGCTGCGGCCCATTGCATCTGGCTCGATCCTCGGCCAGTTTCAGCCGCGGACGCGCACCTTCCGCGCGGTTGCTTTCCTTTCATCCGGAGCCTTGCCATGTCCACCGACCTTCCAAAACAAGCCCGCGCCGTGATCATCGGCGGCGGCGTGGCCGGTTGCTCGGTCGCCTATCATCTCGCCAAGCTGGGCTGGAAGGACGTGGTGCTGCTCGAGCGCAAGACGCTCACCTCCGGCACCACCTGGCATGCGGCAGGTCTGATGGGGCAGGGCCGTGCGAGCCCCGTGATGCAGAAGCTCACCATGTACTCGGCCAAGCTCTACGAGGACATCGAGGAGGAGACCGAGCTTTCGACCGGTTTCAAGCGCTGCGGCTCGCTGCTGATGGCGATCTCCGACGAGCGCGCCGAGGAGGTCCGCCGCCTCGCCACGTCCGTTCGCATGAACGGGCTGGACTGCCAGATCCTCTCGCCCAGGGAATCCAAGGACCTCTACCCCTATCTGAACGTCTCGGACGCCCGTCTCGGCTTCCACATCCCGAGCGACGGGCAGGCCGATCCGGCCAACGTGGCGCTCGCCATGGCCAAGGGCGCCCGCCAGCGCGGCGCCAAGGTATTCGAGAACGTGAAGGTGACGGGGATCACCAAGGCGAATGGCCGGGTGACGGGCGTCGTGACCGATCATGGCACGATAAAATCCGACATCGTCGTCAACTGCGCCGGCATGTGGGGCCGCGACGTCGGCAAGATGGTGGGCGTCGATATTCCCCTCCAGGCCTGCGAGCATTTCTACATCGTGACCGAGCCGATTGCCGGACTGCCCAAGAGCATGCCGGTGATGCGGGTGCAGGAAGAGTGCGCCTACTACAAGGAGGATGCGGGCAAGATCCTGCTCGGCGCCTTCGAGCCGGGGGCCAAGCCCTGGGGCCTCGACGGGATCCCCGAGGATTCGGCCTTTCTCGAGCTGCCCGAGGATTTCGAGCACTTCCAGCCGGTGCTGGAGATGGCGATCAAGCGCCTGCCGATCCTGGAAACCGCCGGCATCCGCAAGTTCTTCAATGGCCCTGAAAGCTTCACGCCCGACGACCGCTGGATGATGGGTGAAGCGCCCAACCTGCGCGGCTTCTACATGCTGTGCGGCTACAACTCGATCGGCATCGTCTCCTCGGGCGGGGCCGGCATGGCGCTCGCGCAGTGGATGGAGGACGGCGAGCCGCCCTTCGATCTCGGCGACGTCGACATCCGACGCATGCACGGCTTCCAGGCCAACAAGAGCTATCTGGCCGAGCGCGTCACCGAGACGCTCGGCCTGCTCTACGACCACCATTGGCCCTACCGCCAGTTCGCGACCTCGCGCGGCATCCGCAAGTCGCCGCTGCACGAGCGGCTCGAGTCCCTCGGCGCCTGCTTTGGGGAAGCGGCAGGCTGGGAGCGCGCCAACTGGTTCCTGCCTGACGCGGCGAGGCAGCGCGGCGAGAAGGCGGAGTACGAATACTCCTGGAAGCGGCAGAACTGGTTCGAGCATGCGCGCGCTGAGCATCTGGCGATCAGGAACGGCGTCGGCTTCTTCGACATGACGTCTTTCGGCAAGATCCGGGTCGAGGGGCGCGATGCGGAGGCCGTGCTGCAGCGGATCTGCGCCAACGACGTCGCGATCGAGCCCGGTAAGCTCTGCTACACGCAATGGCTGAACCGGAAGGGCGGCGTGGAGGCCGACGTGACGGTGACGCGCCTCGCCGAGACGAGCTTCCTGGTCGTCACGCCCTCGATGACGCTGCCGCGTGACCTCGCCTGGCTGAAGCGGCATATCCCCGAAGACGCTCATTGCTCGGCAATCGATGTGACGGCGCTCGAATGCGTGATCCCGGTGATGGGCCCCAAGGCCCGCGACCTGTTGGGCAAGGTGACGACCGCCGACCTCTCGAACGCGGCCTTCCCCTTCGGCACGGCCAAGGAGATCGAGCTCGGGATGGCGCTGGTGCGCGCGCACCGGGTCACTTTCGTCGGCGAGCTCGGCTGGGAGATCTATGCCACCGCCGACATGGCGCGGCATGTGTTCGACCGGATCTGGGAGGCGGGCAAGGAGTTCGGTTTGAAGCCCTGCGGCCTGCATGTGCTCGACAGTTGCCGCATCGAGAAGGCCTACCGCCACATGGGCCACGACATGAGCGATGAGGAGCACGTGCTGGAAGCTGGTCTCGGCTTTGCGGTCAAGACCGACAAGAAATCCGGTCGCTTTGGCGACTTCATCGGCCGTGAGGCCGTGCTGCAGAAGAAGCAGGCCGGGCTGTCGAAGCGTCTCGTGCAATTCAAGCTCGAGGACCCCGAGCCGCTGCTCTATCACCACGAGCCGATCTGGCGCGACGGCCAGCTCTGCGGCTACGTGACGAGCGCCAACTACGGGCACTTCCTCGGCGGCGCTGTCGCGCTCGGCTATGTGCGCTGCGAGGCGAGCGAGAAGCCCGCCGACATCGAGCGCTCCAAGTTCGAGATCGACGTCGCCGGCACGAGGTTCAAGGCAAAGGCGAGCTTCAAGCCGATGCATGATCCCGACGCCAAGCGGGTGAAGGCGTGAGGCATTGCGGGGGCGACCGCGCCTGTCGCCCCCTACGCCGTCGCGTGATACGTGTCCCCGTAGACATTTGCAAGCGGCAGCACCAGGTCGATTGAGGCGAGATCGACTGCGGCATCGAGCCCGGCGATTGCCGTTGGATTGTCCGGCCAATTCCCGTCGGCCAACCGGCGAAGCACCTCGATCTTCACGGTCGCCGAATGCACGATGAGGATCTCCTCGATAGACGGCACCGAGGCATAGAGCGGGATGTTGCTCCATGTGTCCTGGGCGTTCGAGGGTGACAGGATCTCGATCAGCAGGATTGCATCCGGGATCATCAGCACGCCCGGCCGGTCCGGGACGCAGGTGACACCGAGCTCGGGAATCCGGTGGTTCCAAGCGGCCCTCAGCTTGGGCTGGATTCCGGGAGCAACGATGATGCGGCAACCGGGGCGCACTGCCTCCAAGTGATTGCCGATCTGCCGAGTGAGGTTGCTGTGAATCGTACCGTGGGTGTTGCTCGCCGGCGCCATGGCCCGCAATACGCCGTCGACAAGCTCATAGCGTACGGAAGTGCCGTCGCCGGGCCAGTCCAGGAACTCGGCGACAGTCATCAGAGGCGGCAGCTTGCGTGCGGCTTCGGCCATGCTCGGACCCTGTGGGACATCCTGATCCCATTCTCATAGCACAGGAACCCTGCTCCGGTCTGCGGCTTGCCCAGGCGAGCCTAACCGATCGGCTTCAACCGCGCCTCGATCGCCGTGCGCTTGCCTTCCAGGAACGGCGGCAACGATAGCTTTTCCCCAAGCGTCGCGAGTGGCTCGTCGGCGGCAAAGCCCGGTCCGTCCGTCGCCAGCTCGAACAGCACGCCGCCGGGCTCGCGGAAATAGAGCGAGCGGAAATAGAAGCGCTCGACCTCGCCCGAGTTGCGCACGCCCGCCGCCGTCAGCCGCTCGGTCCAGGCCGTGAGCGCCGCACGATCGGTCACGCGGAAGGCCACGTGATGCACGCCGCCCGCGCCCTGTCGTGCAGGCCCAACCCCCGCTTCCTCCAGCACATGCAACTCCGCAGATAGTCCGCCCGGCCCCATGCCGAACACGTGGACCGTCGCGCTGCCGCGGTCGGGCGAGGCATAGTTCCTGAGCCGGCGCATGCCCATGACGTCGATCAGCACCCGCTCGGTACGGACGAGCCGGGGCACGCTGATCGTGATGGCCGCAAGCGCCTTCAGCTGGTGGCGCGCCGGCACCGGGCTTCGCTCCCAGGGGTGCTCCGGCAAGCCACCATCCGCGATCAGCATCAGCCGCTGGCCTTCCGGGTCCTCGAAGCGAAGCGTTGCCCGGCCGTCCCGCTCGACGATCTCGCCGGCGGCCGGCAGGCGGTCACGCCAGAAGGCGAGACTGTCGGAGCTGGCGACGCTGTAGCCGGTGTTGACGACCGAGCAGGTGCCGCGGCTCTCGCGTCCGACCGGCCAGTCGAAGAAGGTGATGTCGGAGCCGGGCGAGGCCGCGCCATCGGCGTAGAAGAGATGGTAGGCCGTGGTGTCGTCCTGGTTGACCGTCCTCTTGACGAGCCTCAATCCCAGCGTGCGCGTGTAGAAGGCGAGGTTCGCCGGAGCATCAGCCGTCACGGCCGTCAGGTGGTGGAAGCCGCCGAGCTCGAGGTTCATGGGGTGCTCCATTTGCTACCGGTACGTGCCGCCGCGATTCCCGACTTCCCGGCCGAGGGCGGGCCGATGCTTGGCGTTGCTTGCCGAAAAGCAACCCCGCTCGAGCGCCGGGACCGAGGGCCCGACGCGGCAGCCCCCTCGCGCTCGACATCTGGGCCCCGGATAGCCGCTGCGCGGCTTCCGGGGCAACGGACCCGCCATCTATCGCCTTTGCACCGCCATTGCTATCACCACACCATGGCGGGCAACATGATTCGCATCATCGGCATCGATCCCGGGCTCAGGCGCACCGGTTGGGGCATCATCGACACGGATGGCGTGCGGCTCTCCTATGTGGCGAGCGGCGTCATCACCTCGGAGGCCGAAGACGAGCTCGCCTATCGGTTGCTCGACCTCTACAAGGGCTTGACCTCGGTCATCGCCGCGCACAAGCCGCGTGAGGCGGCCGTGGAGGAAACCTTCGTCAACGAGAATGCGCGCGCAACCCTGAAGCTCGGTCAGGCGCGCGGCATGGCGCTGCTGGCACCAGCCCAGGCCGGCCTCAGGATCGCCGAGTACGCGCCCAATCAGATCAAGAAGACGGTAACCGGCGTCGGCCATGGCGAGAAGCGCCAGATCGCCATGATGATCGGCATCCTGCTGCCGAAGGCCAAACCGGAAAGCCCGGACGAGGCGGACGCGCTCGCGATCGCCATCTGCCACGGCCAGCATCGCGGTATCCGCGATCTCGAGGCCTCGTTGAAGGCGAGGGCGGTCGGCAAATGATCGGCAAGCTCACGGGCAAGATCGACAGCCTCGGCGAGGATTTCGTGATCCTCGACGTCAATGGCGTCGGCTACGAGGTGTTCTGCTCCTCGCGCGTGCTCGCCTTTCTGTCGACGGTCGAGGGTCCGGCATCGCTTGCGATCGAGACCTATGTGCGCGAGGACCAGATCCGCCTCTATGGTTTCCGTACCGAGGAGGAGCGGCAGTGGTTCCGCCTGCTGCAATCGGTGCAGGGCGTCGGCGCCAAGGTCGCGCTGTCGGTGTTGGGTGTGCTCTCGCCCAACGATATCGCCAACGCCATAGCGCTGCAGGACAAGGCTGGAATTCGCGCGCCGCATGTGGGGCCAAAGCTGGCGCAGCGGATCGTGACGGAGCTGAAGGACAAGGCGCCTGCCCTGACCGCTGCCGGTGTCGCGCTGCCGCGGGGCGGCGCCGCGATGCCAGCGCCCAAGGGCGCCGCCTCGACCGCCGCCGAAGCCGTCTCCGCCCTCGTCAACCTCGGCTATCCCCACGCCCAGGCGAGCGCCGCCGTCTCGCTCGCCTTCAAGGAGCTGGGCGCCGAGGCCAGGACCGAAGCGCTGATCCGGCGCGGGCTGAAGGAGCTGGCTCGGTAGCGGGCCAGCTCTATACCCGATCAAAAATCCGTCGGCTGGCCGCCTTCGCTGATGCGCCGCTCGAAGAAGGCGTCGATCTCCTCGGCGATGGCAGGATCCAACGGTGGAGCCACGTACTCGGCAAGCGCCTGCTTCCAGAGCCCATTCGCTTTCTGCATGGCATCGGGCGAGCCGGCCGCACGCCAGGATTCGAAGTTGCGCCAGTCGGAGATCAAGGGTGCGTAGAAGGCGGTCGAGTAGCGCTCGAACGTGTGCTTGGCGCCGAAGAAATGTCCGCCGGGGCCGACCTCGCGCATAGCCTCGAACCCGAGCGCGGCCTCGCTCATGTCGAGCGGCTTCAGGAACTCGGCAACCATCTGGCAGAGATCGACGTCGAGCGCGAACTTCTCGAATGACCCGACCAGCCCCCCTTCCATCCAGCCGGCCGCATGCACGATCAGATTGCCCCCACCCATGATCGCGCCCCAGAGCGAGAACACGCTCTCGTAGGCCGCCTGCGCATCGACCGTGTTGGCGGCATTGGTCGAGGAGGTGCGGTAGGGCAGATTGTAGCGTCGCGCCAGCTGGCCGCCGATGATCGCCGCCTTCATATACTCGGGCGTGCCGAAGGCGGGAGCGCCCGACTTCATGTCGACGTTCGAGGTGAAGCCGCCATAGATGAACGGGGCGCCTGCCCGCGAGAACTGGCTGAGCACGAGACCCGCTAGGGCTTCCGCGTTCTGCTCGACGAGAGCGCCCGCCATCGTCACCGGCGCCATCGCACCCGCGAGCGTGAACGGCGTCACGCAGCAGATCTGGCCGTGGCGGGCGAGCTCGATGATGCCCATCGCCATTGGTCCGTCGAGCTTCAGGGGCGAGTTGGTGTTGATGACGGTCATCACGACCGGCGTCTCGATCAGCTTGTCCTCGGGGACCCCGCAGGCGATCCGCGCCATCTCCATGCCGTCGAACAGCCGCTCGCGGCCAGTCGATGAGACGAAGTAGACCTTGTCGGAGAGTTTCGCCTTGGCGCGGCTCACATGCAGGTGGCGCACCGACGCGTGCAGGTCGAGCGCATCGGTCGAGCCGCCGCCCGCCATGTGGATGATGTTGAAATGCTGGCAGAGCCGGATGAAGTTGCAGGAATCCTCGAAGCTCCCCGGCCGCCGTCCGCTATCCATGTCCGAGCAGTTGGGCGGTCCGCCGACCGGCCCGAACACGATCCAGTTGCCGCCCATATGCAGATTGTGGGCTGGGTTCCTCGCGTGGAAGGTGAATTCGGAGGGCGCCCGACGGAGCGCTTCCTCCACGATGTCGCGCCCGATCCTGACCCGCTCGCCCTCGACCCTGGCGCCGGCCTTGCGGAAGATCTCGAGCGCTTCGGCGTTGAGGATCACCTCCATGCCGAGCTCTTCCAGCACCCGAAGCGAAGCGAGATGGATCGACTCGATCTCGTCGTCGGAGAGGAAGCGAATCGGGTCGAGCTTCATTCTCGGCTGGGCGAACGGCGCCTGGGGGATTTTGGCGGTGGCCGCCGTACCGCGCCGATGACGCCCCCGCTCTGGGCCGGCGATTGTGACTGACGTCATGAAGATCTTCCCTTCGCGGTGCACTTGCGCAATCCTATCCGGTCGGACCGGGGCGGGATAGGCTGTCCTGGAAGGGCTGGGATGAGGCGTATGTCGAATACGGATCGCACAATGAGCCCGTTGTCACTCGACGAGATCGTCGGGAACGGGCTCTGCATGGGCTGCGGCATCTGCCGCTCGGTGCTCGGGCCGCAGGCGCTGACGGCAACCCTCGAAGCCGACGGATTGGAGCGACCGCGCCAGCGCCGTCCGTTGACCGCAGCCGAGACGGCAACGCTCAACGCCATCTGCCCGGGCGTCAACGTCAGCTTCCGCGCACCCGAGCCGGCGAGCCGCCACGACCCGATGTGGGGCGAGATCCGCCGCATCGCGCGCGGGTTTGCGAGCGATCCCGAGATCCGTTTCCGCGGCGCGACTGGCGGTGTGCTGACAGCGCTCGCGCTGCATATCCTCGAAACCGGCAAGGCCGATTTCATCATGCATCTCGCCGCCGACCCCGAGCGTCCTTTGCTCTCGCGTCCGGTTCGATCCTTCGCGCGCGCGGATGTGCTGGCGGCATCAGGCTCGCGCTACACGGCGTCTGCTCCGCTCGCACCGATCCTGGCGACGCTGGACGAGGGGCGCCCGTTCGCGTTCATCGGCAAGCCATGTGACGTGACCGCGCTCGAAAGCCTCTCGCGACGCGATTCACGCGTCAACGAGCTCTGCCGCTACCGGCTGACCATCGTGTGCGGTGGCTTCTCGGAGCTGCAGAAATTCGAGGGCCAGCTCGCGGAGTGGCAGGTGGCGCCAGGTGATGTCGCGCGCTTCAGCTATCGCGGCAATGGCTGTCCGGGGCCGACGGCGGCATCGACGCATGATGGTCGGCAATACGAGAGCAACTATTGGGACATGTGGGGGCCGGAGGAGACATGGCGCAGTTTCTACCGCTGCAAGATTTGCCCCGATGCGATCGGGCTCTCGGCCGATCTTGCGGCCCTCGACGTCTGGGATGGTTGCGCGCCGACCAGCGAGGACGAAGGCTGGAACGCGATGATCTGCCGGACAAAGCGCGGGCAGGCGTTGCTGGAGGACGCGGTCGCCTCGGGCCACTTGACAGTCGATGCCGAATGGGGAACGGCCGATCTCGACCGGGCCCAGCCGCACCAGACGCGCAAGCGCCGCGCCGCGCTGGCACGCTATCGTGCAATGGCTGACGCAGGCGTGCCGTTCCCTGAGACCGAGGATCCGGGCTTGCCCGCGGTCTCCTATCGCGAGGGCTCGCCGGAGTGGACCGACGAGCGCTCGGGTACGGCCGCCCGCCTCGGGCGCGGCAGTCATCGGCGGACCTGAGACACACGGAGGAGGCAAACTATTTTGGGCAAACTCGAGGGACACTGTCTCTGCGGAGCCGTCCGCTTCGAGGTGTTGGGCGAGGTGGGGCCCGCCTATGCCTGCCATTGCGGGCAATGCCGGCGTCAGAGCGGACACTTCGCTGCGGCTACGAGTGCGCGCCGCGAGGATTTCGTCCTTACGGCAGCCAGCACGCTCGGCTGGTACCAGTCCTCGCCGGGCGCAAAGCGCGGCTTCTGCTCGGCCTGCGGCACGCCGCTCTTCTGGGACGACGGCGGCGAATATGTGAGCATCAACGTCGGCAGCCTCGACCAGCCGACCGGCCTGAAGCTCGAGAAGCACATCTTCGTCGACGACAAGGGCGACTACTACGAGATCGCGGACGGACTGCCGAAGTTCGCCGGCTCCAGCACGCCGTTCCCGGATAAATGATGGAGCGGACAATGGGCGTGACCACGAGGAAACCATGAGCTCCGACGCATCAGTGGACGCGGCAGCGGCTCGGCGCGCGGTATTCGCAGCCGACGTCGAGGCGCGTACGGGCATCGACGAGCAGATGATCCGCCATCTGGTCGAAGGCTTCTATGCGCGGGTGCGGCGCGACGAGGTGCTGGGACCGATCTTCGCTCAGCACGTCGGGAGCTGGACGGAGCATCAGAACCGGCTGTGCGACTTCTGGTCGTCGGTGACGCTGATGACCGGTCGCTATCACGGCCGGCCGATGCAGCAGCATGCGCCCCTGCCGATCGACGCGAGCCATTTCGACCACTGGCTGGCTCTGTTCACGGCAACCGCACGCGAGCTGTGCCCGCCGGCCGCGGCGGAGCATTTCGTCGAGCGGGCGCGCACGATAGCCGAGAGCCTCGAGCTCGGTATCGCCAGCCACCGGCGCATACTGCTGATGCAGGGGGAGCGGCTGCCGCCCCTGGCCGGTGACATGCCGGGTTGATTTTCAGAGCTTGGCTCCCAGCCCCCGGCTCCGTCGAGCGAGACTGGGCTGGGCGGCAGGTTCGTGCGACAAGCGGCGCCTTGGCGCGGGACAACGGTCCCGCAAGCAGGCGGTGGAAGGGCAGCCGGCATGACGGAGGCAGCGATCGAGCGGCGCGGGCCGGGGCTCATCGAGTTCGTGGCGCTGATGGCCTTCCTGTCGGCGCTCGATGCGCTCAGCATCGATGCGATGCTGCCTGCCTTGGCGGCGATCGGCACCGATCTCGGGGTCGACGGCAGTAACCAGCCGCAACTCATCGTCACCCTGTTCTTTCTCGGCATGGCGTTCGGTCAGATGCTCGGCGGACCGCTCTCCGACAGCTTCGGTCGCAAGCCGGCGCTCTATCTGTTCCTCGCGATCTACGCGGCTGGCGCCGTGCTCGCCATGCTGGCGGGAAGCTTCCCGATGATGCTAGCCGGCCGGATCGTCCAGGGCTTTGGTGCCGCAGGGCCGTTCGTCATCACCATGGCCCTCACCCGGGACCTCTACCGGGGCGAGGCGATGGCCCGCATCAGCTCGTTCGTCATGACCGTCTTCATCCTCGTCCCGATGATTGCGCCCTTGCTCGGCCAAGCCATCCTGATCGCGTTCAGCTGGCGCGCGATCTTTGCCATGTTC
>JANPDA010000036.1:0-15313 GCA_031431235.1 Hyphomicrobiaceae bacterium
CTAGTGTTCCGACTCATTCATTTGGTACCCAAATGAATGGCCAGCCCACTAGCTACCTCCTTGTTTGTGTTCCGTCTTTCCATTCATTGATCCAGCTTCGCCGGAATCGAATGAATGGGCCGGAACACTAGTTCCATCTTGCGCAGCGAAACCGGGCTCACCTCGTTGCGGAACATGATCGAGCCCGCGGACATCGGCTAGCCAGCGCTCGATTTCACCTCGCCACTCGGCAGGTATACCTACGACCTGCGTATCGGTGTTTGCAACCATTGGGAGCATGAGAGATGGTGAAGCGCGTCGGCCTAGTCGGCACGGGACTGATAGGGCGAGGCTGGGCGATCGTGTTCGCCCGCGCGGGCTGGGAGGTGCGGCTCTGGGATGCGGCCGCCGGCGCGGTCGGGCGGTGCCTCGCAACCGCCGAGCGCAACCTGGCCGACCTCGAGGCGATCGGGCTCATTGCCAGCGCCACGCAGGTGCGGGGGCGGATGCTTGCCGCAACCAGCCTCGCGGATGCCCTGGCCGGCGCCGACTACATCCAGGAGAGCGTGTTCGAGGATCGTGCGCTCAAGGCCACGGTCACCGGTGAGATCGACCGCCACGCCCCTGCGGGTGTGGTCATCGGCAGCTCCTGCTCGGCCATTCCTGGATCGGAGTTCCAGGGCGAGGTCGCGGGCCGCAGCCGCTGCATCGTCGCGCATCCGGCCAACCCTCCCTACCTGATGCCCGTCGTCGAGCTGGTGCCCGCGCCTTTCACGTCACCCGAGACGACCGATCGCGCCCATGCCGTCATGACCGAGGTCGGCCAGGTGCCGGTCGTGCTGAAGCGCGAGATCGAGGGGTTCGTGATGAACCGGCTGCAGGCCGGCGTCGTCAATGAGGCCGTCGCGCTCGTCGGCAGCGAGGTCATTTCCCCCCAGGATCTCGACAAGGTGATGCGCTACAGCCTCGGGCTGCGCTGGTCGTTCATGGGTCCATTCGAGACCATGGACATGAACGCGCCCAACGGCTTTGCCGACTACGCCGAGCGCTATCACCGCTCCTACGAGGCGATGGGTCGTGGCATGAAATTGGACGCGGACTGGCCCAGCGATGCGATCGAGCGGATCGAGACCTCACGGCGCGAGCTCGTGCCGAGCGACAAGGTCGCCGAGCGGCAAGCCTGGCGCGATCGCCGGCTGATGGCACTGTTGAAGCACATCAAGGACAGCGACGGCCGGTTCGGCGCCTGAGCCGCCGCGCTCATGGTCCAACACAGACGCATCTGGCCCGCAGCGCGTCGCGCCCGCCGCCGCGAGCCGCAGGATATCGGCGGGATCCCGCATATGGACGGTTTCGAGGAGCCAATGCCGGCCGGGTGATCCAGGCCGCACGCTCGGCTCATATCCCGATCGTCTTCTGCCGGGAGGTGCACCGCAAGACCCGCATCGACTTCGGCCGCGAGCTCGATGGCGCGGAGGGGCTGCATTGCCTCGAGGGCGATCTCGGCACCGAGCTGATCGATGGCCTCGCGCCGGAAGGCGACGGCGAGCACCTCATCGTGCAACGCCGCTACTCGTCCTTCTACGGCACCGACCTGCGCGTGCTGTCGGATCGTGGTGTCGGCTCGAGCGAGGAAAGCCATGGCGCGGCGATGCGGGCGCGAGTTGCCATCCTTCGCGCCCCCGGCGAAAGCGACCAAGCAGGACGGATCCGCATGGTGCATGCGGATCCGTTCGACTGGCCGAGCTATTCCGCGATCTCGACCTCGGCCTCCACCTCGACGGGAATATCGAGTGGAAGCTCCGCCATGCCGACGGCCGAGCGCGTGTGAGCGCCCATCTCTGGACCCCACAGCTCGAGCACCAGCTCGCTGAAACCATTGATGACCGGCGTGGTCCGGTTGAATCCGGGCGCGCAATTGACCATGCCGAAGACGCGCAGCCACTGCGTCACCCGGTCGAGATCGCCGAGCGCCCGCTTCAGGTCGCCCAGCACCGACAGGCAGACGAGCTTGGCGCAGGTATAGCCCTGCTCTGCCGTCAGCTCGCGGCCGAGCTTGCCGAGCGGCTTGCTGATCGAGCCATCGGGATCCTGCGGGGCGTGGCCCGAGATGTAGCAGCGATTGCCGCGCACGAGCACGGGCTTGAAGGGCAGGGTCAGGCCTGCCGGAACGATCAGCGGCTCGGGCAGATAGAGCCCCATCGACTTCAGCTTGCTTTCGACTTTACCCATACCTTCGGTCTCCTTGGTTGGACTCGGTGTGTACGCCCCTCTCAGCCATAGGATCGGTCGATCCGGAATGGCGCGAGATCGATGCTGGTCGGCCGGCCGCTGACAGCCTCGGCGATCAGCTTGCCGGTGATCGCTCCGGTCGTCAGGCCCATGTGGCTGTGACCGAAGGCATAGAAGGCGTTGGCGAAGTGCGGCGAGCGGCCGAGCACTGGCAGCGAGTCGGGGGTGAGCGGACGCTCGCCGAACCAGCGTGTCGCGCCTCGCGTATCGAGGCCGGGGAGCACCCGCTTGCCCCAGGTCAGCACCATATCGGCCTGACGCCAATCGGGTGGTGCGTCGATCCCGGGAAAAGCCGAGGCGCCGACGATGCGCACGCCCATGTCCATGGTGGTGATGGCGACCTTGGCCATCCCGACGACGACCAGATGGCGGGTCTCGACGCCGGCGTTGGGCAGCGTCACATGATAGCCGCGTTGTGATTCGAGCGGCACGCGGCTGCCGAGCTTGGCGGCGAGGCGGCTCGACCAGGCTCCACCCGCTATCACCACGGCATCGCAATCGTAGCGGCCCCGGCTGGTGATGACGGCGCGCACGCCCGCAGGCCCCCGATCGAAGTCCTTGACCTCTTCCTCGATGATCGTGCCGCCCCGCTGGCGTAGCATCTCGGCCAGGCCCGCCACCACCTTGTAGGGATCGCGCACATGGTGCCAGTCGGGCTCGAGCACGGCACGCTTCCATTCGCGCGAGACGGCAGGCTCCAGTTGGCGCAAATCGTCGTCGCCGATCTCGTGGAACTCGAGGCCCTTGTCCTTGCGGGCCTGCCAGAACGGCCGGTCGACCTCGAGGGCCGCGCTGTCGCGATAGATCCAGAGGCCGCCATCGCCGCGCACCAGCGGCATCAGCCCAGCGTCCTCGAACAGCGGCTTCCAGGCGTCATAGGCTGGCGGCATGAAAGCAGCCAGCGCCTCGGTGCATGCCTTCACCCGCTCCGGCCGGCAGTTCCGCCAGAACTGCCACAGGAACGGCAGCATGAACGGCATGTGCGCCCAGCGCAGCGATACCGGGCCTTCGGGATCGAGGTAGTACTCGAGGTACTTCTTGAAGAGGCCCGGCATGGCGAGCGGCAGCACGAAGGTGCTGGCGATGCCACCGCCATTGCCAAAGGAGGTCGAGCGCCCTGGCGGCACCCGGTCGATCACCGTGACCTGATGGCCCGCGCGCTGGAGGTAGCTCGCGCAGCCCATGCCGACGACGCCTGCACCCACGACAATGACTTTGCCCATGACCGCTCCTCCCCTCACTCCGCCGCCAAGGCGAGCGGCATGCGAGTCGGCTGCGCCAGCAAATGCCGCTCGCGATTACGGGTCTGCTCCACCGACCTCGCCTTCGCAGGATCATGGTCGCGGATGCTCTCCGCCACGCCGGTCAGGACGATGCGGCCCGACGCCAGCTCGTGCCTGTCGGACAAGGAGGGCTGGAGCGCCATTACCGGCCTACTCCCATCGGTCTTGCGGACCTCGCCTTGACGCCCGCCTGCCGGTGGCGTCCCGGAGTCGTGCCGGCTGCCCTCAATCCATCGCAGATCATGGCGCTGAAGGTGCGCGCGATCTCGCCGGCCGGCTTGCGCCCATCCGGCCTGTACCATTTGTACATCCAGTTGATCATGCCGATGATGCCGAAGGCGACGAGCTTGTGGTCGAGATCGGCCCTGAGCTCGCCCGCGGCGATGCCCGTCTTGATCACACCTTCCCAGGTCGCCTCGAACCGTCGCTGCAGCCGCTTGATTTCGCGGCGCGGCTCCTGGGCGAGCGAGCTGGCGAGGTCCGTCCGGGTGAAGAAGGTCATCAGCGGCAACAGCTCGTCATAGGAGTTGACCAGGGCCGCGATCAGCTGCTCCAGCGTCTGGAGAGTGCTACCCTCGGCCGCGATGATCGCCTCGAAGCGCTGTTGGGGCAACTGGAGGGCCTTGCGCAGGAGACCGACGATCAGGTCCTCCTTGCTGGCGTAGAAATAGTAGAGGCTCGCCTTCCTGATCCCCGTCGCCGCGGCGATGTCCTGCATGCTGGTGCCGTCGACACCCCGCTCCGCGAACAGCCGCGCCGCCACCTCCTCGATCTGCTGGCGCCGGTCAGCCCCGCGCATGCGCTGGCGACCGGCCGCAGGAGCAGCGCTCGTCATGGACCCCGCTGGCTCCGCCAGAGTGCCCTCTCGCGCTGAGCTCGGTCTGCGGCTCACCTGCATGTGTCCCACCTCCGTACGATGCCGGTCGCTGCTGGCACCGCCATCACTTCACTGCTCGTCTTGCGTCCCGCGCGGCTATGGCCTCCTCGAGGAACCGAACGACCTCCTCGATCGCGGTGCCCTGGCCGAAGACACCCGCCACACCCATCGCCAGCAGCTCGACCCGGTCGGCGTCCGGCACCAGGCCCCCGACGATCACAATCGGATCGAGGCCCTGACGCGCCAGCTCGCCCAGGATCTCGGGGATGTAGGACTTGTACTCGCCCGAGATGGAGCTGATGGCGATGGCGTCGGGATCCTCGCTGACGACCGCATCGAGGATGCTGGCGGCGGTCTGGAACGGCCCGAGATAGACGACCTCCATGCCGGCATCGCTGAGGCTGCGAGCCACGAATTTGGCTCCGATATCATGCAGGTCGAGGCCGACCTTGCCGAGCACGACGCGGATGGGGCGGTTGCGCATGGATTGCCGCCGTTCTCAGATCGTCGTTCCGGCGGGGATGGCGCCGACCGGATCGTAGCGCAAGCCATGGCCCAGGCGGATGTTGCCGAGCACCTCGCCGACGGTTGCGCCCGCCTCGACCGCCGCGATGATCGGGGGCATCAGGTTCTCGCGACTCGATTGGGTCTTGTGGCGCAGATCCTCGAGCGTCCGAGCGAGCGCTGCCCTGTCACGGCTGGCCCTGAAACGGCGCACGGATTCCACCTGGGCTTTCGATGGCTCCGGATGACGGCCGCTGAACGACAGCAGCTTGTCCGTCTCGGGTGGAATCACATGGCAGTTGACGCCGACGATCTGGCGCTCGCCGCGAGCGATCGCGCCGTGCAGGTGGAATTGCATCTCATCCATCAGGCGGCGCAGCCAACCGGCCTTGGCCGCCGCAATCATCCCGCCCTGTGCGGCGATCTCGTCCATCACGGCCCTGGCGCGGCGCTCGACCTCGTCGGTCAGCGCCTCCACATACCAGGAGCCGCCGAGCGGGTCGGCCACATTGGCAACGCCCGCTTCGAGCGCCAGAATCTGCTGGGTCCTGAGTGCGACCATGGCGGCGGCCTCGGAGGGCAGATCGACCGGCTCGTCGAACGCGGAGAGGTCGAGCCCCTGGCATCCGCCGAGGATCGCCGCCATCGCCTCGACCGTGCTGCGCACGATGTTGTTGGCCGGCTGCGGGGCAACGAGCGATGAGCCCGCCGTATGAACGGCGAGTGTCAGCCGGCAGGTCCGATCCTCCTTGGCGCCGAACTCCTCGCGCATCATCCGCGCCCACATGCGCCGCACGGCCCGGAACTTCGCCACCTCCTCGAACAGATCGATGTGCGCGGCCGCGATCAGCAGGATGCCGGGCCCGAACTGGTCGATCGAGAGGCCGCGCTTCAGGGTTTCCTCGATGTAGGCGCGTGCGATCGCGAGCGCGACGCCGATCTCCTGGGGCGCATCGAGCCCGCTCTCGCGCAAATCGTAGGAGTTGACCGTGATCGCGTGGAAGCCCGGCACGTGGTGCGCACAGTGCTCCATCATGTCGACGCACAGGCGCATGCCGAGCTCGAGCGGCGTGCCGGCATCGTAGCTGGTGTGCACGGCCTGCAGCGGATCGTTCTGGAACGAGCCCCGGAGCCTGTCCCACCCGGTGCCGCGCCGGCGGGCGACGGCGAGCAGCTGCCCGAACAACACGGGCGCGCTGACGCCGGGCACCGAGAACGAGGCCGTGACCCCGTCCAACTCGATACCCTGAAGCATCGCCTCCATATCCTCGAGCGAGCACAGCGGCACCCCTTGCGTGCCCGCCGAGCGCGCCCCCATCGGATGATCGCTGTCGATGCCGAGCTGTGTCGGCGTGTCGGGAACGATCGCGAGGCCGGTCTGCCCGTGGGCGATCAGATAGCGCAAGCGCTCGTTGGTTGCCGCCGGCGTCGAGAGACCGCACAGCTGCCGGTTGATCCACATCCGCTTGCGGTACATCTCGCGATGGCCGCCGCGGGTGAACGGCATCTGCCCCGGATCGCCCAGACCGGCATAGCCGGCACCTGCATTGCCCCCCGGGGCATAGAAGACATCGAGCGGAATACCCGACCAGGTGGCTGCCGCGGCGCCGTTACGATCCGTCATCCCCACGCACTCTCTGCGACTACCAACCGGACGGTAGGTGACCACAGCTGCCGGGAGATTGCAACAGCGTCGCAACGACAATGGCGATGGCCGTGTGCTGGCAGGCAGCGAATGCCTGGAGCGCCACGAACGCGGAAAGTGCTCGGCGGCGACGCACTCGTTGGACTATGATTGCGATCGACCGCTCCAGCGCCTACGCGCAGGAATTCGAAGCGGCCTGCATTTTCCGGGAGGCTTGAACGGTGAAGACCGAGCTGAGTTTCGAGATGCCGACGGGTGGTCTCCTCCGCCTGCAACCAGATCTGCTGGTCTTTGCAGCCTTTGCCAGCCGCGATCCCGCTGCGGGGGAGCATCATCGTGTCGAGCTGGCCGAGCGCGGCGTCCTCGTTCCAGAGCGAGCGCCCTGGTTTTACCCGGGGGTCACCGCGACGCTCAGCCAAGCCGAGCAGATCGCAACGCAAGGCCGGCGCCTGGTGCCGGAGGTCGAGTTCGCCGTCATCAGGGCCGGCACCCGCCGTTTCGTGACGGTCGGGTGCGATCTGTTCGACGAGGAGGTCGAGCGCACCGACATCGAGCGATCAAAGGCAGTGTGCGCCACGCCAATCGCGAGCAAAGTCTTGCCGCTCGACGGCCTCGCGGACTGGGACGATTTCCGCATCTGGATGCGCTGCGATGGCAAGCTCCTGCAAGCGGGCAAGATGGGCGAGCTGATGGAGCCCAACCGTCTGCTCGAGCTCGGCCTGGCCGGATCCGACCCTGCTCGGCAGGCCCTGGTCTACTCGGGCACGCTGCCGTTCCTGGAGCCGATCGGTCGCGTGCCGACTGAGATCGAGATCGGTCTCCAGGGCGCCGAACCTGACCAGCTCATCACTCATCGCTTCCGGCTCGCCCCGCGATAGGCCACCTGGGGCCGCCAGGCTCGCCGACCGCAGAGGCTCAGTCGGCGCGGCCTGATCCGAGATCCCGTGTCCGAGAGCCCCCACCAATGCACTGAGGCCAAGCGGTGGCAGTTGACTTTTACCTACTAGTGTTCCGACTCATTCATTCGGTATCCCAAATGAATGGCCAGCCCACTAGGCAACTCTCTACTTGTGTTCCGTCTTTCCATTCATTGATCCAGCTTCGCTGGAATCGAATGAAAGGGAGGGAACACTGGGGCGCCCAGGCTGGCGTTCTCGCAGGCATGCTGAATTGGATCTGATACAGCCAGGAGTGAACGCGATGTCGAGCGATCTGGTGAATTCCGACTTCTCGCAACGCGTGGCGATCGACACGGCCAGCTTGCCCTGGCTGCCATCGCCGCAGGCTGGCGTCGAGCGGCGCATGCTCGACCGGATCGGGGGCGAGGTCGCGCGGGCGACGTCGATCGTGCGCTATGCGCGTGAGAGCGCGTTTCCGGCCCACGAGCATGGGCTCGGCGAGGAATTCCTCGTCCTCGAAGGCGTCTTCTCGGACGAGCACGGCGATTATCGGAAAGGCACCTATGTGCGCAATCCGCCGGGCAGCCGTCACACCCCCCGCACTGATCCCGGTTGCGTGATCCTGGTCAAGCTCCGCCAGATGCACGCCGGCGACAGCCAGCGGATCGTGATCGACACTGCTTCGGGGACTTGGCAGCCGGGCGAGGCGAGCGGGCACCGCCGGCAGAGGCTCTATTCGGCGGGCAGCGGCGGCGAGATCGTCACGTTGGAGCGGCTCGACCCGAACGCCCGGCTCGACGCCTACGAGTGCAGCGGCGGCGAGGAGCTGTTCGTGCTCGCCGGTGACCTCCACGACGAGCACGGGCACTATGGTGCGGGTACTTGGCTCCGCAGTCCACACGGCCACCGCCACAGCCTGAGCACGCGGGCAGGAGCGACCTACTGGTCGAAGCGGGGCCATCTGACCGGGAGCCAATGAGGCCACCGGCATGCGCGCGACCGGCACGACCTCGCGGGCCTGGCTCGCGCGCCGGCCGCTTCTTCGAGGAGTTCCGGCGTTGGGTCGCCCGCCTCCGCGAGCGAGGGTCTGCGCGCGGCGCGATCGTGCTGACCAAGCCCCTCACCGAGATGGAGCGCACTCGATCGAGCCCACCACGCGCGACGTGACGCAGCTGCTGGATGTGGCGAAGGCGTTGCGCGCCCAGATCGTGCCAGGGTGCGCACGCCGCTATTGATCAGCAGTCCTCGCCAAAGCCGCTCTCGACCAGCGCGACGAGGGCCTTCAGTGCCGCCTCCGCGTCGCGCCCGCCAGCCTCGATCTCGATCGTCGTACCGGGCCCCGCCGCCAGCATCATCAGCCCCATGATCGAGCCGCCGCCAACCGTCTCGCCACCGCGCGAGACCTGCACCTTCGCCACAAAGGCATTGGCACATTTGACGAACTTGGCGGATGCCCGCGCATGCAGCCCCTTCTTGTTGCGGATCGCCACGAAGGCTTTGAGAGGAGTTGGCGCGGGGTCGTTCATTGGGCTTCAGTCTCCCAGGTCCTGCGGGCCCTCGAGCATACATTCGTTGATTGCCGTTGCATCGCTGACATGCCTCCAGCATGATGAATGCCTGCTCGAGCGTCCTTGGATCGAGCAGGATTTTCAACGAATCTCGTCGCGCCCCAACATCGTCGCGCGACGACGACAATTTCCGGAAAACCTATTTGGCAAACGTCAATGCTGGCCAGCCAGCACCTGGCTCGCCACGCTGATGTATTTGCGCCCGGCATCCTTGGCCTGATCGATCGCCTGCACCAGTGGGGATTCGCTGCGAATGGTGGCGAGCTTGATCAGCATCGGCAGATTGACGCCGGCGATCACCTCGACCTTGGTATCCTCCATCACCGAGATGGCGAGATTGGAGGGCGTACCGCCGAACATGTCGGTCAGCACGATCACACCGCTGCCGCCATTGACGCGCGCGACGGCGTCGAGGATGTCCTGCCGTCGCTGCTCCATGTCGTCGTCGGGACCGATGCAAATCGCCTCGAGTCGCTGCTGCGGGCCGACCACATGCTCGACCGCCGCCTGAAACTCGCGGGCGAGACCGCCATGGGTTACGATGACGAGGCCGATCATGGCATCCACTTCCGCCGCATTCCTGGCACTGCCGCCACCCGACGACCGGCATACGAATCGAATGCTTCCGCCGGACCATTGTGCGGCGCAGCAAGCACGCGCACCATATCCATTTCAGCGGTTTTCACCGTTAGCAAGCAGAATTGGGCGGGCGCGATGTCACGGCCTCGCTCCGCCAGCAAACCGGTCGAGCGCGAGCAGCAGCTTCAACGGGGCTGAAGCCTCGAACGGATCGAGGCGCAGGCAGGCGATGGCGACCCCGCAGATGGTGGCGGACGTGCCCCTCTCAGGCATCCGTTCGAGCGAGCCGGGCGCCACCAGATCGGCAACGAGGGCGAGTGGGGCTGCCTCGCGCCAGTCCAGCTCGACGATTCCGATCCCGCGGACCTCGATCCGTCCGGCGAGCGATTGCGGCGGTCGGGCGATCAGTTGGCCTGCCCGCAGCTCGAGCAGCACCTGGTCGTCGGCGACGAGCTCGATCTTGCGCCCGGCCGCAACCAGATAGGGCCCGCCGAGCACCAGGCGCAGGGCCAGATCCGATTTGCCGGCCCCTGGCTCACCGCGCAACAGCACGCCCAGACCGCCAATGGCGACCACTGTGCCATGCACGCGCTCGTGCTCGGGCATCCGGGCTCCTACACGCGACGCAGCAGCCTTGCCGGTCGCCCGGCATTCGACCACCGGCCGGCCTGCCGCGGCAGAATGATCGGATGGGTTGCCGGGAGCCGTACGGTGAAGCGCGAGCCGATCACCTGGGCGGCTGCCTTCCGCGCCGCCGTGCCGCCGCTGCCACAGGAGGCCTGCGCCAATGCCTCGAACCGGTTCTCGGCCCAGATCTCGCCGCGGTGAGCCATGACGATATCCTTGCAGATGCTGAGGCCCAGGCCTGAGTTCTTGCCAAAGGATTCGGCGCCGGGCCTGTCCGTATAGAACCGGGCGAAGATCCGCTCCAGATTGCCTTCCGGGATGCCCGGCCCCTCGTCCTCGATCTCGACCACGATCAGGCTCTGCTCGCGGCGCCCGCGCACATGCACGGTGCCGTTGGCAGGGGAGAAGGACAGCGCATTGTCCAGCAGATTGTTGAACACTTGCCCGAGCTGCAAGTCATTGCCGTTGACCGTATAGGCGGTCGATCCGAGCGGCAGGGCGGCCAGATCGACCGACACCCGCTGACCGTTCTTGGCGTGAACGTCGTTGAAGACGCCAGCGACCGTCGTCAGCAGGTCGGCGAGATCGACCGGCTGCGCCTCGTTGAGCGTGAAGTCCCCATCGACCCGCGTCGCCTTGGAGATGTCGTCGATGAGGCGCGTCATTCGCTTGACATCGTGCTGGATCGTATCGGCGAGTTGCTGGCGATCGGCGTCGCTCTTGACGATCGCCAACGTTTCCGCGGCGCTTCTGACCGAGGTCAGCGGGTTCTTCAACTCGTGCGCCACATCGGCAGCAAAGCGCTCGCTCGCCTCGATCCGTTTGTAGAGAGCATCCGTCATGTCCGTCAGCGTGCGCGACAAGTGCCCGATCTCGTCGGTGCGCCGCGTGAAATCGGGCAATTCCTCGCGCCGCCGCAGATTGTGCTGCACCCGCTCGGCGGCCTCCGAAAGCTGCTTCAGCGGCCAGGCGATGGTTCGCGCCAGCAGGAACGAGGAGATCAGCATGGCGGCCAACGCAAAGCCCGCGATCCGGAGGATCGAGCGGCGCTCCCGCCAGATCAGTTGCTCGATCTCGCCGCCCTGGGTCGAGAGCAGCAGCACGCCGTGAACCCGCTCCAGGCCCTGCCGCTGGATCGGTACGGCGACCGACACCATATGCCGCCCCTTGTCGTCGAGCAGCAGCAGAGGCTGGCGCTCACCCTTGAGGGCGTTGGCCACCTCCGGATAGGCCATCCCGTTGGCACGGCCGATGTCGCGATAGACCTCGAGCTTGGTCTGGTTGAGAAACCCGATGACGTGGGTCCAGAAACTCTGCAGCACCGGCTCGATGGCGTCTGCATTGGGTGTCAGTGGCTCGACCGTCACCTTGTTGGTGCCAAACAAATCGGTATCGAGGACGAGCGTACCATCAGAGGTGTAGACGCGTGCCCGCATTCCGGTCGGCTTGACCAGGCGCTTCAGCAAATAGGCTGCCTGCTCGGGACGGATTGCGAGCTGCAGGCTCGTGCGCGCGCTATCCTTGGCGGCCTCGCCCGCGATATCGTCGCCGATCTCGGCCATTGCACGATCGAAAAAAGACGACCGCTCTTCGTCCTCGCCAGTGGCCGTCTGGGCGATGGCAAGCGCGATGATGTCGCCCTGGACGACCAGGCTGTCCTTTTTCGCGTCGATCAGCCAAGCCTGGGTTTTCGTGAAGAACAGGATGCCGACGACGACGATCGCGAGCCCCACCATGTTGAGCGCGATGATCCGGCTCGTCAGGTTGGCGAAGCGCCCGTCCAGACTGAACCGGTCGAGCCTGACACCGATCCGGTGCAGCAGGCCTTTCAGTGGCTCGAGCACACTCGAGGCTCGCATGGCGAGGCTGGAGAGCCGCGCGGCGCTTTCGGTAATGATTGCCATTCCCCTCCCCTGGGAGGTTACGCTTCTTTGAAGCGGTAGCCGACGCCATAAAGCGTCTCGATCACGTCGAAATCGTCGTCGACCTCCTTGAACTTCTTGCGCAAGCGCTTGATATGGCTGTCGATCGTCCGGTCATCGACATAGACTTGATCCTCGTAGGCCGCGTCCATCAGTGCGTCGCGGCTCTTGACCACGCCCGGGCGCTGCGCGAGCGCCTGCAGGATCAGAAACTCGGTCACCGTCAGCGTGACGTTCTTGCTGTCCCAGTGGCAGGTGTGGCGCTCCGGATCCATCTTCAGCATGCCGCGCTCCAGGATCGCGGCCTGAGGGCTGGGCGCCAGCGTGCCGTCCTTGATGCTCGAGCGGCGCAGGATCGCCTTCACCCGCTCGATCACGAGACGGAGCGAGAACGGTTTCGCGATGTAGTCGTCGGCACCCATCTTCAGCCCGAACAGCTCGTCGATCTCCTCGTCCTTGGAGGTGAGGAAGATCACCGGCATATCGCTCTTCATGCGGATCTTGCGCAACAGCTCCATGCCGTCCATGCGCGGCATCTTGATATCGAAGATGCCGAGATCGGCGGGCTGCTCGGCCAACGCCTCCAGCGCGGCCACGCCGTCATTGTAGGTGCGGATGCGATAGCCCTCGGCCTCGAGAGCCTTGCTGAGCGAGGTGAGAATGTTGCGATCGTCGTCGACGAGAGCAATGTTGTAATTGGTGCGCATATCGTCTGTCCCAGCCGTTTCTCAAGTCCCGCCCCAGCTCCCCGCCCCCGGATGGGGAGGGATCGACACCCATGACCGCAGCCCCGGCGCTGCGGGCTCGTGCCTAGCTGAATAGGCGAGCGTGGCGAAAATGTGTAGCACTTTCGCTCACCTGTGGGCAGAGGCCGGAGAGAGCCTGCCACCGAGGCCTGCCAACCTCGGCCGATGCATCGGCGAATCAGAGTCGCGTCCGCGCCGCTCTGCCCCTTTTCCAGGTGTCCGCCCATGCCCGGCCTGTCGGCATTCGACCGCACCTCACCCGCCGTCACATTACTGTCATGAACGGGGCATGGCATGCTATCCATGCAGCTTGGGAATCCAAGTCAGGGGAAGCTGAGCTGAACCCTAGACACAGCGAGGACGTAACCGGCTGATGACAGGTTTCGAGCTGCTGATATCGTTTGCCGGCCACGTCGCGCTCCTGCTCTGGGGCGTACGGATGGTGCGTACTGGGATTACGCGATCGTTCTTGAGCGAGATCCGCCGCACCGTTGCGCTCGGCAGCCGCAATCGCGTGAGCGCGGCGGCGATCGGCCTCGGCGTGACGGTGCTGCTGCAGAGCTCGACCGCGGCCGGCCTCATCGTCTCCTCCCTCGTTGCCCGCGAGATCATGATGCTGCCGACCGCGCTCGCCGTCATGCTCGGCGCCGATGTCGGCACCACCATCGCCGCCTTCGTGTTCTCGATCGATGTCTCCTGGCTGTCCCCACTCCTGATCGCAACCGGTGTGTTCACGTTCCTGGCGACCGAGGGCGACCGCTCGCGCAGCCTTGCCCGCATTGCGATCGGGCTGGGGCTGACCCTCCTGTCGCTGCGACTGCTGGGAACATTCTCGGGTGAGTTGCGTGGCTCGACCACGTTCGAAGGGCTGCTCAACCTGCTGGCGGGTCAGCCGTTCATCGCCATGCTGCTGGCCGCCGTCGTGACCTGGCTTGCGCATTCGAGCCTGTCGATGGTGATCCTTTTCATGTCGATGACGGCGAGCGGTGTGATCGCGCTGCCCTTGGCACTCGCGCTGGTGCTCGGCGCCAACATCGGGGGCACACTCGCCCCGTTCATCGACCAGATGGGGGCACCCGCGCCTGCGCGTCGTGTCGCACTCGGCAATCTCCTCATGCGCGGGAGCGCAGCGCTGCTCGTGCTCGTCTTTGCACTCCCCCTCGCCAATCGCCTGCTCGAAGCGGTCCATGCCGGTGCGGCGGCCTACTCGGTGCTGCTGTTCCACACCCTGTTCAATGCAGTCGTCTTGGTCGTGTTCCTGCCCTTGGTCGGCCTCGTCGCATCGCTATGCAGCCGGATCCTGCCCAATCCACCAGCAATCGAGGACCCGGCGATGCCGCGCTACCTCGATGCAACCGTGATCGAATCCCCGACCGAAGCGCTTGCCTGCGCCACCCGCGAGGCACTGCGGCTCGGCGACCTCGTCTCCGAGATGCTGCGCAAGAGCCTGCACGTGCTCGAGCACGACGACGCGACCGAGCATCGCCAGATCGAGAAGATGGACGACACCGTCGACCGGCTGCACGAGGCGATCAAGCTCTACCTGATGCGCATCTCCAGTGCCGGCATGAGCCCGGAGGACAGCCGGCGCTTCGTCGAGATCTTGAGCTTCGTCACCAATCTCGAGCACATCGGCGACATCATCGACAAGAACCTGATGGAGCTGGCGGGCAAGAAAATCCGTAACAAGCTGCTGTTCTCACCCGAGGGTCGCGACGAGCTGCGCCAGTTCCACGGTCGCGTGCTCGACAATATGAGGCTCGCCTTCAACGTCTTCACGCTGCGCGACATCCGGCTCGCCAGGAAGCTGCTGGCAGAGAAGCCGCTGCTGCGCGAAGCCGAAGTCTACACCGCCAACAGCCATTTCGCGCGGCTGCGTGCGCGCCGCCCCGAGACCATGGAGACGAGCGCGCTGCATCTGGACATCATCCGCGATCTGAAGCGCATCAACAGCCACCTGACCGCGGTCGCCTACCCGATCCTGGAGGCGGCGGGCGAATTGCTGGAGAG
Organism: Hyphomicrobiaceae bacterium; assembly: GCA_031431235.1. Taxonomy (GTDB): domain Bacteria; phylum Pseudomonadota; class Alphaproteobacteria; order Rhizobiales; family Hyphomicrobiaceae; genus JANNSW01. The sequence continues at coordinate 14,932 of JANPDA010000036.1, forward strand.
CCGGCTGCGGGCGCCATCGGACCAAGAGATCCAGCCGACCTCCGGCCTGACCTCGTGACCGACGCAACCTACCGCGCGCCTCCACACCACACGCCGGGCTAGTGTTCTGACTCATTCATTTGGTACCCCAAATGAATGGCCAGCCCACTCGCTACCTCCTTGTTTGTGTTCCGTCTTTCCATTCATTGATCCAGCTTCACCGGAATCGAATGAATGGGCCGGAACACTAGTACCCGGAGTGACAAGCTCCCATGCCAAAGCCGTCCTGCCCGCGTCACGGCGAGGCCGTGCTCCGCATGGAAGGCTGGCATCCAGTCAATGCTCCACGCGACATCAGCTGCTCGTCTGGATTCCCGCCTGCGCGGGAATGACGCGGGAGGAC
>JANPDA010000037.1:0-9322 GCA_031431235.1 Hyphomicrobiaceae bacterium
TACATACCCATGGCGAAAGGCTTCGTTTATCTCGCGGTCGTGCTCGACTGGTTCAGCCGCCGGGTTCTGTCGTGGCGGCTGTCGATCACGATGGAAGCGGCGTTCTGCGTCGAGACGCTCGAGGAAGCAATCGCCAAGCACGGTAGGCCTGAGATCTTCAACACGGACCAGGGTTCTCAGTTCACGGGCAGTGCCTTCACAGATGTTCTGACTAAGAATGGCATCCAAATCAGCATGGACGGCAAGGGGGCTTGGCGGGATAATGTGTTCGTCGAACGCCTTGGCGGACGATCAAATACGAGGAGGTCTACCTGCATGCCTACGAAAGCGTGAGCGAGGCCCGGGGCTCCCTCGGGCGTTATCTCGACCTCTACAATCACCGCCGCCCGCATTCGAGCCTTGACGACCGGACACCCGATCAAGCTTACTTCGGAACGACGAGCCTGCTGCCGATCCGCTCGGCAGCCTAACCCCGGCAGACGATCCACTTATCCAAGCGGAAACTCTGTTCGAACAAGTGGGGCCACCTCATTGCGCGAGGTCGACGCGGCCAATCGTGACGGTGAAGGAGAAGCGCAGCGCCGAGGCCTGCGTGTTCATCTTCGGTAGCTGCGCACCGTGACTGATCTGCTCCGATTGGAAGCGACGCACATCGTCGCCGGTCGCCGTATCCGGCGCACGGCCGAGGAACTCGGCAAAGCTCTCGATGTGGCGGATATAATCGTGCCGCGTCTTGTCGCCGAAGCTGCGGTTCGTCATGTCCTGCAGCAAGCGGCGGCGCAGATCGCTGATGGGCGCAGGGGCTGCCAGCGTTACGCGTGTGGTCGTCTCGGTCATCGGGGTGCCTGTCTCGAGGTTGGAGTTCTTGACCCCTTCATCCTCGGGACGGCACCGTCCGATCGTTACATCCAACGCTTCAACTGGTTACCGCCGCCCAATCGCACCGGCCCCTCGCGCAGTATACTCCCGCTGAAGCGGGTTCGTTCCACGACCCACAACAGCCATGAGCAGGTGCAGCATGGGGGTCTCACCCTGGAACGCACCGCCGAGAAAGCGGAAGGCGCCAGCCGATCGTGATCCGTGGTAGGATGATCGACACGGGGTGGTCGCTCTACATCCGAAAGCAGATGCTTGGTCAGACGCGCTCCGGACCGACCTGATCAAGCGTGATCCTGTCGACTGTTGCGTTGGTCGGAGGCCGGCTCTGGGGGCCTCGACGAAACGCGCTCGATCCTATCGCACGTTGGTTGATCCGCAAACGGCGACCGTTTGTCGGCTACTCGCGGAACCGCCATTTGTCACATCACACGAAGCGACTCACCGCGTGGGCAAGCGCCTCGGTAACCACGCGGCGGGGCGATGATCGCGCACCCTTCCCGACTGGATAAGCGGCTGATCAAATGCGGACCACCGGTGAGTTGGAGCTAGAAGCAATCTCGAGTCGACGGAAAAACAGGTTCCCAACCCACAAGAGTTCCTTTCTTCACTTCAATGCTCGCGCTTTGCCTCCAGCCGGCGCAGCAGCAAGGAGGATGGGAAGCTCAGCAGAAAGAAGATTGCTCCCGTCAACGTGAGGACTTCGATATAGCGGAAGGTCTCGCCGGCGATCAGATTTGCCGTATTGAGCAGCTCATAGACCGTGATGGTCGACAGAAGCGGTACCTCCTTGAACATCTGGATCAGGAAATTGCCGAGCGCCGGTATCATCGGTCTGATGGCCTGGGGCAAAATGACATTCATCCAGACAACACTCACCGGCAAGCCGAGCGAGCGAGCGGCCTCCCACTGGCCGGTCGGAACAGCGAGGATCCCCGAGCGGAAGACCTCGGACGTGTAGGTCGCATAGTGGATGCCGATCACGAGAATGCCCGTCGGCTCGGCGGGTAGGCGCACGCCGAATTCGGGCAGCACGTAGAAGGCGAAGAACAATTGCACCATCAGCGGTGTCAGTCGGATGAACTCGCTGCCAACCAGGACAGCGCCGGCGAGCACCGGTTTTCCGCGCAGGCGCAGCACCGCCAGCAAGAGGCCGAGCAAGAGCGAGAGGGCGAAGCCGAGTGCCGCGATCCTGAGGGTGACGACGGTTGCCGCGAGCAGCCGCGGCATAATCTCGACGAAATAGGCAAAGTCGATCTCCATCACACCCGTCCAGCTTGCTGACCCAGGAACTGCTTGGCCCGAATCCGCTCATCGAGCCATCTCGCACCCCACGCAATGGGGGCCGTGATGGCGAGATAGAGCACGAGCACGATCGCGAAGATGGCAAGCGGATGCCCGAAGGTCTGCACCGCCTGGCGGCCGGCAAAGGCAAGCTCTGTCACGGTGATCGCGCTGAGCAGCGAAGTGCCCTTGACCAGATCGACGAGAAGATTTCCGATCGGAACGATCGCCCGGGTCATGGCCTGGGGAACGATCACTTTCCAGTAAGCGACCCACCATGCCAGTCCGAGCGCATGACAAGCCTCGTGCTGACCTTTGGGCACGGCGTTGATGGCGCCACGAACTACCTCCGAGCCGTAGGCACCCACATTCAGGGCGAGCACTGCGATTCCCGCTTCGAGCGCGGAGAGGCGCACGCCCAGCAAAGGTAGTACGAAGTAGGCCCAGTACACCTGTACGAAGGCCGACGTGCCTCGAAAGAACTCGACGTAGATCGCCGTCAGCGCCCTGACCACCGGATTCGAAAGGCCACGCAGCGCACCGACCACGATCGAGATCACGATCGCGCCGAGGCCGGCTTGGATCCCGATCGACAAGGAAACGCCCGCCCCGGTAAGGAGGACGGGCGCAACCTCGGCGATAAAGTCCATGATCGGCAACCGATCGCAACGGTGGAAGATCAGCCCTTGCAGATCTGCTCGAGCGTCGGGCCATCCTTGCCGGGACGATCAGCGGGGCTGAACCCGAAGGGGGCGGCAATCTTCTCGATCGTGCCGTCGGCGAGCATAGTGGCGATCGCCCCATCCCAGGCATTGCGGAGCTCTTCCGCATCCTTGGCGAACGGGAAGGCCGCAAAGAACTCGATCTTGCCGGAATAGTTCGAAGGCTTGCTCCAACTCGCAACCCTCTCGACCTTCTCCTTGTCGAGCCCTTCGAGCAGCAGGCGGATAGTGCTCGACGCCTCGACAATCGCATCGACTCGCCCACTGGCGAGACCGGCGGCGAGAGCCGTCGTATCGGGGAACCGGGTGATCTTGCCATCGGCCACGCCAGCCGCAGCCGCAATTTCGTTCGGCGTAGTCCCCGCGATGAGGCCGACGGTGACGTCCTTGCTGACGAGGTCGTCCCAGCCATTGATGCCCTTCGGGTTGCCCTTGGCAACGAGGCTCGACTGCCCTTCGATCAGGTGCGGACGGGCGAAAGTGATTTTTTCACACCGCGCAGGCTTCACGAAGATCGGGAGACAGGTATCGATCCGTCCGGCCAGAATGGCGGGAATGAAGGAATCGAAGTTCATGGCGACGCCCTGAACCTCCTCGATCCCGATGCTCTTGGCGATTGCGCGGGCGATCTCGATCTCGGATCCGATCAGATTGCCGTCCGGGTCCATGTAGTTGTAGGGCTTCTCGCCGTTGAAGCCGTAGAGCAGGTAGCCACGCTTCTTGACGTCGTCGAGGTTGCCAGTTGCGGCTCGGGCGAGGGAAGGCACGAGGCTGAGCCCCAGCAACGCTGCTCCACCGAGCTTGAGGGCACGCCGACGGGTGAGTGTGCCGACCAACTTTGCCATGTTGACGCTCCTTTGGATGTCGGGTCTTCCGGTTGACCGGTGCCTGGGGACGAAGTTCAGAGTCGAGCTGTCATGGCGAGGTGTTGCAGCTATGACGAACTCTCCTGGATATTTGGATACGAGTTTTGGAACATTGACAAGAGGCGCATAGCGTACTTCTGATTGGCACCTGCTGCTAACCGGACTCCGGCGCAAGCGAGCCGCGCATGGCTGTCATTCCGGCGATCAGGTCTCGCGCCGTGCTCACCACGTGCTCGCGCATGACCGCTTCGGCCAGCACACCATTGCGCGTGCGGATCACATCGATCACAGCCCGATGCTCGGCAGCAGATCCGAGCACAGCAGACGTTGAAAGCGTGAGCCGCAGCAGCGGCTCGACCGTCGTGCGAAGCCTTTGCACCTGAGCAAACAGATGGGTACCTTCCCTCGCTGATGAGCTGGTGCAGATAGCGATACGCGCCGGCAAAGGCAGAGTTGTCGGTGGGATCAATCATGGGAGAGCGGACCTGTCCTGAGCAGTGCATACGCATGGCGTCAAACAGGGGCCTGGCACGCCGGCCTCTGGTGCTGTGAATGGGATACGTGTATCAGAAAGCAGGGTGAAATCGAAGGATCGGCAAAGAGAGACGTGGTGGCAGGGGCGACAAGGATGGGACTCGTAGCCTGGCATCATTCCAGTCTCGCCGTGTCGGACCTCGATGCGGCAGTCGATTTCTATTCGTCTGCCTTCGGCTTTCGCCTCGCCTTCCGCGAGGATGGAATGAGCGAGCAAATCCGCCGCATGACAGGTTTGCCATTCCTGACCTGCGACATCGCCCAGCTCCGGCATGGTGCGACCGGCCATGTCCTGGAACTCATCCACTTCCACGGCGACAGGCAGGGTGACCCACACCCACTGCGTCCGGGGTCCGGTCACGTTGCCTTCTACGTGGACGATCTCACGGCGATGCTCGCGACCGTCGAAGCGATGGGGGCCAGTCGGCTGGGAGAGATCACAGTCTTTTCCGATGGCCGTGCAGTCTATTGCCGGGAGCCGTCCGGGTCTTTCTTCGAGATGGAAGAGTTGGCGAGGAACTGAGGGATGTCGACAGTACCTGTTGTCTCGCCGACTCCCATTGAGCGCTATCGCGCGATGGTGGTGATGCGCCGGTTCGAAGAAGCCTGCATTCGCGGGATGCAGCAGAAGGAGATACATGGCGAATTGCACACCGGGATCGGCCAGGAGGGCGTCGCTGCCGGGATGCTCGGCTCGCTCTTGGTGGGCGACGCACTCGTCAGCACGCATCGCAACCATCTCCATGCAATTGCCAAAGGTGTCTCGATGCAGGCGCTCATGGCCGAGATCTTCGAGCGGGAAACTGGCCTATGCCGTGGGCGCGGGGGGCATATGCACCCATTCGATCGCGAGAAGCGCTTCTCAGCGACCGGCATCGTCGGCTCGAGCCTGCCGGTCGCCTTAGGCTATGCCTACGCATTCCAGCTTGAAAACGTGGAGAACGTCGCAGTCGGTGTGACTGGCGAGGGCGGCAGCAACGCTGGCGCCTTCCACGAGTGCATGAACATCGCCGCTACCTGGAAACTGCCCTTCGTCATCCTTGTCGAGAACAATGGCTGGGCCATCTCCGTTCCGTTCAACGAGGTGACGGCCACTTCAACAGTCTCGCAGCGGGCTAGCGGCTACGATGCCTGGGGCCAGACGGTCGATGGACTCGATCCCGATGTCGTTGCTACAGCGTTTGCAGAGGCCATGCTTCACGCGCGTTCGCGCCGTGGGCCCGCAATTCTTGAGGTCACTTGCGCTCGGTTCCGCGGCCACTACGAAGGTGATCACGACGGCTATCGGCCGGCCGAGACTCGCAAGCGCATGCGCGAATCAAGAGATCCGTTGAAGTACTACCGGGAGAAGCTCATGGTCTTGGGACTTGCGACTGACTCTCAGCTCGCGACGGCCGAGAACTCGGCACGAGACGAGATCGCCACCATCGTGGCAGCGGTGAAGGCTGCCCCCAATCCCGACCCGAGCGAGGCTATGCGCTACAGTTTCGTTGGAGTCTGATCATGGCGGCGGATCAAACCATGACCCGCGTCGTCGATCGCGCGGAGATCACCACATCCGACGCCATCGGCGAAGCGATCGCCCAGGCGATGGAGGCCGATCCCAAGATCCTCGTGATGGGCGAGGACGTCGGCACGTATGGCGGCGTTTTCGGCGCCACGGATGGTCTGTTACAGCGTTTCGGACCGGGCCGAGTACGCGACATGCCGATCTCGGAGATGGCATTCACCGGCATGGGGGTCGGACTCTGCATGGCCGGCTATCGGCCTGTCGTCGAGGTGATGTTTGTCGACTTCATTGGCGTCTGCCTCGAGCAGATCATGAACGCGATGTCGAAGATCCCATACATGTCCGGCGGCAATGTGCGGATGCCAATGGTAGTGAAGACGGCAGCCGGATCGATCGGATCGGCGGCTCAGCACTCCCAGTGCCTATGGGGAACATTTGCGCATCTTCCCGGCATGCGCGTCGTGATGCCGGCGAATCCTCATGACGCCAAAGGCATGATGGCTGAGGCCTTGCGACAGCACGATCCGGTCGTGTTTCTGGAGCACAAAGCACTGATGCGCCGCAAACTTTCGGCATTCCGCAATGGCTCGCCGGTCCCGGCCGAGTTCTACCGGGTGCCATTCGGGAAGGCAGCGATCGTGCGCCCCGGCAGTGACGTGACGATCGTCACCGTCAGCAAGGGCGTCGAGGATAGCCTGTCGGCCGCCCAGGAAGTCGCGAGTTCGGATGGCATCGAGGCCGAGGTCATCGATCTGAGGACGATCGTGCCGCTCGACATGGAGACAGTTTGTGCGTCCCTTCGCAAAACCCGGCGGCTACTCGTTGTCGATGAGGACTATCTGAGTTTCGGCTTGTCGGGAGAAGTCGTCGCCCGCGTCGTCGAGATGCTGGGGCCGAGTTCGTTCGACAAAGTGGTGCGCCACGCCATGGCCGATATTCCACTGCCGGCTGCCAAGTCCCTCGAGGATGCCGTCTTGCCGGGCTCGGCTTCGATTGCTGCTGTTCTGCGGCGGATGGGTTAGTCGGGCGGCAGACCCGATCGACATCAACTCGGCCCTGCTCCGCCGAAACATGCCGGCAAGAGCGTCGCCGAACGGGGCCGATCCGTCAACTCGAGTAGAGCAACATGACGATGACCAGTGCTTTTGGATCGACCAACACATCGGCGGGTTTGCTTGAAGGCCGCATTGTGTTGGTGACTGGAGCCGCAGGTACTATAGGTCGTGCGGTTTGCGCAGCCCTGAGCGAACACGCGGCCCAGGTCGTGAAACTCGATCGGGTCGCGGTGTCTGGTACCATCGCTTGCGATGTGACGGATCCATCCGCACTTGCAGCCTACTTCGACGCATTGGACCCGCCAGTGACCGACGTCGTGCATGCGGCCGGGTCGCTCATCGTCGGTCCGATCGCGAAGACCGAACTGGCCGACTACCGGCTCGCCATCGACGCCAATCTGACAAGTGCGTTCCTGGTCGGGCGCGAAGCGGCGCGTCGCCTGAAGTCCGGCGGCACACTGACTTTCGTTTCGTCCCAGGGAGGGCTGAAGGCCGGAGCCCAGTGGGGCATCTATTGTGCCGCCAAGGCCGGCGTCATCCGCCTCGCCGAGGCGCTTGCCCAGGAATTGGGCGGCTCTGGCGTCCGCGTCAATTGCGTCTGCCCCGGTACGGTCGAGAGCCCGATGACCGACCGTGCTATCGACAATCTGGCGCAGTGGCGTGGCGGCGACGCGGCGTCGATCAAGGCTCGCTATGCCGCCGGCGTGCCGCTCGGCCGCTTCGCCTATCCCAGCGAGATCGGACGGACCTGTGTCTACCTGATCTCGCCGCTCGCAAGCTATGTGAGCGGCGTTGCACTGCTCGTCGATGGCGGGGAGCTGTCGGGATGAAATCCATCGACGAGATTATCGCTCAGTGTGATCTGGTGGCCGTTGCCACGCCCGACAATTGCGGACGTCTGATCGGCAAGCGGCGTCCAATCGCCGACTGGAGCAAGCTGCGCTCGCAAGGTCTTGCTTCGCCCGATTTTCATCTCATCACCGGCCCCGAGAACAGGCCGCTCGATGGCTTTGCGGTCGCTGGCGAGCACAAGGGCTTTCAGAACGGCACACTGATGCCGGCTGCGAACGCCGGTTTCCTTGCGCCGAGCGAGCCGCGAACCGCGATCGTGATTGCTGACGCCCTAGATGCACAAGGACGCGCATTCGAGGAAGCGCCGCGTCGCATTCTCGCGCGACAAGTCGAGCGCCTGGCTCGTCATGGCGTGACCGCCCTGGTTGCCACCGAACTCGAATTCTATGCCTTTCGGCAGAGCTTCGATTTGGCTGCCGCAACCGGCTACCGCGGTCTGACGCCACTGCACAATCGCCACGGCGACAACGATATCCTCGTCAGCGGTTTCTCCGACGATGTGTACCGGCGCATTGCCGAGACCCTGGCTCGATCTGGCATCGCGGTGGGCCAGATGCAAGGCGAAGGCGGTACCGGCCAGTGCGAGATCAACACCCTGCCGGCCGACCCGATGACCGCGGCCGACAGTCATGTGGCCTTCAAGCATATCGTCAAGTCATTCGCCCATTGCGATGGAATGTCGGTAACATTTCTCGCCAAACCCTTTGCCGAAGATGCTGGCTCGGGCGGGCACATCCACCTCTCACTCTGGTCAGCCGACGGGACCTCGGCTCTCGGGCAGGGAGACACGCTTTCCGAGTTCGGCCGCCGCTTCCTGGCCGGCCTGCTCGCACTGACGCCCGAGCTCACAGTCCTTCATGCACCCTATGTGAACTCCTATCGTCGCCTCACCCCGGGCGGTTTCACGCCGCTGCAGGCGACCTGGGGCTGGGATGATCGGCGGGTGATGGTTCGCCTGCTCCGCGATCCGTCCTGCGTTCGCTTGGAGTTCAGGTTGCCTGGTGCCGATGCAAACCCCTATCACAGCGTAGCGGGGACGCTGGCTGCAGGCTTGGCCGGTGTCGAGGAAGGGATGGAACTCGCATTACGGCCCGGCCTGCAGCAACAGGGTGCTGGTGACATACCAGAGGACCTGGCTGTCGCCTGGCGGTCGTTTTCGCGATCGGAAGGTGCTGCAGCAGCCTTTGGAGGAAGTGTGCGAGATCACCTTGCGCTGCTCGCCCACCACGAACTCAGCGCCTCCCGGCGGATCGTCACCGCTTGGGAGGTCGCGCGTGGCTTCGAGGTGGCTTGAGAACTCAGCAGGTTTCACAGCGTTTGCCCTGCCAGGGATTCCGCATGCCAATGATCATGCTCAGATACTTCAGGAAAATCACTCTGAGCATTTGCTATCGATGAGTAATCGGCATGGCTGTCAGTCACGTCGATCGATAACTATTCCATGCAAGAATTGATCTGAAATGCGAGGTGCGCTCGATCGAACGAGCAGTCTCGGCCCCAAGTTGGCTGTCTCTCAACCAAGGAGACAGACCATGAACGACAACGACGCCCAAGTGATCGAGCTCCCCGTCCGCCGCCCGCCCTGGAACAAGGGCAAGCTCGTTGGTGCCAAGCCGCCACTCA
>JANPDA010000038.1:0-15394 GCA_031431235.1 Hyphomicrobiaceae bacterium
CAAACCGGTGATGTTTCTGCACAGGACGGCACCCACCAAGAGCACGTTGCAATAAAATCTGAAAGCACAACATAGCGGATCATCTGCATTCGTCTTTATCCGAATCTGGCCCGTTGCCTCCGTGCCTCACCTTGACGCGAAAATCATAAGCGGACACGGTGGGGCAGCGCAAGTTCAGCCTCCGCGACGTCGGCCGAGACGGCTCACCTGCGTCGGCAACCCGTCGCCAATGGCCCACAACCGGCGCGGCGGCAGCTGCTGGCCGGACAAGCACGACTTGCTCAGCGAATTGAAGGAGATGGGCATTGTCTGACGAGGTCGAACCCCGCATCGGATTCATCGGGCTCGGCATGATGGGCCTGCCGATGTCGGCGAACCTCATCCGCGCGGGGTTTCAGGTGCGTGGGTTCGATGCCTCGCCGAAGGCTCTCGTGGCCTTCGCGGAGCAGGGCGGGATCGCGGCAGGATCGGCGCGCGAGGCGGCCGCCGATGCCCAGATCCTCATCACCATGCTGCCCAACTCCGACATCGTCACGGATGTGCTCTTGGGTGAGGGCGGCGCGGCGGATGCGCTCCAACCCGGCGCGCTCGTCATCGACATGAGCTCGTCGGCCCCGCAGCGGACGTTGCAGCTCGGCGAGGCGCTCGGCAAGCGCCAGGTGAGGCTCATCGATGCCCCGGTCTCGGGTCTGGTGACGCGCGCGGCCGACGGGACGCTCGCCATCATGGCCGGTGGCGCCAAGGCCGACATCGACCGTGCCCGCCCGGTGCTCTCGCTGCTGGGCCGCGCCATCATCGAGACGGGACCGCTGGGCTCCGGCCACGCCATGAAGGCGCTCAACAACTACGTCTCGGCATCGGGTCTCGTTGCGGCCTGCGAGGCGCTGATCGTGGGGGAGGCCTTCGGGCTCGACCGCTCGGTGATGGTCGATGTCCTGAACCTCGCTACGGGCCGCAACAACTCGACCGAGACCAAGATCAAGCCTCAGGTGCTTTCAGGCGCTTTCGGATCGGGCTTCGCGCTCGACCTCATGGCCAAGGACAACCGCACGGCAGCCGCGCTCGCCCAGAGCCTCGGCCTCGGCGCCGACGAGATCCTCGCCTCGGCCGCCCTCTGGGAAAATGCGTCGCAGGCCCTCGGTCGCCGGGCGGACCACACGGAGATCTACAAGTACCTCGCCGCGCGGGAGAAGAAACGCGAGTCGTGAGTCGCGTGTCGCGAGTGGCTCGCCCGCAGCCTCACCCTTCACGGCCAAAGACTGCAAAGCGCTGGCGCACAGCAAGCTCGTTGCCAGAACATCGGATGGGCCGATCGCGGCATCAGCTCGAGCCGGCCGCTGGTGTTTCCTGCACAGTCTAGATCCGTATACTGATGATTTAGTCGCCGTTGGTCCGAGTGTGGCCCACAGGATGAACGGCGCTTCCGCCAACGACCTTCCACTTCTGAGGGGTCTTCCGCCGGACGTGACGACACCCAGGGCGCTCATGACGTGACGTTGCGGGCGATGAAGCGCGCGCCTCGAGGGACCGGGCTCCGCGCCCCATGTTTCAAGTACAAATGGAGAATCAAGACATGAGCTCGAGCCAGGACTTCCCTAACCCCGATTGGGAGCCGTCTGAGGACGAGCACGCGGCCATGATGGAGGACTTCCGCCAGGTCGTGCTGTGGCGGAAAACCAGGGCTGCGAAAGGGATCAACGTGCTGGCGATGGGCAAGACGCCGGACGAGGATAGTGCAGCCATGCGCAAGTGGTGGGCCGAGGAAGGCCAGGCCCTGCACGAGCTGGAGGGAGCGAAAGCCGAGCGCGCATGAGCGAGCGCCGACCGTCCATGGAGGTGGTCGCGGGGCCGAACGGATCGGGCAGACGACACTGTCGCGGCTCGAGCATCCCTGGCTGAGTGGGCACACCTTCATCAATGCCGACGAGATCGCCCAGCATCAGCTGGGCGGCTGGAACTCGCCGGAAGCCGTGCGTGAGGCAACGCGAAGAAGGCTTTCGGCCGGCAGGATGGATGCGATCAAGCGCAGGCATCTCGGCTCGTGACTTGAAAGGGTTCTCCGCAAGCGCCCGCGTAGGCTCCTCCTCCGGCTTGGGCGGAGCTGCAAGCTGCACGAGACTTTTTTTTCTGTAACCTGCGATCTCTTGCCAACGGCAGGGCCAGGACACAATCATTGTCGCTGTGGTCGAGACACCATCGCTTCGATGGAAACTCGCACGTAAACCGAGCAAAGGACACGTAATGGCCAAGAACACGATTTGCCTATGGTACGACAAGGATGCCGAGGCTGCCGCCCGCTTCTACGCCGAAACCTTTCCCGACAGTGCGGTGAGTGCCGTCCACCGTGCGCCCAGCGACTATCCGTCCGGTAAGAAAGGCGACGTGTTGACGGTCGAATTCACAGTCGCCGGCGTATCTTGTCTCGGCCTCAACGGCGGCCCCGCGATCAAGCACAACGAAGCCTTCTCGTTCCAGATCGCCACCGACGATCAGCAAGAAACAGACCGCTACTGGAACGCCATCGTTGGCAATGGCGGCCAGGAGAGCGTGTGCGGCTGGTGCAAAGACAAGTGGGGCGTCTCGTGGCAAATCACACCGCGCGTCTTGACCCGAGCGCTGGCGGCCGGTGGCGATGAAGCCAAGCGCGCGTTCGAAGCGATGATGGACATGAAGAAGATCGACGTCGCCGCGATCGAGGCAGCGCGGCGCGGTTGACGTTAGGACGCCCGCAAAAACGAGTGAATCGGTTTCATCGAGCCCATTTCTCGTCCCGCCGTCTTCCCGGCCGAGCGACCAACGGGAGCGCCGAGCCGGGATCCAGCACAAAAAGGGCCGAAGGCACAACAACTCGCACGATCTCGTCGGGGGACTGGCCGTCCGGGGCCTGGATCCAGGGTCGATCTCCGCCCCGGCTGAATGCCGGGCTTCGATCGCCCGGGAAGACGGAGCAGTTGTATTGGGGCGCGCACTTACTGCACTTACGACCCAAGCGCAAAGACCGCACCTGGCCCGAAGCCGAGCACCGTCACCATCCACGCCTTTTCCCCGCCCCCCTATACTCCCCATCGACCGGTCCGGCGAGGGGCGTGATCTCGATGGCGCTTTGGACCTTGTGGACCGGCACGGCGGCTCCGATGGGCATCGCAACGCCTGCCCGAGGGGTCACCGTTGCCCGTCCGGGGTGAGACACTCGGGTGTGGAGCGGCCCAATCCGAAAACGTTCGTGCGGGGCGGCCGTGTGCCGCCACATGACATAAAAGCTCGCCGGCAGACTTCCGCTACCATCGCCCTCGCATGAGCTTCCCGTCCGGGCGATTGGCGCCCTGCGGCGCGCCCGCGAAGTGGGAGGCTGACAAACGACCCGTATCGGGCTCGTTAGGGCTGCTTCCTTCCGGACCTGACCCGGTTGGCGAGGGACACGTCCGCCGCCAACCTCCCGGCCGTGTGATAGGCGAGCTTGGCGGCGCGTGCAACAGCGCAAGGTCGATGGGGGCCGATACCGGCCTGCAACAATGCAACGAGCCCTGATCGAGCCCTTCACGGACCCGTGAGGCGCCACCACTTGCCTCATGCCTGGGCGCAGCAGAGGCCCATCCGTGAAAACAAACTGACGACACGAACGGGGAACGCATCGGCGTTTGTCCGAAGGGGAGAGCCATGCTCGATGCAACTCCTTTCGCCCTCGCGGTCATCGGCGCCTTGGCCTATGGCTGCAGCGACTTCGCCGGCGGCCGGGCGTCGATCCGCCTGCCGACGCTCGCGGTCGCCGCCGTGGCCCAAGGCATCGCGGCGCTCGGCGTGCTCGCGCTGGTGCTGGCCTCGGGCGCCGTTCTTCCGCGGCAGGGCGAAGCCGGGCTCGCCGCGCTCGCGGGCGTCGGCCACGTCGCGGGCGTTCTCTTCCTCTATCACGGCATCGCCCATGGCCGGGTCGCGATCGTGTGCCCATCTCCGCTGTATCCGGCCTCGCGCTGCCGATCATCGGCGATCTGGTAACGGGAGAGGCTCCGGCCCTGATCCACCTCGCCGGCGTGGCGATCGCCATATTCTCTGTTGTGCTCTTTGGCACAGCCGCGGATGCGGGACCGGTTGCCGCGCCGGCACGGACATCGGTGCTGCTGGGGCTGGCGACGGGTCTCGGCTTTGGCATCAGCGACCTCGGCCTTGGCCTGATGCCGGAGGATCTGGCGGTCGGCGCGCTGATGTTTGCGCGGCTGAGCGGCGCGGCGGCGGCTGCGGTCGTCGTTGCCGTGCTGATGCCGAGGAGAGCGGGGAGCATCGTCGCCGGTCTTGCCGTGGGGGCGCCGGGGCGGTCGGCACGATTGCTCGGGCTCGCGCTCGCCCTTGCCGCTGGGTTGCTCGATGCCACGGGCCAGCTCGCCTACGTGCTCGCGGCGACACGCGGGCAGATGAGCATCGCAGCGGCAACGACGGCGCTCTACCCCGCCGTCGTCGTTGCGCTCAGCATCTGGCTGCTGAAGGAGCGGATCTGTCGAACTCAGCTGACCGGCATGCTGGCGGGTGGCGTCAGCATCGCCTTGATGGCGGCCTGACTGGTGGGTGAGCTACCAGGGAAGCGGCTGACCGTTCACATGCCAGTAGGTGCCAGTCTCGGGGAGCCCGAGCCGGTCGATCAGCCCCAGCAGGCCGCTCGCCGAGGCCTCGACCGAGATGTCGCCGCGCCCCTCGTTCATCTCCGTGCGCACATAGCCTGGGTGCACCATCAGCACGGCGATGCCCTCGGGCTTCAGCGTCTCCGCGATCAGCTTGCCGGCCATGTTGAGCGCGGCTTTCGACATGCGATAGCCCACATCGGGAATGTCGGCCGTGGTGCCGGCGATCGAGCCGAGCCGGCTGGTGACCATGACGATCTTGCCGCCCTTGGCGAGGTTTGGCAGCAGTGCCCGGGTCAGCGCCAGCGGGGCCAGGGCGTTGACGTCGAATTGCCGGCGCATCACGTCGAGCGGCTCGTCCTGCCAGGCAATCGAGTTCGAGATGCCGGCATTGTTGATGAGGATGTCGATCCGACGGCCGCTCAGCGCCTTCGTCAGCCGGTCGATCGCGGCAGCGTTCGTCACCTCGATGCCATCGATCACCTCGGCACCGCCGCGCGCCAGCCCGGCGGCCTTGCCCCGGCAGACCGCGACGACCTTGTCGCCCCGCGCGAGCAGGTTTGTCGCAAGCTCGTGGCCGATGCCGCGGCTTGCGCCGGTGATGAGATATGTCGCCATTGTCCTCGTGCCGCCCCTGTCGCCATTGCGCCGCCGCTTCTACCGCGAGTTTGCACAAAATCGCGGCGAGGCGCCACGTCTACCCCCACAATGTGTCTACCCCCGGAAATGTCTGCCATCTGGCCGTGGCATCGAAAAAAATGTGTGATCGAGATCATGGCGGGCACGCTCGTGGCTCGCAAGGATTGGGCTTTGGCGCAACCCGAAGGCTACAAGGAGTCGTCATGGGCTGGTCGATCTCGCTCGGCAGGATTGCAGGCACCGAGGTGCGAATTCACCTCACGTTTCTCTTGCTGGTTGCCTGGTATGCGATTGTCGCAGGCATGGCTTCCGGACAGGCGGCCGCACTCGATGCCTTCCTGTTCATCCTCGCCGTGTTCGCCTGTGTGCTCGCTCATGAGTTCGGCCATGTGCTGATGGCGCGTCAGTTCGGCATCCCGACGCGCGACATCACGTTGTTTCCGATCGGTGGCGTCGCGAGCATCGAGCGAATGCCCGAGAAACCGAGTCAGGAGCTGCTGATCGCACTTGCTGGGCCGATGGTGAACGTCGTCATTGCGGCGCTGCTGGTGGGGCTGCTGGGAGCGAGGTTCGATCCGGCGAGCCTTGCCGCTGTCGACGCGGGTCGGAGCGATTTTCCGACGCGGCTAGCCATGGTCAATGTCGTGCTCGTGCTGTTCAACCTGTTGCCTGCTTTCCCAATGGATGGGGGCCGCGTGCTGCGAGCTCTGCTGACCTTTTGGCTCGAGCGTAGCCAAGCGACACGGATCGCGGCCCGCATCGGTCAGGTCATTGCATTCGGTCTGGGTTTCTTGGGTCTGTTCGGAAACCCGATGCTGATGTTCATCGCACTATTCGTGTTCCTGGCGGCGGGCCATGAGGCCTATGCGGTCGAGCTTGCCGCCGTGACGAAAGGTGCGGCGACGGCTTCGGCGACAATTACGTCGTTTGCAACACTGGGGACCCAGTCCGTGGTCGGAGAGGCGATTCGCTTGCTCATTGCCACGTCCCAGTGCGAGTTCCCTGTGACCGACGGCGCTGGACGATTGCAGGGTGTGCTGACCCGCGACGGCATGATCCGGGCCCTCGCTGAGCGCGGCCCCGAGACGCCCGTTCTCGATGTCATGCTGCGCGATATCGCGGTCGTCAGCCAGCGTGCGCCGCTCGACGAGGCGATCGGCAAGCTGCAGCTGAGCAATCAGCCCCTGGTCGGCGTGGTCGACGATGCCGGGCGGGTCGTCGGGATTTTCACCCGCGAGAACCTTGCCGAATATGTGCTGGTGGAGCAGGCGCGCCAGCGCAAAGCTCAGCCGAGCAGCGGGCGGAACTCGCCCACGACAGCCTCGTAGACGCCGCGCTTGAACGGGACGATCAAGTCGAGCAGGTCCTCGATCGGGACCCATTTCCAGTTGTCGAACTCGGCCTTGTGGCCCGGCGGCGCGAGATCGACCTCGCTGTCCGTACCTGTGAAGCGGGCCGCGAACCATTTCTGCTGCTGCCCGCGGTAGCGCCCGCCCCAGGAGATCCCGACCAGATGAGACGGCAAGTCGTAGCGATACCACTCGGCAGTCTCGGCCAGGATCGTCGCCGACGTGATCCCGGTTTCCTCGTAGAGCTCGCGCAGTGCGGCTTTCGCCGGGTCCTCGTCGGCGTCGATGCCGCCTTGCGGCATCTGCCACCATTCCCCGGTCCCTTCGGCGTCGGCAATGTCCGGCCGCCGTCCGACCCAAATGTGGCCTCGAGCATTCAACAGCATGATGCCGACGCAGGGGCGGTAGCCGAGATCGGGCCGGGCCATTTGATGTGTTCCAACACTAACGAGTGCAAAGGGGTGGCAGTGGGAGCCTCAGTTCTGGCTCGCCGCACTGGGCTCCTGCAGCAACTGCTCGGTCACCGTGATCCCGTCAATGGCGTCGGCTGCCGGCATGCCCCCAGCGGTTGCAGCGCCACTGACCTTGGGCATCATGGTGACATCGGCTGGCAATGCGGGCTTGGGCGTGGCGGTTTCGGCGGCAAGGCTTTCGGCGTCCTTGCCGTTGGTAGTGATGGCTGCCGCCACGTCGCCCGAGGGCGGGTCGACCTTGACGTTCACATGAGGATCGCCACCCGCGCCCTCGATCGGCGCCGACAGGTAGACCGCGAAATAGGCGCCCGCAACCACGAGCATGACGAAAGTGATGACGAGGGCTCTCACGGCGCGGACCCCGAACTCTTGCGTTTATCGACCGATTGCATTGCCGGATCGGGGGGCGCTTGGCCACCCGACCCGCGCATGACGCCCTCGCGAGCGCCATGCGGATTTCCACCAGGGCGACCAAAGCCGTGCCTCACGTCGGAGCGGCTTCGGTCAGATCCCGATCAGTTGGGATCTGTCGTCGTCTGCCCGCTTCCCGTCCCGGCAGCCGGTGCGGCCGTGCCTTCGGCAGGCGCTGGCGCGGGAACCGCGGGGGCCTCCGCCTGCGGCAGGCCGCGGACGAGATTGAGCGCGTAGATGAGCTGCTTGTCCTTTTCCTTCTCGCGCGGCACATAGGCCGAGGAGCCGGATTCCAGCGCTGCGTTCTCGCCCTGGCTGTTCTTCAGGTGGCCGCGCAGCGCCGCTTCGCCTCGCGGCTTTTCCAGCGCCTTGATCTCGTCGGGCACATCCTGCTCGACGACGATGTCGGGATCGATACCCTTGGCCTGGATCGAGCGATTGGCCGGCGTGAAGTAACGCGCGGTCGTCAGCCGTAGCGCGCCATTGGCGCCGAGGGGAATGATCGTCTGCACCGAGCCCTTGCCGAATGACCGCGTGCCGATGATGGTCGCGCGCTTGTGATCCTGCAACGCGCCTGCCACGATCTCGGAGGCCGACGCCGATCCGCCATTGATCAACACGATGATCTTGTTGCCGTCGGTGATGTCGCCGGCGCGAGCGTTGGAGCGCTGTGTCTCGTCCTCGTTGCGGCCGCGCGTGATCACGATCGCGCCCTTCTCGAGGAAGGCGTCCGACACGGCGATCGCCTGGTCGAGCAGCCCGCCCGGATTGTTCCGCAAGTCGACGACCCAGCCTTTCAGCTTGCCACCGATCTGCGTCTTGAGGTCGGCGACGGCCTTCTTCAGGTTGTCGGTCGTCTGCTCGTTGAAGGCGGACAGGCGGACATAGCCGACGTCATCCTCGGCGCTCCACTTGACGGGGTTGATGCGGATCACGTCGCGCATCACCTTCACGTCGAAGGGAGCCTCCACGCCCTTGCGCACGATCGTCAGCAGGATCGGCGTATTGACCGGCCCCCGCATTTTCTCGACCGCCTGCTCGAGAGTCAGGCCCTGGATCTGCTCGTTGTCGAGTTGAGTGATGAGGTCGTTGGCTTGAATGCCGGCCTTGGCTGCGGGCGTGTCGTCGATCGGCGACACGACCTTGACGACGCCGTTCTCCATCGTGACCTCGATGCCGAGGCCGCCGAACTCACCGCGCGTCTGTACCTGCATGTCGCGGAAGTTCTTGGCATTGAGGAACGACGAGTGCGGGTCGAGCGCGGCGAGCATGCCATTGATCGCGGCTTCCACCATCACGGCGTCGTCGGGCGACTCCACGTAGTCCGTGCGGACCCGCTCGAAGACGTTGCCGAACAGGTCGAGCTGCTTGAACAGCTCGGCATTGTTGGAGGTGGCCGATTGGGTGCGGGTCACGTTGAACACGGTCGTGCCCAGCGCGAACACCGACAGCACGAGGCACATCCAGAACGCGATTTCGGTTCTACTCTTCATCCTTGAGCCTTTTCAGCGTCTCCGGACCACCAGGGGTCGGGATCGATGGGTCGTTCCTGCTTGCGAAATTCAATGTAGAGGATCGGTGCTCCACCGGAGCCGTCCTCCTCGGCTTGCTGCTTCTCGCCCATTTTGCCGACGGGCTCGCCCGAGAGCACGAACTGTCCGACCTGAGCACTGATCTGCTTCATGCCGGCGAGCAGCACATGATAGCCGCCCCCCGCGTTGATGATCAAGATCTGACCATAGCTGCGGAACTCGCCCGCGTATACGACCCAACCATCGCTTGGTGACACAATTTGGGCACTGGCCCGCGTTGCAAGAGCTATGCCCTTGGCCCGCGCCTCGTATTTGGTCGGCTGGCCAAAGCCGAACAGCCGCTTGCCCTGGGCGGGCAGCGGCAGCCGCCCCTTGGCCTTGTCGAACGGCATCGCGGGCTCGATCCGGCTCGCGCTCAGGAGTGCAACGGTCTGGGATTGCGGCGGCTCCGCGGGCGTGGTTTCCGCCGCTGGAGAGCTGGATTGGTTGGCGGTCGTGCTCGATGAGGCCGCCGCCGGTGCGGTTGCCGTTTTGGCGGGAGGTATCGCCGCCTGCTGCCCAGGCGCTGTGCCTTGCTCGAGTTTCTTCTCGTAGGTCCCCAGCGTCCCCTTCGAGGCGACGGCCTTGTCGAGCTTGCGGATGAGATCGTTCAGGTTGGCCACAGTCTTTGCCTGGACCTTGGCCTGCTCGCGTAGCTCGGCGAGCGCGGTTTCGCTCTTGTCGATCTCCTCGCGCTTGACGACGAGCAGCTTGTCCAGGTCGCGTTGCTCTTCGGCAAGCCTGATGCGCTCCTCCGAGAGCCGCTGTCCCTGCTCGCGGATGTCGGCGACCACGCGATCGAGCGATTCGAGCGTGGTTGCCAGTGCCAACGCCTTCTCACGCAACTGGGGGAAGATGGTCGCGAGCACCATGGCGCTGCGCACCTGGGCGAGCGCATCGTCGCGCCGCGTGATCATGACGGGTGGCGGGTTGCGCCCCATTCGCTGCAGCACGGCGAGCAGCCTCGCGATCGTCGCGTGCTGGCCTTCCAACGCCTTGCGGCTGGTCGTCTCGTCGGCGTTCAGCCCCTTCAGCCGATCCTCGATCCGGCTCATCGACGCCTCGCTCGTCTGGATGCGAGCGGCGCTCTCGATCAGACGGCGGTTGAGTGCTTCGCGCTCCTGGTTCAGCTGCTGGACATTCTCCTCGAGCTCGGTCTGGCGCTGACGCGTCTGCTCGAGATTTTTCCGTTCCTGCTCCAGCCGTTTACGAGCAGTGTCGTTCTCGGTTTCCTTGGTCGTATCGTTGACATCGGCGTCCCAGCTGTTCTGGGCAAGCGTCGCCGGGGCGATAGCGGTCATTGCCGCCAAGCCTCCAACCATTGCAGCGCCGATCATTCGCGCTATCGCACCCATCCGACCTTGCAACCTCGCTGCCCCGCCGAATGCGATTGTCTGTTCCGCCGCCCGATGGGCCGGCACCGGCCGACGCCAACCGTTGGATCGTGCCCCCGACCGACCGGGCATTCCACCAGCCCGAGAAATAAGGCAATTCGCCGATGACGCCAATGGCCGCGGCGCGAATGCCTGTGCATCGCTCGCTCACGCCCGATGATAGGGGTGTCCCGAGAGGATGGTGATGGCACGGTAGATCTGCTCGAGCAGCACGACGCGGGCAAGCCCATGGGGCAGCGTCATCGGGCCGAGCGAAAGCTGCTCGTGACACTGCGTGAGTGCTGCTTCGCCATGACCATCGGGCCCCCCGATCAGGAAGGCGAGGGCTGCACCGCCCTTGTCGCGTTCGGCACGGAGCATTTCGGCGAACTCGGTGCTCGTTCGGGCGCGGCCGTACTCGTCGAGCGCAATGATGCGGCCGCTTCCGGTGCTTCCAGCCAGCAGGCGGCGCGCCTCGTCCGTCTTGCGCTCAGCTGCCGGCTTGGCGGATCCTTCCCGGATTTCGACGACCGACAACGGCCCGAGCGCCAACGCTCTGCCTGCGGCGCTCGCCCGCTCGGCATAGCGGCTGCACAGCGTCTGCTCAGCCCCGTCCTTCAGGCGGCCGACCGCCGCGACCAACAATCTCATGTCTTCGGCCCCAGGTCAGCCGCCGGCGTTCTCGACGGCGGCCGACCGTCCGAGTCAGGAGGCCATCACGTCTGAAGGCTTGTCCGCGGACCACATCTTCTCGAGGTTGTAGAACTCGCGAACCTCGGGCCGGAAGATATGGACGATGACATCGCCCGCATCGACCAGAACCCAATCGCAGGTCGGCATGCCCTCGACGCGGATGCGATGATAGCCTTCCTCCTTCAGCTTCTGCACGATCTGGTCGGCTGCGGCGCCAACGTGGCGCTGGGAGCGGCCGGAAGCCACGACCATGTGATCACCGAGCGAGGACTTCCCCGCGATCTCGATCGCGACGACGTTCTCGGCCTTGGCATCATCGAGGATGGAGAGAATGCTGGAGAGCAGGTGGGCAGAGCTAGCCTTGGCGGCCATCAGCTCCGCAGGCGGCGCCTTCCGTTGGATGCGCCGGATCGCTGTTCGTATGGTCAGATCCCTGTCCTTTCGTTGCGTGCCTGCCACCAAGTGCCCATTGCCCTTCGGTTGCCGGCCTCGGGCGAAAGGATGCTCGTGGCAACACTAATTACGAACGCCACCATCATACCCGGATTGGCTCCCGAATTCAACAAAAGCCGAAATGGTGCCTAATCGGGCCTTGCGACGGCCTGTATGTCGCCGGCCTCGCCGGCGCCGAATGTGAGCGGAGTGTGGCGCAGAGAGCCCACCTGCCCGGCGATGTGGGCGATGATCAGCTCGGCGATCGGCTTGCCGCTGACGGCCTCGATGCCCTGCAGGCCAGGCGACGAGTTGACCTCGAGCACCTTGGGACCATCCTTGGCCCGCAGCATGTCGACGCCCGCGACGGTCAGTCCCATGACGCGCGCTGCCCTGATGGCGAGGCGGCGCTCGTCCTTGCCGAGCTTCACGTCGCGACCCTGCCCGCCCATATGCAGATTGGCGCGGAAATCGCCGGTTGCAGCCTCGCGCTGCATCGCCGCCACCACCTCGTCGCCGACTACGAAGCAGCGGATATCGGCGCCGGCGGCCTCCTCGATGAAGTCCTGCACCAGGAAGTACGCATCGAGATCGCGGAACGCGCTGATCACCGATTCAGCCGCCTTGCGCGTCTCCGCCAGCACTACGCCCTTGCCCTGCGAGCTCGCCAGCAGCTTGACGATCAGCGGCGCCCCGCCCAGCAGGTCGATCAGGTGCTTGGTGTCCTTGGGCGAATGGGCAACCGTCGTCGGCGGGGTCGCGATGCCGTGGCGGGCGAACGTCTGATGGGCGAGCAGCTTGTCGCGCGACTTGCCGATCGCCTCCGCCGGATTGGGCGAATAGCAGCCCATCATCTCGAGCTGTCGCACCACCGCCATGCCGTAGAAAGTCATGGAAGCTCCGATCCGCGGAATGACGGCATCGAAATGGGGCAGGGGCTGGCCGTCGTAGTGCACTTCCGGCT
This sequence comes from Hyphomicrobiaceae bacterium, assembly GCA_031431235.1. Lineage (GTDB taxonomy): Bacteria > Pseudomonadota > Alphaproteobacteria > Rhizobiales > Hyphomicrobiaceae > JANNSW01. Next base: position 12,516 of record JANPDA010000038.1, read on the forward strand.
GCTGTGCATTGATCGACATGTAGCAGCGGGCGGTATCGATCATCTCGAGCTCGTGCCCGTTCGATTCGGCCGCCTCCTTGAGCCGCCGCGAGGAGTAGTTGCTCGGCTCGCGCGTCAGCAGGCAGATCCGGAGCGCACGTGGCGACACCGGCTGCATCTCGCGCCGCTCATAGACCCCGTAGCCGATCGCTGGCTGCATGAACGACACGCCGGGGCTGACGACCATGTCCGGCCCGATCGCCTGGCGGCCGAGCAGCATCCGGTATGACATGAACTCGCGATTGGTGAGCGAGATCTCGATCGGCCAATCCCGGTCGCCGATCCGGACCGGGGTCTCGATGATGAAGCGCTGCTCGGTCTCCCCGTTCGAGCTGGTGATGTCGCGGCGGCCGATCACATTTGCCGAGCACACGACCGCGATCTCGCGCCGCTCGGGCACCGGATGCACGACGAAGCGGACTTTCGGCTTCTCGCCGCGGCCGAATGGCTCGATCTCGGAAGCGTGCAGCGCCGAGGTGCGGGCCCCGGTATCGACCTTGGCTTTGAGCGCCGGCAGGCCGAGCTGGGGCAGCTCGACCCATTCCTCCCAGCCCAGCACGAACGACTTGGCCACCATGGAGCGCTCCGACAAAATCGCACGGCAGATTCCGTTCGCCTCAGCCGCGTGCGCGCCGGCGCACCCGCGGCTCGCCCGCCGTGGCGGCATCGCGTGGCGGTGCGACCAGGGCTCCGAGTTTCTGCTCGATCGTCGCCCGGTCGGGGCGCGGCCCGGGCACGGTGCTGTCGAGCGCGCGGCGCATGGCGGCGAGATGCACGGCCGAGGTGCCGCAGCAGCCGCCGACGATGCGCGCACCGGCGTCGAGCGCCAGTTGCACGTAGTCGGCCATCAGCTTCGGGCTGCCGGAGTAGACGACGCTGCCGCCCTTGATTTGCGGAATGCCGCAATTGGCTTTGGCGATTACGATCGCCTCCGGATTGGCTTGCGTCATGGCGAGCACGGAAACGAGGAGGTCCGACGCTCCGACCCCGCAGTTCGCGCCGACCCCGATCGGGGCCCGGGCGAGGCCGTCGCCGATTGACAGCATGGCGCTCGGCTCGAGCCCCATCATGGTGCGTCCGGCCGTGTCGAAGCTGGCGGTGCAGGTGAACGGCAACCCGACAGCGACGGCAGCCTGCATGGCGGCCAGCATCTCCTCGGTCGCCGACATCGTCTCGATCCAGGCCACGTCGGCGCCGCCAGCCATCAAGCCTGAGATCTGCTCGGTGAAGGCTTCGATCGCCTCCGCCATGGTGAGCTTGCCGAGTGGCTCGAACAGCTCGCCCGTCGGCCCGACCGAGCCCGCGACCACGATCTCGCGCCCCGAGGCATCCGCGACCTCGCGCGCGATCTCGGCCGCGCGCTGGTTCAGCTCGAAAGTGCGCGCCTGCAGATTGTGCAGCTTCAACCGGTGACGGTTGCACCCGAACGTGTTGGTGAGGATGATGTCGGCGCCGGCTTCCACGAATTGGCGATGCAACCCGGCGACCTTCGCCGGCTGCTCGACCGTCCACATCTCCGGCGGATCGCCCGACATCAGGCCCATGTCGAAATAATTGGTGCCGGTCGCGCCGTCCGCCAGCAGGGCGTGCTTTCGGGCTAGCAGCGATTCGAGCGAAGCCATGGTGGTTCTCCTGGGCGATGGATGGGGTCGATCGGCACCTGACGCCTGCCTGCGGTCGCCACCGCGCAGTGTCGGAGGAAGGCAAGGACTCGACTGGTTACGATGGCCCAGCTATAGGACAGATGTGCCCGGTTCGCTACCTCTCCCAGGCCGCAGCTCCGGTCGGCAAGCGCCGCTTCACGCAAGTCGCCCCCGGCAATCCGCAGGCGGATGCTGCTCAGAACCGGATGCCGAGGCCGGCCGTAGCCCGGTGGTTTGCCGTCTCGATCGACGCGGTCACCGTGTCGTCCGGTGCCTCGGGGAAAAGCGTCAGAGCGATATCCTCCACATCCGTGTAGCGGTACTCGCCCCGCAGGAAGAGGCCGTCCGCCAGCATCGCCTCCAGGCCGGCGCCGGCGGTCCAACCGGAGAGGGCGTGGGTTTGGCTCTGATAGGCGTCCTCGACACTGCACCAGCTAGCCGAGGTCGAGCAGCTCACGCGGGTCTGCGCCTGCTGCCAGGCCAAGCCTGCGGTCACATACGCGAGCAGGCTCGGATCGATCAACATGCCGGCCCGCAAGCGCAGGCTCGCATCGAAGTCGGCTTCCAGCACGACGGAATCCGGGCTCCCCGCGAGTGCCTGCGCACTGCTGGTGCCAGGAATGCCGATCACGGTCTCATTGGCGTTGGCCTTGCCGGCGTCGGCCTCGATGCCGAGCACCAGGGGACCATGTTGCCAGTCATAGCCGGCGAAACCGCCGACCCATGCGCCCGTCGCGTCGAGATCGGCTCGGGTCGTGTCGAAAACAGGGAACGAGCTGCCGAAGAAGGGGATGGCGGTCGTCGTCCACTCCGCGTCCTGCCGCAAAGCGCCGAGCGCGCCGCCCAGGTGCAGGCCAGTCCATGCCGGAGGTGCGGTCCCCCCCTCGTCCTCGAGGTTTCCGCCGCCGCTTTGCGCCCGCGAGAGATCGACAGCGACTCCGAGCGACACCGTCTGGGAATAGAGACCGCCGGCCGCCGAATCGCCGGGAATGAACGCCGACGCGCCCGAGAGCAGGTCCGCAATCGTCGTGGCCCCTTTGGCGAGCAGCCATTGCTCGTAGCTGTAGCCGAGCGCGAGCCGCGTGCCCCCGGTTATGCGGTCGGTCACATTGACGTCGCCCGCCGCCATCGTCAAATCGTCGAACGTCTCCTTGAACAACAGCGACCGGCTATGATGGAGATCGCGATCCCGGCCCT
>JANPDA010000039.1:0-2416 GCA_031431235.1 Hyphomicrobiaceae bacterium
GGACGCGGTCGATGCCGTGATCAATCAGCACGTAGGGCGGAATAGCTCTTCAACCGGCTGCGCCGGCATGCGTGTTTGAGGAAACGGGTTCCTGCCCCCATACCGAATGCTGATAGACTTGGCGTGCCGCGCGGGGGATGACCGACGCCCCACTGGTGCCGTCGTACCCGCGGAATAGCATGGTCCTGGGCTGCGTCGGTGACACTGGTGAGCTCCGCGCGAGCGGGCATCCCACTTGAGAGAGTGAGCATAAGACGACGAGCCCGATCTCGCGCGGCGCCTTTGTCAGGATGAAGGAGCACGAGATGGGACGCAAGCGAGTCGAGAAGGTCGAGGCGGCCGGGGAGAGCGGGCCGCAGCCGGTGCAGGGTGCGAGGCGGGAGCGCAAGCCAGGCGAGCGCCGCCGGCGCAGGAAGAGCCCGTTCGAGCTGGCCTATCCCAACTGTGCCGGCATCGACGTGGGCTCGGCATCGCACTTCGTGGCGGTGCCGGCCGACCGGGATGACAAGCCCGTCCGGGAGTTCAGGTGCTTCACCGCGGATCTGAACGTGCTCGCCGACTGGCTGCAACGTTGCGGGATCGACACGGTGGTGATGGAGAGCACCGGGGTCTATAGGATCCCGCTCTACGAGCTGCTCGAAGCCCGCGGCTTCGTCGTCATGCTGGTGAACGCGCGGCACGTGAAGAACGTGTCGGGCCGCAAGAGTGACGTGCTCGATTGCCAGTGGCTGCAGCAGCTGGGCAGCTACGGTCTGTTGCGGGGCGCCTTCCGCCCTTCGGAGGAGGTGTGTGCGCTTCGAGCTGTCATGCGTCAGCGCGACATGCTGGTTTCGAGCCAGGCCCGGCATGTGCAGCATATGCAGAAGGCGCTGGCGCAGATGAACATGCAACTCGCAAACGTCATCTCCGACATCGTGGGGGAGACGGGCCAGTGCATCATCCGGGCAATTCTGGCCGGCGAGCGCGACGGCCGGCGGCTCGCGGCGCTGCGGGGTCCGCGCATCCATGCGAGCGAGCAGGAGATCGCGCGCGCTCTGGAGGGCACGTGGCGGCCCGAGCACCTGTTCGCCCTGAAGCAGGCGGTGGCGCTCTATGATGCCTATGCGGCGCAGCTCGTCGAATGCGACGCCGAGCTCGAGCGGATGCTCGGACAGCTTGCGCGACACGGCGGCGATCCGGGCAAGCCGAAGCGCCGTGGCCGGCAGAGGAAGGCGCCGCGCTTCGATGTGCGGCTGGGGCTCTTCCGCGCGAGCGGTGTTGATCTGACGCGCATCGACGGCATCGATGTGACGACGGCGCTGAAAGTGCTGTCGGAGACGGGGCCGGATCTCAGCCGCTTCCCCAGCGCGAAGCACTTCGCGTCGTGGCTGAACCTGTGCCCTGGCACGCGCATCTCGGGCGGCAGGCGCCTCCCAGGTCGCGAGCGGCGGCGCGTCAACCGCGCTGGCCAGGCCTTGCGCCAGGCGGCCATGAGCCTCGGCAGCAGCCAGTCGGCGCTCGGCGCCTACCAGCGACGCAAGTGCGCGCGGCTCGGCAATCTGGGCGGCATCAAAGCCACCGCCCACAAGCTGGCCCGCCTCGTCTACGCCGCCCTCACCAAGGGCATGGTGTACGTGGACCAGGGCATGGCCGCCGAGGAGGCGCGCTATCGCGAGCGCACGCTGAGCCACCTCTCCCGACGCGCCGCAACCCTCGGCTACACACTTTCTCCAGCACCCGCCGAGGCGAGATGAAAAAACAAACAGAATCAACGCACGACCGATGTGTTTCTTGAGAGGCGCCCTTCGCGCCGTATTCCGCCGTGGCGGGTGCAGGCGCACCGAATTGGCGGAATACGCTTCGCTCTCAAGAAACACATCCTGGCATCACCCGTCATCCCGGACGCCGCGCCAGCGGCGATCCGGGATCTTGGCCACGGGCGCGGCATCTGTAGCTGAGCGTGTAGGGCGGGATAGCGAAGCGTATCCCGCCAATTCGATGCGCCTGCACCCGCCACGGCGGAATACGGCGCGAAGGGCGCCTATTCCGCCCTACAAAACTGTTCATGATCGAAGCACGGTCGGGGCCCGGGAGTGAATGGGGTCTGACCCCGGATTTGAGATGGGCGCGCTCGTGTGCGCAACCCTCCTCGTGCACCCCACTTGCCCGATGTGGGGGGCAAGTGTATCTTGCACCCCACAATCGAAAAGTGGGGTGCAAGATCATGGCATTCATCGGCCTCGCCTCGACGATGCGGCCGGAGAGGAAATCCGGCTCCGGTAGTCCGGATGCCACGAGCCCGCGCACGAGCGATTGGCGCTCGCGGAAGTCGGACTTGAGATCGGCAAAGCGCTCGATGCGATCGCTGATGCTCCTGTCGGTGACGGGGCCGACATAGCGCTCGGTCTTCTGGCGGCCCGCCGAGCGGAAGTACCAG
>JANPDA010000040.1:0-6838 GCA_031431235.1 Hyphomicrobiaceae bacterium
TTGTGTTGGAACACTCTCGAGCAGGAGGCTGCGTTCGGTTTCGCCAGGGTGATCATTCGAACCACTCGGCTGCTTCAATGCTCTGATACTCCTGCGTATGCTGGAAATATGCCACGAGCCGGAATCCGGAAGTCTACGCCGTGTGATCGCGACGTGAGAAACGCGTCAATGGCCCGGAAAACCGTCCGGCAGCGTCAATCCGAGGGAAGATTTCCGCCAGGCACCGGCAGGCGACACGCTGCGAAGCGGATGCCGCCGGCGATGCAATGGGCGGTGTCGGTGGAGCGGGCTGGTCGGCAGCGACCGGGTCCGCCGGGGCTATGCTCAGCTGGCAGACCATCACGCAGCGGCGCAGTCGAAGTCTCGACCTTCCGCCCGATCGCCCGCGTCGCGTTCACAATATGCAGCGGCGGATCGCACTTGAACTCGACTGTTCATCAATCTGAAGGTAGTATCACGGATCGGCACGATGGCGTGCCGCAACGGCACTGCGGTGCATACCGCCCCGGAGAAGGACATGCGCAGTCGTCGCGGGTCTCTCGCCTCCGACCTGCTCGATCCTGTTACCCGCAAGGGTCATGATAGGACGCGCCCGGGCTTGCGGTTGTCAATCGGGCGTCAATCCGGCGTGAAATCCGCAAGGGGCGCGGACTTGGCCGTCGCAGCATTGCCGTCGAAGGGGAAATCGCCATCGCGGGCTGCGCCGGGCGGGAGCCGCCGATGCTGAAGCTGCGCGTTCTCGGTCCGTTCGAGGTTTGCACACAGGACGGCAAACCAGTCGCAGTTTCCTCCCGCAAGGGACAGGCATTGCTGGCCATTCTGGCGCTTTCGCCACAGGCCACCGCGACGCGCGAGCGCATCAGCAGTCTGCTGTGGAGCGACCGCGGCGAGGAGCAGGCCCAGGGCAGCCTCAGGCAATTGCTGGTCGCCTTGCGCAAGGATCTGTCGGCCTACGGCGAGGACGTGCTGGCGAGTGCGAGCTCTCGAGTCGCGCTCAACCGCAGAATCATGGAGATCGACGTGATCGAGCTGAGGACGCTCGCGAGGTCGGGCGACCTCGAAGCCCTCCACAGGGCCGACGCGCTCTACCGGGGCGAGCTGCTGGCCGACGCCGGCATCCGTGATGCGGCCTTCACCGATTGGCTGCGCGACGAGCGCGAGACCTCGAGGAACGTCGCCGTCGGCGTGCTCGAAAGACTGTGCGCGGAGGAGACCGGGGAGCCGCGCCGGGCCGCCGCCGACCGGCTGCTCGCGCTCGATCCGGCGCGCGAGACGGCCCATCGCACGCTGATGAAGATCTTCGCGGCGGCCGGCGAGGCGCCGCTTGCGCTCCGACAGTACGAGCTCTGCCGGCGCGCGCTCGAGCGCGAGTTGCAGGCAAAGCCCGGCCAGAAGACCGAGGCCCTCAGGCGATCGATCATGGATGGATCGAGGCAGGAGGCAGCCGCCGTGCCTCCCCCGCCGGAGCCGGTCCCGACGCCCCCCACCGAGGCTGCCGTGTCACCTGCAAGCCTGCCCGGCGAGCACGAGCACACACCCTCGATCGCCGTCCTGCCGTTCGATCCGATGGGCAAGACGGAAGAGCTGGAGGAGCTGGCGGACGGATTGACGGAGGACATCACCAGCGGTCTCGTCCGCATCCAGGCCCTGAAGGTGATCGCGCGCAACACGGCGTTCCGGTTCAAGGGCCAAGCCGTCGATATCCGCGAGCTCGGACGGCACCTCGATGCCGACTATGTCATCGAAGGCAGCGTCCGCAAGCTGGGCCAGCGCATCAGGGTGACCGCCCAGCTGATCGAATCGGTGAGCGGACACCACATCTGGGCAGACAAGATCGACCGCCCGCACGCGGATCTGTTCGACCAACTGGACGAGGTGACGGCAAGTGTCGTGGCCTCCGTGCAGACCCAGGTCATCCTGAACGAAGGCCGGCTCGCCTCGCTCGAGGACGGCTCGCTGGCGCGACCATCGCGACTGCTTGCGCGAGCCTGGCAGCAGCTCTTGGCCATGAGCGCGGATTCTCTTGCAACGTGCCTCGCGCTCGCCGAGCGGGCCCATGCGATCGGCGGCAGCAGGTCGATTGCCGATCGCATGATCGCCGCAGCCCTCTACCATCAGGCCTACATGGGCTATCGGCCCTGGAATGCCGAGCTCGTCGGTCGCGTCCATACCCATGCGCGGGCAGCGATCGCGGTGGATCGCGCGGATGAATACTGCCATTGGGCGATGGAGATGGCCCATCTGATGCGCGGGGAGCACGACCGGGCGATGGCCTCGTTGAAGCGAGCGCTCGAAATCAATCCGAATTGCTCGATCGCCATCGGCTCGATGGGCACGGTGCTGGCCTGGCAGGGCAGAAGCGATGAATCGGTGCGACTCAACGAGCGGGCCGTCCGCCTCAACCCACAGGATCCCTCGAGGTTCTATCGGCATTTCGGCCTTGCGCTCGCCCATTATCTGGCGGCGCGATACGCGGCAGCGCTGGAGCATGCGGGCCTCGTCCTGCAGACGCGGCCCGATTGGTGGCTGGCGCAGCTCGTCGCCACGGCCACGCACGCCAAGCTCGGGCAGGTTGGGGAAGCCGGGCGCATGCTCGAAGAGTTGCGGAAAGCGGGAAGGTTTCTCGATGGCCGGACGCTCGAGGTCCTGCCCTTTGCGACCTCGGGCGATCGCGAGCACCTCTATGACGGACTTCGCCAGGCGGGCCTCGCCCTGCCGGTCGTCGCCCCTGATCGGAGCTCCGCTCGATCGATCGAGCGCGACGCGCCGAAACCCGGGACAGTACGATAATTTCCCTGCCACGCTGCTCTGCCCCGCGTCGTCATCCCCCCGCCTAGGCAGATCAAGGCGACGATCGGGACAGCTCGCCTGATGTCGCGGTCCTCATGATGCCAACCCTCATTTTCCGGCCAGCGTGCACTTGGCGGGAAACGTCTCGATCGTGATCGCGCCGCCAACCGCCATGCGAGCTTCGAGCAAGTCGAGCACACATCTCTCAATATGCATCCGGTCCGCGTCGGAGTCGTCGATTGAACGTCATAGACGGGCAAAAATTTTCTTTCGGGGTGAATGGCGCGATCCGGCGCCGGCCCTTCCGCCGCGGCCATGGGCAGGACAAACGCGACAAATCCGGCCTTGGTCAAGCCGCGGCGGCAGGCATCCAGCCAATTCTCCACGCGACATCAGCTGCTCGTCTGGATTCCCGCCTGCGCGGGAATGACGTGGGGGGATGGGTGTTGTGACCTGCTCACTGGCGATGAGGGATACCAGGTTCTTGTTTTGCCGCATTTTCTTTCGACGGGCCGGTGGCCACCTCGTCGGAGAATGCTCTATTGTGGCAGCCACCGACGGCGATGTTGTCCGATCGGCCTGAGAGGTGGTCCCATGTGGCGCGGTGTCTCGATTCTGGGTTTGGCGGCACTCGCTCTCGCCATCCCGACGGCAGCTCAGGCGCAGAGCTATCCGTTGCTTTGCCGTGGCGGCCCCAACATGACGATCGAGGCCCGTTTCGAGCTCATCATCGGAGGTCAGACCGGCACCTATGTGAAGATCCGCTTCCGCCCGGCCAACCAGCCCGGATCGGTCGCCAAGCCTGGCTCGGGCGAGTGCACCTGGATCGATCGCACGCTCAATGCGCAAGAGCCCAGTGATTTCACCATGGTCGCCAAGGGGATCGGCTTCTCGTTCAATATCTCGGGCGGTGGGCGCGTGCTCGAGGAAGGCGGACAGCCGGTGCTGCAGCTCGGCGGCGCGTCGGTCAGCGAGCGTGAGGGCTACAACGGTGTCGTCAGCGCCGTGCTCGCGCGCCAATTCTTCACGGTCGAGGTCGCCAATGACGGACAGACGCTGCGCGTCTCGGCCGTCCGTCCGGGCGGCTAGTGTTCCCTCTTTTCATTCATTGATCCGGCTTCGCCGGAATCGAATGAATGGGACGGAACACTACCCTGCCGTGCCCTTGGCGATCGGCTCCTGGTAGGCGAGGCCCATGTCCCAGGGGAAGTAGATCCAGGTGTCCTGCGAGACCTCGGTGACGAAGGTGTCGATCAGCGGCACGCCGAGAGGCTTGGCGTAGATGGTCGCGAAATGGGCGTCCGGCAACATGGCGCGCACGATCTTGGCGGTCTTGCCGGTGTCGGTCAGGTCGTCGACCACCAGCACGCCGCGGCCCTTGCCGCCGCCGATCGCCTTGATCGCCGGTGAGACGTCCTTGAGGACGCGCAGCTCGCCTTGGCTGTCGTAGTCGTGATAGCTGGCGATGCAGACCGTCTCGATCAAGCGCAGCCCGAGCTCGCGGGCGATGATGGCGGCCGGCACCAGGCCGCCGCGGGTGATCGAGACGATCGCCTGGAACGGCTCACCGCCCGGGCCCTTGTCGGCGAGGCGCCAGGCAAGCGCGCGGGCATCGCGATGGAACTGGTCCCAGGAGACGGGAAAGGATTTCGGCGGGCGCGGCTCGGACATGGGATCTCCCTCACGAAAGTCACCGGAGCGGTTTCCACTGCGGTTGAACCTGGAAACCGCTCTAGATTCTCGATTTGTCGCCCTTTCTTTCGGCGAACCGGACCCACTTCGCCGGAAAGTGCTTCAGCCCACGAGTGCCGCCCGCTACACGTCGGCCTCGTCGAAGGGGATCACGATTCTGCCCTTCATCACGTCGCGGACGTCTTCGAGCGAGGTCACGCGATAGGCCATGCCGCCACGGATCAGGTAGAGCCATTCGAGCTTCTCGGTCTCCTCGATATCGCGAGGTGAGGTAGCGTGGATCGCATTCCAGAACCGGCGCATGCCCCGGAAATTCTTGAAACGGCCGTCCTCGCCGAGGTCGAGGGCATCCTCGAGCTCCTTGGAAAACAGCACATCGCGCAGCATCGAGCCGTCGAGCGCGCGCCAGCCGCGACCGGCTTCGACCTCCTGGAGGGCTTCCCGCGCCTCCTCGCCGCCGGGCGTGCCCTTGAGGCTCGCCTTGTAGAGCTTGTAGAGGGCGTTGAAGTAGCCGTACTGCACCAGCCCGGAGCAGATGAACTCGTTGGCATTCTGGCCGCGGCGGATGCGGACCCAGCTGCGGGGCTTGGATTTCTCGTTCGACTGGAATGGCCGATCGTTACGGGAAAAGGCGCTGCGAATGAGAGCACGCGCAAGCGTGAAGGCGCGCCAATAGTCGTACTCGTCCTTGATGTGGTCGAGCAGGTGCCCGCGCACGAAGCGCTGCAGGTCGTCGCCGAACCAGTCCTTGCTCATGCGCTTGATGCCGACGGTGTAGTGCGGGTCGCGGCAATAGTCGCGCAGGTTGGTGATGTCGACGCCGCTGGTGCCGGCCTCGATGATGAAGTTGTTGTTGAAGCCGTCCTCGTGGTCGCGCACATGGAAGACGAGCGCTGCATGGGAGAAGAGGCTCGAGGTCGACCAGCGAATGAGGAAGGAATAGGGATTGCCCGATTTTCGGCTCAGCACCACGTCGGCGCGACGCAGGTAGTCGCCCGCGAGGAACCGGTTGACCGGCATCGGAAAGGCGGTCGCGCCCTCGAAGTCCTTGGGGCTCGGCTGATGCTGGCCTCCCGTGGCCGCAAACTGCAGCGTTCTGCCAGCAGACGCCATCCATCACCTCCTGCCAATCCGTGAATTGCCGACAATTCGGCAAACCCATGGGGACCGATTGAGCCTAGAGCGGTTTCCGCTTCAGTCGAAGCGGGAAACCGCTCCAGATTCCCGAGTTGTCGCACTTTCTTTCGGCGAACCGGCATCCACTTCGCCGGAAAGTGCTCTATGCCGTGGCGCGGCTGAGGCGCGCCTCCGCTCCCTTGCGCTCGGCGCGAAGTCGCTCGGCAATGATGAAGGCGATCTCGAGCGACTGATCGGCGTTGAGTCGGGGATCGCAATGGGTGTGGTAGCGGCTCGAAAGATCAGCCTCCGTTACCGCCTGCGCGCCGCCGGTGCATTCGGTCACGTTCTTGCCCGTCATCTCCAGGTGCACGCCGCCTGGATGCGTGCCCTCGGCGCCATGCACGTCGAAGAAGCGCTGCACCTCGCTGAGGATGCGATCGAAGGGGCGGGTCTTGTAGCCGGTTGCGGCAGAAAGCGTGTTGCCGTGCATGGGATCGCACGACCAGACGACGGACCGGCCCGCCTTCTTCACCGCCCGGATCAGCTTGGGCAGGTGCTGCTCGACCTTGTCGTCGCCGAACCGGCAAATCAGCGTCATCCGTCCGGGCTCGTTGGCGGGGTCGAGGACATCGAGCAGCTGCAACAGACCGTCGGGCTCGAGCGAGGGACCGCATTTGAGGCCGAGCGGGTTCTCGATGCCGCGGCAATACTCGACGTGGGCATGGTCGAGCTGGCGCGTGCGATCGCCGATCCAGAGCATGTGGCCCGAGAGGCCGTACCAATCACCGGTCGTGGAATCGACGCGGGTCAACGCCTGCTCGAAGCCGAGCAGCAGCGCCTCGTGGCTGGTGAAGAATTGCGTCGTCTTCAATTGCGGGGTGTTGGCCGACGTCAGGCCACAGGCGCGCATGAAATCGAGCGTCTCGGAGATCCGCCCTGCCAGCTCCTTGTAGTGCTGGGCGTGCGGGCTGTCCTTGGAGTAGTCGAGATACCAGCGGTGGACGTTGTCGAGGCTCGCATAGCCCCCGCTGGCAAACGCGCGCAGCAGGTTGATGGTCGCGGCCGACTGGCGATAGGCCTCGAGCTGGCGGCGCGGATCGGGAATGCGGGCTTCGGGCGTGAACTCGGGACCGTTGACGATGTCGCCGCGATAGCTCGGCAGCGACTTGCCGTTCAGCTCTTCGGTCCCTGAGGAACGCGGCTTGGCGAATTGCCCGGCGACGCGGCCAAGCTTCAC
>JANPDA010000041.1:0-5961 GCA_031431235.1 Hyphomicrobiaceae bacterium
GAAGGTCTGCCGATCGAGCTGGCGGCGAACGGCACGAGCGGCCTCTTCCACTACCGCCCACCCGGCTCCGGCGAGAGCGCGCCGAGGCTTGCGGCCGGCGTCAGCATCGAGATCCCGGGCAAGTACATCCTCGTCGTTGGCCGCGACATCGAGGATCAGCGCAGCTTTGCCGAGGACGCCCGCCGCACCTTCCTGATCGGCCTTGCGCTGATCGGCCTGTTGGGACTTGGCGGCGGCGTGCTGGCGAGCCGGCGGCTGCTGCGCCGCATCGACGGGATGAGCGCCGCGAGCCGTCTCATCATGGCCGGCGACCTCACCGGCCGGGTGCCGGTCAGCGGGGTGGGCGACGAGCTCGATCGGCTGGCCTCGAGCCTCAATCTGATGCTTGCTCGCATCGAGGAGCTGATGGCGGGCTTGCGGGAAGTGTCCGACAATATCGCCCACGATCTGAAAACGCCGATCAACCGCCTGCGCAATCGGGCCGAGCAGGCGCTGCGCGATGGCGGCGGCGTCGTCGAGTATCGCGCCGCGCTCGAAGGCAGCATCGAGGAAGCCGACGACCTGATGCGCACCTTCAATGCGCTGCTCAGCATTGCGCGGCTCGAAGCCGGCGCCGCACGCGACAACCTCGGCCTCCTCGACCTGACCGGGATCGTGCGCGATGCGGCCGAGCTCTACGAGCCGCTCGTGGAGGAAGCCGGATTGCGGCTCGAGACCCGGATCGGGGGCACGATCATGGTGCAGGCCGACCGCCAGCTGATCACCCAGGCGATCGCCAACCTGATCGAGAACGCGATCAAGTATGGCGGTGGGCCCGACATGGGCCGTGCTGCTGGCGTTGGGTCTCCGTCCTCGACCCAAGCTACGGGCGGCAAGGTCACCGTGTCGCTCGGGCGCGAGGGCGACGCGGCAATTCTCACCGTCGCCGATTGCGGCCCCGGCATTCCCCAGCAGGACCGGGAGCGGGCGCTGAAGCGCTTCGTGCGCCTGGAGACGAGCCGCACCCGCCCCGGCAGCGGCCTCGGCCTAAGTCTCGTCGCCGCCGTCGCGCGCCTGCACGGCGGCAGCGTGAGGCTCGAGGACAATGGGCCGGGTTTGCGCGTCACCATTGCGCTGCCGCTCGCATCGCCCCAACATGGCGGCTGAGGGGTGCGAGCCGCACCTGCGTGTGGCCATGGCGGCACAATGACGGAAGCAGTCGACCAGAATGCAGGGCCTCTGTCCAATCGGATCACCACGGCGCCGTTGCCGCATGACCCGGCCGCCGTCGCGCGCGCCTTCGCCGACCTCGAGGAGCGCATCGCCGCCGACGAGCAGCTCCTGCCGCTTGCCGGCCTCGCGCGCCAGCCGCAAGTGCGTGCGTTGCTCGCGGGCGTGTTCGGTTGCTCGCCCTATCTGACGAGCCTCGTCCTCAGGCGCCCGCACTGGCTGGCGGCAGCCCTTTCGACGGCACCCGAATTGCGCCTCGCCGACCTCGGCGCCGTGCTCGAGGCCGAGGTCGCCGCGGCCCAGAGCAAGCCGGACGCGATGCAGGCGCTGCGTCGCTACAAGACCGAGGCCGCGCTCCTGATTGCCCTCGCCGACCTCTCTGCTGTTTGGCCGATCATGCGCGTGACGGCGGCGATCACCGAGGTTGCGGACCAGGCGCTGACCCGAGCGGTGCGCTTCCTCATGCGGCTGGCCGCGACCGCGGGCGACCTGGTGCCGGCCGATCCGGCGCGCCCGGAGGCAGGCTCGGGCTACATCGTGCTCGGCATGGGCAAGCATGGCGCGGCCGAGCTCAACTATTCGAGCGACATCGACCTGATCGTTTTCTTCGAGCGTGGGCGCGCGCGGCTGCGCGACGGCCTCGAGCCGGAAACCTTGTTCGTGCGGCTGACCCGCGACCTGGTGCGGCTGATGCAGGAGCGCACACCCGAGGGCTATGTCTTCCGCACCGATCTGCGGCTGCGCCCCGATCCCGGTGCCACCCAGGTCGCGCTTTCGACGGCCGCCGCCATCAACTACTACGAGAGCGTCGGGCAGAACTGGGAGCGGGCCGCCCTCATCAAGGCCCGCGCCGTTGCCGGCGACATCGCCGCGGGCGAAGCATTCCTGCGCGAGCTCGCGCCCTATGTCTGGCGCAAGTATCTGGATTTCGCCGCGATCTCCGACATTCACGCCATGAAGCGCCAGATCCACGCCTTCAAGGGGTTCGGCACGATCGGGGTCGCGGGCCACAACATCAAGCTCGGCCGAGGTGGCATCCGCGAGATCGAGTTCTTCGCCCAAACGCAACAGTTGATCGCGGGCGGTAGGCAACGGGATCTGCGGACCCGGGCAACGCTCGAGACGCTCGACCGGCTCAGCCGCCGCGATTGGATCACCGCCGGGACCGCCGGCGAGCTCGGCCGTGCCTATGAGTTCCTGCGCACCATCGAGCATCGCCTGCAGATGATCGCCGACGAGCAGACGCAGACCCTTCCCACCGATCCCGTCAAGCTCGAGCGCGTGGTGCGCTTCAGCGGCTTTGCGACGGTCGAGCAATTCAGCACTCGCCTGCGCCGCGAGCTCGAGACCGTGCAGCGCCACTATGGCGCGCTGTTCGAGAACGTGCCCGAGTTGACGCGGGCGGGCGGCAACCTGATGTTCACGGGCGACGGGGACGATCCCGCGACCGTGGAGACGTTGCGGCGGATGGGCTATCGCGAACCTTCCGCCGTGATCCAGACCGTCAAGGACTGGCACTTCGGCCGCTACCCGGCCATGCGCAGCGCGCGCGCGCGTGAGCGCTTGACCGAATTCCAGCCGGTGCTGCTCGAAGCACTCGCTGCCACTGCCGACCCATCCGCCGCGCTCCAGACCTTCGACCGGTTTCTCGCCGAGCTGCCGGCAGGCGTGCAGCTGTTCTCGCTGCTGCGGACCAATCCGAGCCTGCTCAGGCTCATCGCCGACATCATTGGCACCGCACCACGGCTCGCCCGCATTCTCGGCCGGCGCGCCCGCATCCTCGATGCCGTGCTCGATCCGGGTTTCTTCGGCACCGAGCCGACAGCCGAGGACCTCACGGCGCGGATCCGATCGGAGCTGCAGTCGGCGGGCGACGTGCAGGAGAAGCTCGATCGCTCGCGAGTCGTCGGCAACGAGCAGGCCTTCCTGATCGGTGTGCGCGTGCTCTCGGGTACGATCGCGGCGGAGCGGGCGGGCGGTGCCTATGCGACCCTGGCCGGCACGCTGATCGCCGAATTGCAGCACGCGGTCGAAACCGAGCTCGAGCGCCAGCATGGCCGGATCGAGGGCGGCGCCGCCGCGGTGCTCGCCATGGGCAAGCTGGGCGGGCGCGAGATGACGGCCAACTCCGATCTCGATCTGATCGTCGTCTACGACTATCCAGCCGCCACCACCCAGTCGTCGGGGGCAAAGCCACTCGCCAGCCAGCAATACTACGCCCGGCTGACGCAACGCCTGATCTCGGCCATCACCGCGCCGACCGCCGAGGGCAGTCTCTACGCTGTCGACATGCGGCTGAGGCCCTCGGGCACCTCGGGCCCGGTCGCGAGCCACCTGGAGAGCTTCATCGCCTACCAGCGCGAGGCCGCCTGGACCTGGGAGCACATGGCGCTGACGCGGGCGCGCGTGTTGACCGGCCCCGAAGCGCTATGCGCCGTGATCGATCGCACCATCGGCGAGGTGCTGACGACGCCGCGCGAGCCCGTGCCGCTCGCCGCCGACGTGCGCGAGATGCGCGAGCGGATCGCCGCCCAGAAGGGATCGAGCGATCTCTGGGATCTGAAGCAGGTCCGTGGCGGCCTCGTCGACCTCGAGTTCATCGCGCAGTTTCTGCAGTTGCGCCACGCCCACGCCCGCCCCGATGTGCTCGATCCTTCCACGCTGGGTGCGCTCACCAAGCTGGCGGCGGCGGGCCTGATCGAGCCGCGTGCGGCCGAGGTGCTGACCGGGGCAGCGCGGCTGCTCGGCAGCCTCACCCAGATCATCCGGCTCTGCTTCGATGGGCGCTTCCGGCCCGAAGCCGCGCCCGACGGCCTGAAGTCCCAGCTCGCGCGTGCAGGCGAGGTGCCAGACCTCACGCGCCTCGAGGCCGACCTCGCCGAGCAGCACCAGGCGGTGCATGCCCTGTTCGAGGAGATCGTGCGGTAGGCTACATTCGACGCATCCCGACATACTTCGGTAACTACTTAGGGATGTTGCCTAGTATATCGGCGTTAACCAATTTGCAAAATGAAAATACCAGCATGGCAATGCCGCTAGAAAAACGATGCGTGAGGAGTAAATATCAAGTGAGCCGAATTTTGGTTCTGTCCTAATTGGGACAATCAAGGGGCTTGACTTAGGACAGATGGACACGAGCGGCGGTTGGCGTGTAGGGTGACCGCTCGCTCTGAGCCTATTTCTTCTTTGTCACCCGCTTGGACTTTGGCGCCGCTGGAGGAGCGAGCGCCCGAGCCTCGCTCGGCACTGGCAAGAAGTTGCTCTTGTTGGCGATTGGACGACCAATTTCTTCCTCGATTTTTCGCGCTGCGTCACCGGCAACCTTTGCTCCAATCAGTGACGCCGCCTTGGTCTCGTCGAAGGTTTTGGTATTCTTCGCTTTGACAATCTCTTTCGCTGCACGCTCGCCAAGTGTCGTGACTGCCAACTCGAGATTGTCCATGTGGTCCCGTAATTCAGTTTTCTGCTCGACCTCGTCGAGGCCCTTCAGCTCGCGGTGCTGAGCGGGGGTCACGCCTAGCATCTCCTTGCTCATGGCGGCCGTGATCGGTGCCGCTTTCACGCCTTCGGCGCCCCGGTTCTTCCACTCGTCGGTCAGCTCGTTGCGAGCAGAAATGTTCTGCAGCCGGCCGTCGATCCACTCCTCATCACGTCCCTTCTTGCGGTAGTTGTCGATCGCCCTGTCAATGAGCCTTGATGGCTGAGCGGTGTCCATGATGCGCTCGGCGCCTGCCATGGCGAGGTAGCGTTTGATCGGCTCTGCGCGCTTGGATGGGACCGACTGGATGATGCGGAACAGGTTCTCAGTAGTCGCGCAGTCAGTCTTCTGCGCGCCACCCTCGGTTGGCAGGGCAAGGGCGTTACAATTTGTAACGGCCTCGTCGGCGCCATCGTCTTTGAGCCGCTTCTTTAGCACGCGCCAGTAGGTAGATGGATTGTCGCTCTCGGTCAGCGCGCCGACGACATCGACCACCGAGTGCCACCACTCACCGTCGTGCCAAATACGACGCAGAGGGTAGCCGTCGATGTCACCAATCTTGACGTGGCCGTCAGTGGCGGATGCCTCGTGGTCGGCGAGCGAGTTGAAGCCACGGATGCGATCGGGTGGGGTCGTTTTCCTGGTGACCATGCGTCTGCGTCCTTTCATGCACCCGGAGGCGGCTTGAAAGGTCGCGGGAGTGCGGATGGCGCCTTGACGAGCGACGCGAACCCTGATTCAGCACGGCTGCCGTCGCACCCCAGCGACCGGCTTATCGGATAGTTCCCGACCGCACGCTCTGAACCAGCGTGCGGTCGACCCTTTGATCACGGTTTGCTTGTTCGTTCAAGCACCGCCACCATCGATCACCCGGAACCGTCCGACGTGCGCGAGATGCGCGAGCGGATCGCCGCCCAGAAGGGATCGAGCGATCTCTGGGATCTGAAGCAGGTCCGTGGCGGCCTCGTCGACCTCGAGTTCATCGCGCAGTTTCTGCAATTGCGCCACGCCCACGCCCGCCCCGATGTGCTCGATCCGTCCACGCTGGGTGCGCTCACCAAGCTGGCGGCGGCGGGCCTGATCGAGCCACGTGCGGCCGCGCGTTCTTTTTTTTTCCGAGTCGGCAAGGAGTGCTGCCCATAGCCTGTGGTGCCCACTTGACTCCAAACCGCCACGCTCCGCCGGTGACGGAGCGCAGGCTGAGCCGATCGCGGATCCGACCGCGGCCAGTTTGACCTTGCTATTCGGGCTGGATGCGAATATCGATCGGCACA
>JANPDA010000042.1:0-13265 GCA_031431235.1 Hyphomicrobiaceae bacterium
GGCGGCGATGCCGCCGCCGATGATGAGAACGATCCGGCGTCCGTGCACAGGCAATCCTCGCGATCCGGCCCGTTGCCGGCAATTCGCCCATCATAGCGGCTCGGCGGCAAAGCGCTACCGGCCTGGGCGAGCCGGCGTTCACTCCTCGCCCCAACCGCCGGGATCCTCCCGCGAGCCCTTGGGCGCGCCGCTAGGACCGGCAAAAGCCGAGGCTCCCTTCACCGGCTTGTCATGCACGATCCGGCCCTGCCCGATCGCGCCTTCGCTCGCTGGCGCCGCCGACCACGCGAGCGCGCGGTAGTCGAACGCCTCCTCGATGCCGGGCTTGACGATCCGGAAATAGGGCGAGAGGTCGAAATCGCGCGGCGCATAGAGGCTGTGATGGCGGATGTGGACGATCTCGCGCCGCGTGTAGACGGTCTCGCCGCGCCGCTTGATCGCCATCCGCTCGACCTTGGGCAACACCGGATAGCGCACCGATTGGAAAGCCTGGGCGATCAGCGAGGAGCAGATCGCCCGTGTCGGCTCGCCCGAGCCCAGCGCCAGCATCCGCCGGCGCCAACGCACAGGCACCGGCGGCGTCGGCAGCAGGTATCGCGCCAGATCCAAGATGTTACGCGTGTCGTACATATCCCCGACATGCGACCTTGCATAGGCGATGACCTTCTGCCCGTCCTCCTCCGTGAGGCCGACCGGCCGGCAGATGCGCGTATTGTAGGTCTGGTACTTGGCGAGCGGCGCGGCGATCACGCCTTGGCCGAGATTGGCCTCGATCAGCACATTGCGCTCGCCGGATTCGGCATCGGGATAGCTGAACACATCGCCGACGTAGAGCGTTGCGTGCGACCAGGTCGATTGGGTGAGGTACTTGATGACATTGGAGATATGCTGGTTGCCCTCGATCAGCAGCACATCACAGGGCTGCAACGTCCGGCGCAGCGTGTCCGGGTCGGATGGCGTGAACGGCATGTAGCCGCTAGACACCTCCTGGAGTTGCCCGGCAATGTGGCGGCCGATGCGATCGAGCAGTGAATCGTAGAAGCTCATGGGCGGGGCGGACGCTCGTTGGGCGATGACGCAACCATCATAGCGCCATTGGCCTGCCTCCGCAGCCGTCTCACGACGAGTTCATTACCGCTTGCCCCAACAGGAATTAGAATTATTCTAACCCCGACCGCACAGCCCGCACGAAAGGGGCATCTCGCGTGAAGAGCTTTTCCGAACTGTCCGAGCAGGAAATCCTGGCGCTCGCCATCAGCCTCGAGGAGGAGCACGCCCGCATCTACGCGGATTATGCCGACGGCCTGAAAGAGAGCTTTCCGGCCTCGACCAAGGTTTTCATCGACATGGCCGAGGAGGAGAACGAGCACCGCCGCTGGCTGATCGACCTGCACCGCAAGAAGTTCGGCGAGCACATTCCCCTGGTGCGCCGCCAGGACGTGAAGGGCTTCGTCAAGCTCAACCCGCTCTGGATGGTGCGCCCGCTCGGCCTCGAAACCGTCCGCAAGCAGGCCGAGGCGATCGAGTACGAGACACGCAAGTTCTACGAGAAGGCGCTGGAGCGCACGACCGACGCGAGCATGCGGAAGCTGCTCGGCGATCTCGCTGCCGCCGAGCGCGAGCACGAGAGCCTCGCCGAGAAGCTCTCCTCCGAGCACCTGACGCGGGACGCCCGCGACGAGGAGGAGGCGATCCGCAAGCGCATGTTCGTGCTGCAGATCGTGCAGCCGGGCCTCGCTGGCCTGATGGACGGCTCGGTCTCCACGCTCGCGCCGCTGTTCGCGGCGGCTTTTGCGACCCACGATCCCTGGCAGACGTTCCTGGTCGGCATGGCGGCCTCGGTCGGCGCCGGCGTCTCGATGGGATTTGCCGAGGCGATGTCGGACGACGGCTCGCTCACCGGCCGCGGCCATCCCTGGCTGCGTGGCGGCGTCACCGGAATGATGACCATGCTCGGCGGCATCGGCCACACGCTGCCCTACCTGATCCCTGATTTCTGGACCGCCACCGGCATTGCGGCCGCCGTCGTGCTGATCGAGCTGTGGGCGATCGCCTGGATCCGCTCCCGCTACATGGACACCCGCTTCCTGCAAGCCGCCTTCGAGGTGGTGCTGGGCGGCCTGATCGTATTCGCGGCGGGGATATTGATCGGGAGTGCTTAGGGAGGGCTCGTGGCTCGTAGGGCGGAACAGCGAAGCGTGTTCCGCCGCCGACAGGCGATGAGACCGTGGCGGCGGATTACGGCGCATCCGCGCCTAATCCGCCCTACACGAAGCCGTCTTCGAGGCCGCATCAGAACCTGTACTTGACGCCCGCAAACAACAGATGGCTGTTCAGATCGACCGTGTTGCCGGTGCCGTCGACCGAAATGAGATCGACACCCTCGACGGCCAGATAGCGGTAGCCGAGCTCGAGGGAAGCCTGGTCGGTCATGGCGATGTCGGCGCCCGCCGTCAGGTGCCAGGCGAACGCGTTGGCGCTGTCCTCCATGAAGGTGCCGGCGCCTTTGACGCCGTGGTCCTCGAGATCGACATTGGCAAGGCCGATACCGGCGCCGACGAAGGGGGTGATGCCCGACGAGAACGGCAGATCGTAGTAGAGCGAGGCAAAGCCCGCGAGCACGGACGTATCCCCGGTCGCGCCTGCGCCGTTGAAGGTCTTTCCACCGAGGCGCTGGGTATCGATATCGGCCTGGAGATAGGCGAGCTCGGCTTCGGCCCGGAAGCCTGGTCCGCCACCGTTGAAATCATAGCCGACCATGCCACCGAAAAAGTAGCCGGTGTCGTAGCTGTTGTCGACGTTGCCACCGAGCGCATCGTAGTTGGTGTCGCCGAGCCAGGACGCGCCGCCCCGGACGCCCACGTACCAGGGCCGCAGATAGGCCTGCGGCAGCGGAATGGCCTGATCCTCGAACACCGGATCGCCGCCGAGATCGGCCGCTCGAGCTGCGACGGCTGCACACGACGCCGCGGTCCCGACCGCTGCAACGAGCAGAAACTTGAAAGCACGCATCAGCGCCTCCCCCTGACTGGACTGACTGCCGAGCACCCGGCTGATCGAGGAAACAGACCCCGTGGGCAACCGAAGGCCCGCTTGCGAAGCTGACTACCGCCGCTGGAATACGGCAAACATGTGTCGATCGGGTTACGGTTTATTGCATTTAGATCAAATTGTTATGCCCATGAAGTGGAGAAGCCCGACAGTGCTCGTTCCCTTCATTGCGCCACTGAGCTACACGATCGGACATGACCACGACCCGCAATCCCGAGCAGCGCTCGATCCTGATCACCGGCTGCTCCTCGGGCATCGGCCTTGCCTCCGCGCGACTGATGCGCAAGCGCGGCTGGCGGGTGCTGGCGACGGCGCGGCGGCCCGAGGATCTCGCCATGCTCGAGCGCGAGGGGCTGGAAGCGCTGCCGCTCGAGCTGATGGATGGGGCCTCCGTCGCCGCCTGCGCCGAGGCCGCGCTCGCGCGCACCGACGGCAAGCTCTTCGCCCTCTTCAACAATGCCGCCTATGGCCAGCCGGGCGCAGTCGAGGACCTGACGCTCGACGTGCTCAGAGCCCAGTTCGAGGTGAACCTGTTTTCCTGGCACGACCTGACGCGCCGCATCCTGCCCGCGATGCGCGCCAATGGTGAAGGCCGCATCGTCCAGTGCTCCTCCGTCCTCGGCTTCATCTCGCCACCCTGGCGCGGCGCCTACAATGCCTCCAAGCACGCGCTCGAAGCGCTGACCGACGCCATGCGCCACGAGCTGGCGATCGTCGCGCCCGGCATCCGCATCTCGATCATCGAGCCGGGACCGATCGACACGCGCTTCCTCGAGCACGCCATCGACGCCTTGAAGCGCAACGTGGCGATCGCGGGCTCGACCTACCGCAAGGAGTACGAGGCGAGGCTTGCCGGCATGCTGGCGGGCGGCAAGCAGACCTGGAAGCTGCCACCGCAGGCCGTGGCCGAAAAGCTGCGGCACGCGGTCGAGAGCACTCGACCCAAGCAACGCTATTACGTGACGGTGCCGACCTACCTCGCCGCCATGGGAAAACGTTTCCTGCCGCGCCCGATCTCGGACGCCCTGATCGCTCGCTCGTGATCGCAAGGTCCCATTTTTGCCGAAGGAAAAGGGGGACGCACCGCTGACAACCGTGCATACTCGAGCATTCCTGGAACCATGTGGGCTCGCCGGAGCGATCAATGCAGGTCTTCGCCAACTCACTGACCTATGTTGCCGTCGGCGCGGTCGCGATCGTGCTCGTGCTCGGCCTCGTCAACATGTCGCGCGCCGGCAGCCCCAACCTGAGCCAGAAGCTGATGCGCTGGCGCGTCGGGCTGCAGTTCCTGGCGATCATCGTCATCATGACGGCGCTCTACCTGTCCTCGCGCCCGCCCACTTGAGCGAGCCTGCCAGCTTGGACTTGGGCTTCCTTGCCCATGTAGCCCCACAGCCGTCGTCCCGGCTCGTGTGCCGGGGCTGTGCTGGTGTGCCGACGGCCGTGAGAGGCCGGCACGCGTACGGGATGACGGGTGTGGGGGTTGGGGGCAATGGAATTCCCGTTTACCTTTCCTTACCCGTTCGTCCGCCATTGATGTCGGCACTCTGGCGCACTCTCGTTCCCTGGTGGCGCAGGCAAGCGGCAGGGCTGGCCATGGGACTGGAATCGCAAACGCTCCGCCTCGTCGCGCTGCCGTTGGCGGTCTTGCTGGCAATCGCAGGCCCGCCGAGCGCTCGAGCCGGCAGCTCCGGCTTCCTCTCCGAGCTGCGGCTCGCCATCCTCGATCACAATCTGGAGCCGGGCGGCAGCGAAAGCGGGCTCGACCTCGGGGCCGAGATCCTGCTGGCCCCGCTCGCCCGGCCCGCTGGCGCCGGCGCATTCGATATCCTGCTATCCCCGCGCCCGCATCTGGGTGCCAATCTCAGTCTGGAGGGCGAGACCAGCCGGCTCTATCTAGGCCTCACCTGGCAGGTTCCGCTCGGCACGGCGTACTTCCTCGAGGCGAGCTTTGGCGGCGCCTGGCACGACGGCCCGCTGGATGAGCCCGGCATCGCCTCCTATGGCTGCGAGCTGAGCTTTCGCGAGAGCGCCGCACTCGGCGTCCGGATATCCGAGCGGCTCAATCTGGTTGCTGGCGTCGAGCACATGTCCAATGCCGACCTGTGCGGGCGGAACCGAGGCTTGACCAGCGGCGGCGTGCGACTAGGGTACGCATTCGATTGAGAGCAACGCAGCTGAGCGCAGGTCACGATGGTCGTCTTGAACCGCATCTACACCCGGACCGGCGACAAGGGTGATACCGCGCTCGGCACCGGCGAGCGCGTGCCCAAATATGCCCGCCGGATCGAGGCCTACGGCACCGTCGACGAGGCCAACGCCCAGATCGGCGTGGCGCGGCTCCTGCTCGGCAATGAGCAACCGCGCGTCGCCGAGATCCTGCTCGCCGTGCAGAATGATCTGTTCGATCTGGGTGCCGACCTGTGCACGCCCGATCGCGGGCAGCAGCTCGATTGGGAGCCGTTGCGGATCATCGACGCCCAAGTCGACCGGCTCGAAGGCAATATCGACGAGCTCAACGCCGAGCTTGCGCCGCTGCGCTCCTTCGTGCTGCCGGGAGGCACCATGGCCGCCGCGCAGCTCCACGTCGCCCGCACCGTCACGCGCCGCGCCGAGCGCCTGATCGTGGCGCTTGCCGCCGAGCCGGGCGAAAACGTGAGCGCAGCCGGAATCAAGTACGTGAACCGGCTCTCCGACCTGCTCTTCGTGATGAGCCGCTTCGTCAACGGCAAGGGCAGCCTCGACCAACTCTGGGTGCCGGGTCAGAATCGCTGAATTGCGTTCGGATATTCCCTTGCCGCATTCCATGCGTCATTATCGCATCGGCGATCCAACTCGAGCCCGAGGCACCGACCATGTTCGTTCCCGTCTACGATGAGAATCCGATCCGAACGATCAAGCTCCAATATGTGACGCTCGGTCTCATCCTGATCAACGCCGCGGTCTTCTTCCTGTTCCAGCTGCGCGACGTGATGAACGTCGACCCGTGCGGGGCGCTCGCCTTCGCCAAGAACTTCGGGATCGTCCCGACCGAGCTGCGTGGCACGCAGGTGGTGATCACCGAGTGTCCCAATGGTGCGGCCTCCGCGCTTCCGTTTCCCGAGCCGCTGACGTTGCTCTCCTACATGTTCCTGCATGGCGACATCTGGCATCTGCTCGGCAACATGGTGTTCCTCTGGGTGTTCGGCGACAATGTCGAGGATGCGATGGGGCATGTGCGATTCCTCGTGTTCTTCATACTCTGCGGCCTCGCTGGCGGACTCCTGCACTCGGTCGTCTTCCTGGACAGCCCCTTGCCGTTGATCGGCGCGAGTGCTGCCGTTGCCGGTGTGATCGCCGCCTACCTGATGTTGCATCCGCGCGTGAGCGTCTGGGTGCTCGCCTTCCGCGTGATTCCGCTGAAGCTGAGCGCGGCGCTGGTGCTCGGTCTGTGGATCATCATGAATGTGGTTGCGGCCTTCTTCCCAACCAATGACGAGCTGCAGCAGGTGGCGTGGTTCGCCCATATCGGTGGGATGGTGGCGGGCGCGATCCTGGTGGTGCTGCTGCGCAGGCCGGGCGTGCCGCTGTTTGGCAATGTGTCGACACCCGCCAAAACCTGACGGCTGGTTGCCGGCATCGCGAAGCCATGTCGCAGAGCAGCAACAATGAGCGGCCATTGACTCACTCCGAGGCCGGAACTAGGGTTTCTGACGTGATTTCGCAGTTGCGAGAAGACCGGTCGAAGCCGTGATCGGTGCGAGCCTGTCACCAGTGAGCCAATCTTCAGAATGTGGGAGCATGGGAGGCGCAGACCCGGCAAGGGTCGCGCTCAGCGAACGGAGCTAGGCAGCCGATGAAGATACTCGTGCCGGTCAAGCGGGTGGTGGACTACAATGTCAAGATCCGCGTCAAGGCGGACGGCTCGGGTGTCGACCTCGCCAACGTCAAAATGAGCATGAACCCGTTCGACGAGATCTCCGTCGAGCAGGCCCTCCGCATGCGCGAAGCCGGCCAGGCGAGCGAGGTCATCGCGGTCTCGATCGGACCGGAAAAGGCCCAGGAGACGATCCGCACCGCACTCGCCATGGGGGCCGACCGCGGCATCCTGGTGGTGACCGACGAGCTGGTCGAGCCGATCAACGTGGCCAAGATCCTGAAGGCGATCGTCGACCTGGAGCAGCCCGGCCTCGTGATCGTGGGCAAACAGGCGATCGACGACGATTGCAACCAGACCGGCCAGATGCTGGCGGCACTGCTGGGTTGGCCGCAGGCGACTTTCGCCTCGAAGATCGTGATCGCCGACGGCAAGGCCTCGGTCACCCGCGAGGTGGACGGTGGCCTGCAGACCGTAAGGCTCGACATGCCCTGCGTGGTGACCAGTGATTTGCGCCTCAACGAGCCGCGCTACGCCTCGCTGCCGAACATCATGAAGGCGAAGAAGAAGCCGCTCGACATCAAGAGGCCCGATGATCTGGGAGTGCCGGTGAAAGCCCGCATCAAGGTGCTGAAGACGATCGAGCCGCAGACGCGCAAGGCCGGTGTCAAGGTCAAGAACGTCGCCGAGCTCGTGCAGAAGCTGAGAGATGAAGCGGGAGTGATCTGAGCATGGCCGTACTGCTGATCGCGGAGCACGACAACAAGACGCTCAATGCGGCTACCCACAAGGCGTTGACCGCGGCGGCCGCCATGGGATCGGACGTGCATGTGCTGGTCGCCGGCAACAATTGCCGCGCCGTCGCCGAAGCCGCAACCAAGCTCGCCGGCGTGAAGATCGTGAAGCTCGCCGAGGCACCCCACCTCGAGCACCATCTGGCCGAGGAGATGGCTGCCCTCGTGGTGCCGATGATGGCGGGATATGACGGGCTCGTCGCCGCTTCGACCGCCACCGGCAAGAACGTGCTGCCGCGGATCGCGGCCATGCTCGACGTGGCGCAGATCTCCGACATCATCGGGGTCAAGGGTGCCGACACGTTCGAGCGGCCGATCTACGCGGGCAATGCGCTCCAGACCGTGCAGTCGACCGATTCGAAGAGGGTCGTGACCGTGCGCACGGCCTCGTTCGCGGCGGCAGGGGAAGGCGGATCGGCCGCGATCGAGGTGGTCGCCGTTCCAGCACCGGCCGGGATCTCCTCCTGGGAGCGCAACGAGCTCTCCAAGACCGATCGGCCCGAGCTCGCCTCCGCCAAGATCGTCGTTTCGGGCGGACGCGGCATGGGCTCGTCGGAAAACTTCAAGACCTACATCGAGCCCCTGGCCGACAAGCTGCGCGCCGCGGTCGGCGCCAGCCGCGCGGCGGTCGATGCTGGCTACGCCCCCAACAATTATCAGGTCGGGCAGACCGGCAAGGTGGTTGCCCCCGACCTTTACGTCGCCGTCGGCATCTCGGGGGCGATCCAGCATCTGGCCGGCATGAAGGACAGCAAGGTGATCGTTGCGATCAACAAGGACGAGGAGGCGCCGATCTTCCAGGTCGCCGACTACGGCCTGGTCGCCAATCTGTTCGAGGTCCTGCCGGAGCTGACGGCCGAGCTGGCCAAGGTCAAGGGCTGAGCGAGGGGCGTATTTGGACTGCAGGCGAGCCGAGGATCAAGGTTGATGAACAAGCAGACCGCGTCGCGTGGCGGCGCCGAACTGAGCCGAACGGCAGCAGCATCTGGCGCCGACGTCTCGCTCGCCCGCAGCGCCATTCGCAAGGTGGGTGTGATCGGCGCTGGCCAGATGGGCAGCGGCATCGCTCACGTGGCGGCGCTCTCGGGCTACTCGGTCGCCATCAACGACCTGGCCAAGGAGCGCTACGACAGTGCCATTCAACTGATCGAGCGCAACCTCAACCGTCAGATCGCCCGCAACAAGATCACCGAGGCCGACAAGGCTGCGACGCTCGAGCGAATCACGTTTGCTGCGACGTTCGACGACCTCGCCAACGCCGATCTGGTGATCGAGGCGGCGACCGAGGACGAGGACGTCAAGCGCAAGATCTTCCAGGCGTTGTGCCCCAAGCTCAAGCCCGAAGGGCTGCTCGCGACCAACACCTCCTCGATCCCGATCACGCGCCTGGCCGCCATCACCGATCGCCCCGAGCTGTTCATCGGCATGCATTTCATGAACCCGGTGCCGGTGATGGAGCTGGTCGAGGTGATCCGCGGCATTGCAACCGGCGACAAGACCTTCGCGCTCGCCCGCGGCTTTGCCGAGAGCCTGGGCAAGACCATCGCGGTGTCGGAGGATTTCCCCGCCTTCATCGTCAACCGCATCCTGCTGCCGATGATCAACGAGGCGGTCTATACGCTCTATGAGGGTGTCGGCGGGGTCGAGGCGATCGACAAGGCGATGCGGCTGGGCGCCAACCATCCGATGGGCCCGCTCGAGCTCGCTGATTTCATCGGCCTCGACACCTGCCTCTCGGTGATGCAGGTGCTCTACGAGGGTCTGTCGGATTCGAAGTACCGGCCCTGCCCGCTGCTGGTCAAGTATGTCGAGGCCGGCTGGCTCGGCCGCAAGACCAAGCGCGGCTTCTACGACTACCGCGGCGACCATCCGGTGCCGACGAGGTAGGGGCGGCGTTCAGCGCCCTGCCTTCAGACCCGGCGGGATCCAGCGCAGCTGGGTGCCCGGGAGCGCAGCCTTGTCCCAGACGAGCCAGGCGTAGGCCGTGGTTCCTCCGCCGCGCCGCTCCATGCCTTTGGGATAGAACGTGATCCGTTCGCTGAAGACATGCACGCGCGAGGGCGGGCTGACCGCAAAGATCGTGCGGGCACGCCCCGCGCCCTCCAGAAAAGCTAGTCGCAGCAAGAGGGCAAGCTTCCTGCGCGCGAGCTGCAAGCCCTTCTGCACGAAGGCCTCCGCCGCATTGTAGGGCGGGTTCGTCACGATGTTGTCGGCCGGCTCGCTCGCCGCGAGGAAGTCGACGCCCACCTCTCCATAGCCGCGGTCAAAGAGATCGCTCGCCCGCACGCGGCAGCCCGCGGCCTCCAGCACCCGCGCCATCGAGCCATCGCCTGCCGCGCATTCCCAGATGTCACCCTCGAACCGCTCCATATGCAGCAGCGCCGCCGTCGCCCAGTCGGGCGTCGGGAAGAAGTCCGGCCCATCGAGATCGGCGACGCGCTTCGCCGTCGGCTTCGGCGCACCATTCAGATTGTAGGTCGGATCGGGCATCGCGAATCACCGTATGGCAAGGGAGCACCTTGCCATAGCGCCTCGCCTCATGCCGGCAAACGCAGGCGCAGGCGAGCGGGCGATGCGACAACTTTTCATCGCCTTGCTTGGCACAACCTCGCCCGCCTGAATGGAGGTACATCCCAGCTCCCATCTTCTGCCGATCGAGGATTCTATCCGTTGACCGAGGCCGTTGACTTCCGGTGGCACGCTCGCTCGATCCGCTGGATCGAGCTCCTACTCGTTGTTCCCCTGGCGCTCGGCGTCCTCATGATGCTCTCGGATGCGGCTGCACTGGGGGCCGTGTGGGTTGCTGTGTTTGCGGCCCTCATCGCGCGGCTCGAGCACCACGCCCGCAGTCGCGCCGTTGTCATCACCGTCGATTCCAAAGGTCTCTTCGACCGGCGCATGACCGTCGCACCTCTGGCCTGGCCGGATATCGCCGGCATCGAGGAGTTCGAGGCCGAGCACATGCGCTATGTCGGCGTCGAGCTCAGAGATCCGGCCGCTGCGACTTCCAGACTACGATGGCTCCCCTGGACCGCTCGCCCACTGCACCGCATCTTCGGCTTTCCGGCGCTCTCGATCAGCACGAGCCTGCTGGATGGAACGACGGACGACCTCCTCGCAGCCATTCAGCGGCTGCGGCCGGGCTTGACGGTTGTCCAAAGCTGATGGCGGCTCTACCTTCGCTACATCTCGCGCGGACGGGACGTTGCAGGAGCACACCGCGCCATTCGAGCCGCGCTTGACGTCCGCGCGAAACCAACACAGCTCAACGCCCAGGCTTTGACCGCTGCTCGGAGGAATGACATGTCCTGGGTGACGATCCTTCCGAGGCCCCTCCGCCGGGAGCGCCTCCTCGACGACGTGACGGCGGACCGGTAGCCCGCCGTCTCAGGGCGCGGCTATGCTGCTGAGCTTTGTCTCGGGTGCAAACACATACCACAGCGGATCGGAAACCAGCTCGAGGCTGTAGGGATCGCTCGATCGGGCCGCAATGTCGCTCGCGAGCTGGCCCGGCTCAGGCGCATTCTGCTCGACCGGCAGCATGGTGGGCGACAGATGAGTGCCGCCCTGAGCGTCCTCGTAGACATCGACGATACAGTTGTTGGTCGCCTCATAGCCGAACAGATCGAGGACGAGACGGTATCTGCCGTCGACGAGGCGGATCGGCTCGCCCGACCCGCGAATCTCCGGGAAGTCGGACTGCCCAATTCCATGGAGCTCGTCGGGGTCGTCGGCGGCTCGGGTCAGAAACGAGTGCGCGTAGTTGGTCCAGATGTCCTTGTTGCGGCACGCCTGGTCCAGCATGGCGTCGGTGAGCGGCTCGGGAGCACGATAGCCCTTCAGCTTGATCGACCAGACCCCGGCCTTCTCGATCGTGTCGATGTAGAGAAGGTAATCCGGGCCCACCTGCAGCGCCTTGGCCAGCAGCCCCCGCGGAAAGAGCTCGCGCCGGTCGATCTCGAGCATCCTGGCAATCGCATGCACGCCGCGGCGGTAGCTTTCCGCATTGGCCTCCGGGAGTTTAGCTGCCGTTCCTCCCTTCATGTACGGCGCATGGAAGCCAAGTGTCGCGCGCACATCGAGCGTGCGATCGGGCGCCATCTCGCCGTCCTCTGAGACCGGCGTGTTGCCCGCCAGGAACAGGAAGGCGCAGGCCGAGAAGCACTGCGCTCCCTGATCGACGACTGTCGCCACGTTGGTGCGCTTCAGCACGAGCTCGATCATCTCAAGCCCTTCACCATAGCTGCCCCCGGGGCTGTTCAAGCACAGAGTGACATGCTCATCACCGGGTGGCGCTGCGTCGAAGGCGGCCGCAAGCCTGTCGGCGTCGCCGGCCTCGATAGGGCCATCGAGCGAGATCCGGCAATCGGATGAAGACCCGAGCCTGATCTCCGCGCTGCGGGCCGGCGCCACGAACCCCATGACGACCGCCGCCAGGAGCAGACTGAGGACAGACACCCGACTGGGGATCGATCGGCCACCACTCATGTCGTTGCCTCCTCGAGACTGCACGATCTGATCTGACGTTCGATCCGTGGGCTGTCCACGGGATGATCGACACCGAGGAAGAGATCGCCGCAATGATCGCTGATTTCTCCGATGTGATCCAGTCTCGTGTCGGTGGCGGTGCTACACGCGCGGCAAGACGTCGATTGGATCGACCCGGCCTCCGCCGCCTCATGCTGGAGGGCACTGCGATGATCGACATCGATCACATCGTACTCGTTGCCGACGAGCTGGAGAATGGGCGCATCTTCGTCGAGGAGCGGCTCGACGTCGCGCCAATTCCGTGGTGCAAGAACGACAGGTCCGGGACGCATAGCCTGGCGCTGTGGCTCGGTGAGCATGCCCATCTCGAGGTCTTGGCGATCGACCCAGAGGCCGATCGGCAGCTCCATCCACGCTGGTACAATCTCGACGAGCCAGGAAACAACGGACGCTCGCGCGCCGGCCGCGGCTATTCGGTTGGTCCGTGCGCGTGCCGAGCCTCGAAGCAGCGCTCGCCGATGTCGCATACGACGCGGGCATTCCCCTTTCGATCACCCAGGGTGGCACGAGCTGGCGGCAGACGCAAAAGCCCGACGGTGGTCCGGCTAGACCCTCATCGCGCTGGGTCTGCCAAGCACCGGACTGGCTCTTCCGGGCCAGGAGCCGCCGACGTTGGGCGCGGATGATCAGACAACATGTGCCTTCTTGTATGCGCCAGCCACATTGTAACGCGGAGCAATGGTTGGTGCGATGCAGTCAGAATGGCGCCGCACTCTGCAACGAACAGCCGCTTCCGGGGGACACCGAGCGTCTCGCCCTCCACCCGCTGCCGGGCGAAGCTGACCCAAATGAGGCGTTGCGGCTCGTTCAGCGCAGCTGCTCGGATGGCTTGGCTTGCCCGTGGCGGCACAAGGACTTCAGCGCGTTCTTGCTTGGTGCGGTAAGCACATGGTTGCTGTCGTCTCAGCGGCGGTGGCGCAGGTAGACGAACCAGTAGACGGCGCCGACCATGAGGCTGCCGCCGACGAGATTGCCGATGGTGGCAATTGCGATGTTGTGCAGCGCCGCCGTCAGTG
>JANPDA010000043.1:0-3035 GCA_031431235.1 Hyphomicrobiaceae bacterium
GCACCTATCTGAATCCGCTCGGCGTGTGCCAGCCCAACGAGACCGGCGGCTGAGCCGGTTGGCGCCGTTGCGTGCTGGGCGGCGCGATGAGCACCGCGAATTGCACCTGCTCGATCGTCTGTGGCGCAATTCACCTCGCGGATCGCACCCTGCTGTCCTACCTCGTGGAGGTTGAATGCGCTTGACGATGCATCTTTTTTGGAACATAGTCCGTCTCGCCGATGCCGGAACAACTGAAGAAAATCCCCGTCGTCTTCTTCACCACTAGCGTCGGCAATGAGCCCGTTCGCGAATGGCTGCAGGAGCTCGACAAGGACGACCGGCGGGAGATTGGTAGCGATTTGAGGACATTGCAGTATGGCTGGCCCGTCGGAATGCCACTCTGCCGTTCGCTTGGCGAGGGCTTATGGGAGCAGAGATCGAAGCTGCCAAGCCGACGGATTGCGCGGCTCATTTTCGCATTCGATCACGGCACGCTCGTCGTCCTTCATGGGTTCATCAAGAAGACCCAGAAAACGCCACGTGCCGATATCGATCTCGCGCTCGATCGTCTGAAGGAGACGGCATCATGACGACTAGCCGCCACCACGGCTCGAGCCTCGAGAGCTTTCTCGAGGAGGAGGGCATCCTCGAGGAGGCGACAACGATCGCCGTCAAGCGCGTCATCGCGTGGCAGATTGCCGAGGAGATGAGGCGCAACGGTCTCACCAAGAGCGCGATGGCGGAGCGCATGCAGACGACCCGGGCGCAGCTCGACCGCCTGCTCGATCCCGACAACGACAGCGTGACGCTCGCCACCTTGAAGCGGGCGGCCAAGGCGCTCGGCCGGAAGCTGAAGCTCGAGCTTGCGTGACGGTGGGGGTTCGCCGCCCGAACGGTGGCTATCCCGGCAGCAACACCGTCGAGCCCGTGGTCTTGCGTGCCTCCAGATCGCGGTGGGCGTCGGCGACGCGCGACAGCGGATAGCTCTGGTTGACGGCGATTCTGACCTTGCCCGAGCCGACCATGGCGAACAGGTCGTTGGCGGCCGCGACCAGATCGGCGCGTTTGGCGGTGTAGGTCATCAGCGTGGGCCTGGTCGCGAAGAGAGAACCCTTCTGCGCCAGGATCGCGAGGTTGACCGGGGGGATCGGGCCAGAGGACTGCCCGAACGAGACGAAGAGGC
Source organism: Hyphomicrobiaceae bacterium (assembly GCA_031431235.1). GTDB lineage: Bacteria > Pseudomonadota > Alphaproteobacteria > Rhizobiales > Hyphomicrobiaceae > JANNSW01. The sequence continues at coordinate 1,166 of JANPDA010000043.1, forward strand.
CGAGCGGCTTCAGGCAGTCCAAGGACGCCGGAAAGGTGTCCTTGCCGATCGAATCGTAGACGACGTCGCACAGTGTGCCGCCAGTGATGTCGCGAACGCGGGCGACGAAATCCTCCTGTCTGTAGTCGATCACATGGGTGCAGCCATGCGCCTTGGCGAGGGCGACTTTGTCGGGCCCGCCTGCCGTGCCGATGATGGTTGCGCCGAGCGCCTTTGCCCATTGGCAGGCGATCAGACCGACGCCGCCGGCGACGGCGTGGAACAGCATGGTGGTGGCGGGGCCGACCACGAAGGTGCGCCGGAGCAGATACTGCACCGTCATGCCCTGCAGCATCATGGCGGCGGCGGTCTTGTCATCGATGCCGGCGGGCAGCTTCATCAGCCGGTCGGCCGGGATCAGGCGCGCTTCGGCATAGCCCCCGAGCACGCCCGCATAGGCCACGCGATCGCCTGGCTTCAGGTCCGTGACGCCGCGGCCGACGGCTTCGACGACGCCCGCTCCCTCCATCCCTGGCGTGAACGGCATCGATGCCTGCGGGTAGAGACCGGTGCGGTGATAGACGTCGATATAGTTGAGGCCGATCGCGCTCTGCCGGATGAGGGCTTCGCCTGGACCGGGCGGCGCGAGCGTCACGGTTTCCAGCTTCAGCGCCTCGGGTCCGCCATGGGTATGCACCCGGATGGCCTTTGTCGACGTTGTCACTGCCATGTTACGCCTCCACTGCGATTGGATTGGTCCGAGAGGGCACCCGGAATGGGCCGTGCATCGGCCAACCGGCGGCCTTGCCAACGCCAACTTCCCCCCGTAACGCTCGCGGCAGTGATTTGCAAGCAGGCGAGGGCGCGCGGTGAGGGCAGGGACAGGCAACCGGGGGCTGATGGCGCTCGCTTTGGCGGCGGCACTCGGGCTCGCGGGCGGCTGCTCGTCGGGACCGGGCATGGGTGAGCCTTGCCTCGACGACAGCAAGGCCTGCATCGATAGCCGGGTCGCCACCGTCAACGGCATGGTCACCGACCCGGGCAAGGCCTGGATCAACCAGGCACCGACACGTGCCACCTATGCCTCGGGCGTACGATTGTTCGCCTGGCGCAGCAGCAAGGACCGCCTCACTTGCGAGGAGCTGGCTGCGGGCCTGCGCGAGATGGCGGCCGCCAAAGCGTCGTTGAGCCAAGGCCCCATCCCTGGCACCACGGCTGAGCGCAACAACCAGGTCAAAGCCATGACCGACGACACCACCGCCGAGCTGGCAAAGACGGCGAAAGCAAAGAAGTGCAGGGTGGGGTGACGGCGGTCCTCGGAAGCCTCTGATCTACCTGAGGGCCGTGGCTCGAGCCCGCGCGGCGTCCGCGATCGGGCGACCGCCGAAATTGACGTTCCCCGACTTCGGGACCATCGTGATGCCAGCATGCACAGCGTCGCCTGCCAAAGCAGCTTGGCTCCGGGAGGGCCATCTGATGCCCATCATCCGCGCCACCGCGCTCGAAGAGCTGGTTCGCGACATTTTCGTCGCGACGGGCTGCTCGACGCGTGAAGGATCGCAGCTCGGCCGTTCACTGGTCGGGGCCAACCTGACCGGCCATGACAGTCATGGCGTGGTGCGTGTGCCGCGCTATGTCGAATGGAAGAACGAAGGCACTTTTGTCGCCGACCAGAAGCTCGAGATCGTATCGGATTCCCCTGCCATGGCGGTGGTCGATGGCAAGTATGGATTCGGCCAGACGATCGCGCCCCAAGCCGTCGCGATCGGCATCCAGAAGTGCCAATCGATCGGACTGTCGGCCGTCGCGCTGCGCAATTCGGGCCACCTCGGCAGGGTCGGCGAATGGGCCGAGATGGCGGCCGCCGCGGGCCTGGTGTCGATCCATTTCG
>JANPDA010000044.1:0-1554 GCA_031431235.1 Hyphomicrobiaceae bacterium
ACCCGACAGGAGCGCCATCGCCATCACAAGTGCCGCGCTATCGCGAAGACCCATCAATTGATCTCGAAGCAGCTCTCGACGGCCGTCTGATTGCCGTTCCTGAGCTTGATCACGATCTCGAACTTCATTTCGCCATCGGCCATTCCGGTGAAGTCCTCCGGAAACTCGAAGGCGGTTACGCTCGGCGGCAGATCGACCTTGAAGACCAGCACGTCGGGCGTCTGGCCCTCGCGTTCGATTTCGCCGACCACCTCGTACTGCTGCACCTGGACGCTGACATTGGGCGTGCCAACCGTCGGATGCGATTTCGTCACCGGACTCCAGTCGAGCGTCACCGGTTCGCTGACGACCGGCAGCGCCACGTCGCAGTTTTTCGCGGCCGTCTTGCCATTGACCTTGATGCTGCCCGGCGGCCCCGCCATGACGTGCGATAAGCGGATTTCCGATTCGAGCTCCTCGTCTTCCAGCGTGATGCCTTCAAATTCGTAGATGCCCTGCGGGAAGCGCTTGAAGAACGCCGCCGGCGACAGTTCGCTGAAGTTCGGCTCTTCGCTCTCGAAGAAGAATTCCGTGATGCCCTGTTTCCGCAGATTGTTGCGGATCCAGACATTCATCAGCAGCTGCTCGTTTGGACCTTCGATTTCCAGGCTCTTCCATCCATCGCCGTCGATCAGCCCGTGGATACCGAGGTCGCTATCCGTGTGGTTCAGCTCGAAATAGAGTTGTGCCTCGTCGAAGGGGACCTCGCCCTCGTCCTGGCTGAGCCCGACCTGCGCCGACATCGCCATCGCGCAGGCGCCAATCGCGAGCGGGACCCGCTTTCTGCCTTTCATTGTCCTGTTCATCTGCGTGCCTCCACAGCATGTTGTCTTCGACTAATGAGACGCAGCGCACGCGGAAATCCTTCGCGAACTTTCGCATTGCAGTGCAAAATACGATAATCATCAGATGATCGAAGACAACGACAAGCTCGATGCCGTCGAGCGCGAATTCCGCGCCATGCTCGCCAAAATGGCTGGGGGTGTCGCCACGCAGGATTACGGCGTGGCCTTCTGGGACTGGTGGCTCAATCTCGCGAAGTCGCCCGAGAAGCAGGCCGAATTGCAGCAAACGGCCATGAAACAGGCGATGGACCTCTGGCACTTCAACGCCGAGGCCGTGCAGGGAAAGCCGCTCGCGCCGACGGACAACGGTGACCGACGGTTTGCGAGCCCCGCCTGGCAGCAGTATCCGTTCAATGTCTGGGCGCAGGCATTCCAGAATGGCCTGTCGCTCATGGAGCAGTCCACGCGCAATGTCCCGGGGGTCGAGCCCAGAAACGCCCAGCTGATGGAGTTCGCAGCGCGCCAGGCGGCCGAACCGCTCTCGCCCGCCAACAACCCACTGACCAATCCCGAGGTGTTGCAGCAGACCCTCGCCGAGCGTGGCCAGAACCTCGCGCGCGGCTACAAGAATTTCCTCGACGACATGGAGCGCACGCTGCACGGTGGTGCGATCCCGGGCACCGAGGACTTCCGCGTCGGCGAGAAAGTCGCCGTCACCGAAGGCCAGGTG
>JANPDA010000045.1:0-9318 GCA_031431235.1 Hyphomicrobiaceae bacterium
ACGCCGCCACGCAAACGATATGGCTCTCTGCATAGTGTGAAAACTGATTGGATGCCGATTCGGTCAATTTGGCTGATATGGGCCTCCCTAAACTCAGCGAGAGTGCTCACCCAGATATTGTCGAAATTCACTGACGGTTCAAGTGCATTGGCGTCCAAATTGGCGAGCATCGGCCCGGAATAGAAACTTGCATTTACCACTCGAACTCACCGCATGCCGCGACCTTCTCTTCGGCCTTTCTAAACCCGAGCGTATCCGGCCTCGGCTGAAAAGAGAATTCGGCGCGCGGGCCCCTGCAATTGGCCGGATTTGAGGCGTTCTTGAGATAGATCTGGTAGCCGTTACCGCAGAATTCTCTGCAGATTGCCGGGTAGCAGCGAACTGGTCTGACACAGGCGAGGCAACGCCGATAGGCATTCGCTTCGCCTATTCGGGAACACTTCCTACCCTGATCATTTCGGCTTGTCAGCAGCTCCAGGAAGCCACGCTTCCGGCCACTCTGTTCCGCCGCCCCATTGCACCCGAGCCGGCATCGGCCCCGGCGCGGCATCGGCCGGCGCGGGCTCGCTCCGTTCGACCGGCGGCGTCCTCGGCCGCCGGGACGTCCGCTTGTCCGATCGCCTTTCCTCCACCCCCACCTCCCCCGGCTCCACCAGCACCCCGCAGCAGAACGCGAACACCGCGGCGAGCGCTGTCGTCCGGAGCGGATAGTCGACCAGGCAATGGGCGAGCAGGAGGAGTATGGCGAGAAAGGCCGCGCGCTGCAGCATCAGGTGCTCGGCGCCGCCTCCGCCTTCAGCCGGCTGCGGCTTGCGCCAGATCGCCCAGCCGCGCGTGCCGAGCCACCACAGCAACAGCCCCAGCAGCAGCAACCCCGGCAGGCCCGTCTCCAGCAGGACTTCCAGCAAGTCGTCGTGGGCGCGGTTGGCGTAGCCGACGAACACGTCGCCGGCCCGCTCGACCGTTGCATAGACAGGCACGAACGAGCCGAGGCCCGTGCCGAAGGGCAGGCTGTCGCGCAGCGTTGCGAGTGTGGTCCAGCCGAAGGGAATGCGCAAATCCTCCAGCGGGTCGCGCTCGAAGCGCACGAGCATCCGGTAGAGGCCGAGCTGGATCGCAAACACGACGGCAAAGCCGATGGCCGCAACCAGGATCGCGCCGGCCCCGTTCATGCCCCGCACGGGCTGCGCCAGGATCTCGCGACGGTTGACCGTGATCGTCGCGGCGATTGCCACCACGGCCGCCATGAACAGCAGCAGGCCCGCCCGCGAGCGCGCCATGGCAATGCCGGCCGTGAGCGCCACCAGCAGTGCAACGGCGACGGCGAGCCAGAACACGGCGCGCGTCCGGTGGGCGCCCGGCTGCAGAAAATCCCTGGCGCACGTCGCCAGCCAAGCCACCGCCAGCACGAACGTCACATAGAGCTGCGCCGCGAAGTGGTTGCGGTTGGCGAAGAATCCGACCGCCTCGGTGTCATTGGTGAACGCAAAGAAGCGCAAGGCGCTCTGCGGGCCCTGGGCCACCTGCAGGAAGCCCATCAGGCTTGCGAGCGCACCGAGCCCGAGCACGACCCCGCAGAGCTGCAGCCGCGCGCGCGCTTCGAGGCGTGCGACCGACGCCACGATGGCAGCCGGCACGATCAGCGAAATGACAGCAGCCCAACTCGCGTGCGGGGTCAGCGACAAGGTCCGCCAACCCGATTGGAGGCCTGGAGCCTGGAGCCCGGCGGCTTCGGCCGCTCCCAGCGGGTTGGCGCTGAGCGCAGCCCCGAGGCCCGCTGGCAGCGGCAGCAATTGCCCCAGCAAGGCCGCGAGCGCGAGCCCGCCGGCCAGATAGCGCCACCGGGTCGCCGGGCCGGTCTGCTCGCCGAGCCAGAGCCAGATTGCGGCCAGCAGCAGCGGAATGGAGACGAGTTGCAGGAGCACATCGCCGATGAACCCGGCTCTGGTGGCGCCACCAAGCAGCAGCGCCAACCCCAGCACGACTGCCGTCCCGAGCATGAGCACACGTTGATCCAATGCCCACTCCCTCGGAGGATAGCAGCGTGCCACCCCCAGCCCAGGCGATCATCGTTCTCGAACGCGGATTGACGCCACAGAACCTTGCTCGGTCGCATTTTCTGTCGCTGAGCCGGTCGCCACTTCGTCGGAAAATGCTCTAGCTCACCCGCCGCCCGAAGGCCACCAACAGCGAGCAGTCATCAACAGTAAAAATTCGACCAGGTTGCCGCCAGCCGCACGCTAAAGGAGGCCCGCAAAAACAAGTGAATCGGTTTCATCGAGGCCATTTCTCGCCCCGCCGTCTTCCCGGCCAAGCGACCAACGGGAGCGCCGAGCCGGAATCCAGCACGAAAAGGGATGCCGGAGCTTCGATCACCCGGGAAGATGGAGCAGTTGTTTTGGGGCGCGCACTTACATCCCGCACTCGAAAGCGCGCGAATCACTTTAAGATCGGTCGAGGTGGGACACTCGGCTGGGGAAGTCCGCTGTGGATTGTTGCAGCCACACGACGGATTTTCTTAGACGCAGGCCAGCGACGTGACGTAGGTCGAGTCAGGCCCGATCGGGCTCATGCTGGCTTGCCTCGTGTTTTGTTCTGGCCTGACGTGACGATCAGTCAGTTTCCGACGAGCAGGACATGCAAGCCAACCTCTTCGATCTGCACAGCCACATCCTGCCCGGTGTCGATGATGGCGCCAGCGATGGCGCGGCCTCGCTCGCCATGGCGCGTGCGTTCGTGGCGCAAGGCGTCTCGACGGTTGCGTGCACGCCGCATATTCTGCCGGGCGTCTATCACAACACCGGCCCCGAGATCCGGCAGGCTGTCGCGGCGTTGCAGGCCGCTCTCGAGGAGGCCGGAATCCCGCTCCGGCTGGTCACCGGCGCCGACAATCACACCGTCCCCGATTTCGTCGCCGGATTGAGGAGCGGCCGCCTGCTCACGATCGCCGAATCGCGCTATGTGCTGGTCGAGCCGCCCCATCAGCTGGCGCCCACACGCCTCGACGAGCTGTTCTTCGCCATCCTGCTCGCGGGCTATGTTCCCATCCTCACTCATCCCGAGCGGCTCGGATGGATCGAAGGCAAGTACGAGCTGATCGAGCAACTCGCCTCGCGTGGCGTCTGGATCCAGCTGACCTCGGGCTCGCTCGCAGGCCGATTCGGGCGCAGGCCGCGCTACTGGGCCGAGCGCATGCTTTCGGAGGGACTGGTCCACATCCTGGCGAGCGACGCGCACAATGTCGGTCCGCGGCCGCCGGACCTGGCAGACGGGTTTGCGGCTGCGGAGAAACTCGTCGGATCGCAAGAGGCCTTACGATTGGTGGTGACGCGGCCGCAGGCCATCGTCGCAAACGAAGCACCTCGAAATCTGGAAGCGCCACGTGGACGCAAACTCGGACTGGATGCCCATGAAACGCGAGGTCGCAGTGAAATCGATCGGACTCCTCACGCTGACGCTGGCGGCGGCCTTGCTCGGCGCTTGCAGCGCCTCTTCGGTCCACGAGGCGGGCTTCAGCGCCAGTAACCTCGAGGCCACGTCGACGGCCTCGCCTGCCATGGCCGCGACCGACGTACGGGCTCGAGCCGTCGACACGGTCCAAGTGCAGCAGGCGGTCGCCCAGCTCACGTCCTCGGCCACTCCCGGCAGCACAGCCTACCGGATCGGCGCGCTGGATGTGCTGGATGTCTCCGTGTTCAAGGTGCCGGACCTGTCGAAATCCGTTCAGGTGTCCGACATCGGCACGGTGAACCTGCCCCTTGTCGGGGAGATCCAGGCAGCCGGCCGAACGGCGCGCGAGGTCGAGCAGGAGCTGACGGCGCTGTTGGGCAAGAAGTACCTGCAGAACCCGCAGGTGACGGTGTTCGTCAAGGAGTACAACAGCCAGCATGTGACGCTCGAGGGGGCGGTGTCGAAGCCCGGCGTCTACCCGATCAAGGGCGGGATGTCGCTGTTGCAGGCCCTCGCCACCGCCTCGGGTGCGAGCGCGACCTCCGACGAGACCGCGCTCGTTTTCCGCAGCATCGAGGGCAAGCGGACCGCCGCCCGATTCGACTTGGCGCAGGTGCGCAGCGGCGCAGCCGAGGATCCGCCTCTGCAATCGGGCGATGTGGTCGTCGTGAACTCGTCAGCCATCAAGGAAGCCTTTGGCAACATCGTCAAGGCGTTGCCGATCGCCAGTGTGTTCGCGGCACTCTAGTGTTCCGACTCATTCATCCGGTACCCCAAATGAATGGCCCGTCCACTAGGCAACTCTTTGTTTGTGTTCCCTCTTTCCATTCATTGATCCAGCGTCGCCGGAATCGAATGAATGGGAGGGAACACTAGATCGTGCACGAGTGTCAGCAGTCCGTTGGAGGTAAGTGATTCCGATGCTCGACAATGGGGAAACCGGCACGCCGCCGACGCCCACTCAAGGCAAGCTCGCGCCGGCGGCTGTCAACGCGCCAGCTCTGCGCGACGCCTACACCCCGATGGGCTATCCGACCGACAGCTTCGGCGGCGAGCCCGGTTTTGCCCAGTCGCTGCAGAAGTACATCCACATCGTGCTGCGCCGGAAATGGCTCATCCTGGGCTCGACCCTGGTTGCGCTCGCGCTGGGCACGATCGGTACGCTGATGCAGACGCCGCGCTATACGGCGACGGTGCGGCTGCAGATCGATAGCGAAGCGATGAAAGTGGTGGAGGACGGCGCGACCGCGCCGCGCGAGGCGAGCGGTCCCAATGGCCTCGAGTTCCTGCGCACCCAATGGGAGGTGCTGAAGAGCCGCGGCATGTCGGAGCGCGTCGTCTCGGCACTGCACCTCAGCGAGAACACCGACTTCCTGCAGCCCCAGAGCATCTCGCTGACGCGGGGCATTGGCCAATTGCTCGGCAGTGGCCCTGCCCCCGATGCCGCCGATCTGGAGCGCCACTCGGTCGAGATCGTCGCTGAGAACATCACGATTCGGCCGGTGACCGGCTCGCGCCTCGTCGACCTCAGCTTCACCGACCCCAGTCCCACGCGCGCCCAGCAGATCGCCACCGCCTATGCAGAGGCCTATATTGCATCCACACTCGACAAACGCTTCGAGGCCAATGCCTACGCCAAGACATTCCTCGAGGACCAGATCAAGCAGTTGAAACTCCGCTTGGAGGCCTCGGAGCAGCTCCAGCTCGATTTCGCCCAGAAGGAAAAGATCATCGAGGTGAACGAGAAGACGTCGGTTGCCGAGAGCAATCTGGCGGCAGCCAACGTGGCGCTCGGGCAGCTGATCTCCGAGCGCATCCGCAACGAGCAGCTGTGGACCCAGTCCGAGGCTGCGACCGCGATCAACATTCCCCAGCTTCTCACCAACACCGTCATCGACGGCTTGCGCGCCCACAAGAACGACCTCACGCGCGACTATCAGGAGAAGCTCGAGACGTTCAAGCCGAGCTATCCGGCGATGATCCAGATCTCGAACAAAATCAAGGAGATCAACCGCCAGCTCGTGGCCGAGGTGGCGACCATCAAGGATTCGCTGAAGGCGGCCTATCAATCCTCCCTCAGCCAAGAGAACGACATGAAGCTGCGGATCGCGGAGCTGCGCAACGAGGCGCTCGATCTGCAGAAGCTCGGCATCAAGTACAACATCCTGAAGCGCGAGGTCGAGACCAACCGCAACCTCTACAATGGCCTGTTGCAGCGCTATAAGGAGGTCGATATCGCAGCCGGCGTCGGCACCACCAACGTGTTCGTGGTCGAGCGCGCGATCGCCCCTCGCTTCCCCTCCGAGCCAAAACTGTCGCGAGCCTTGCTGTTGTCGCTGGCGCTCGGGTTGGGAGCTGGCTTTGGCATCGCATTCCTGCTCGAGACGCTCGACGACCGCATTCGCAGGCCCGAGGAGGTCGAGCAGCTCACGGGCCTCGCCACGCTGGGAATCATTCCGATCTCGGGCGAGGACGCCGAAGTGATCGCGGCGCTCGCCGATCCCAGATCCTCGCTGTCGGAAGCCTATCGCTCGCTGGCAACCGCGCTGCAATTCGCGTCCGAATCGGGGCTGCCGCGGTCGATCGTCGTCACCAGCTCCGGTCCGGGCGAGGGCAAGTCGACGACCGCGCTGGCGATCTCACGCCACTTTGCTGCGATCGGCATGAAGGTGCTGCTGGTGGATGCCGATCTGCGCAAACCCTCGCTGCATACCAAACTGAACCGCGACGCTTCGATCGGCCTCAGCAACTACCTGACCGGCGCGGCGACTCCGCCCGAGGTGATCCAGGCGACGGACAACCCCAAGCTGGCCTTGATCGCGTCGGGCCCGTTGCCGCCCAATGCCGCCGATCTGCTCAGCGGCACGCGGATGTTCTCGCTCGTCTCGGTCGGTCTGGAGGTGTTCGATCTGATCGTCATCGACAGCCCGCCGGTGCTCGGCTTGGCTGACGCCCCGCTGCTGTCGAGTGTCGCGGCGGCGACCGTGTTCGTGGTCGGCTCCGGCCAACAGCGCAAGGGATCGCTGCTCGCGGCACTGCGCCGATTGCAGATTGGCCGTGGCAACATGGTCGGCTTCGTCATGACCAAGTTCGACCAGAAATCCGCGGGCTATGGTTACGGCTATGGCTATGGCTATGGGTATGGGTACGGTTATGGGTACGGCAACGACGCCTACTCCTATGGCAGGACGACCGGCGACCAGAATGCGGGGCAGCAGCAGCTGCCAGAATCCAGAGCGGCCTGAGCATGCGCGATCTCGAGGCCATTCATGCCGCGCTCGCCCTGGCCAAGAGCCCCGTCTCGGTCCATGGCGCGCGCAACGAGCCGCTGCCGGGCGGCATGACCTTTCTGCTCGAGATCGCCGCCGGCGATTCCCAGGCAGTGGAAGAGGCCTGCCGCGCCACCGGTCGCTCCAGCGAGACGGTCAGATCGGCGGCGAGCTTTTTCGTCGAGCAGGTTCTCGTCAGCCAGGGCTGTGAAAGCTATCGTACGCTCGGCGCGGACTCGAGTGCACCGAGCGCCCAACTCCGTCGCCACATGGCGTTTCTGCTCAAATGGTCGCACCCTGATCTCATCGCCGGAGCCCGAGCGGGCAAAGGCATCGATCGTAGTGTCTTTGCCAATCGCGTGACGCAGGCTTGGGAGCAGCTGAAGACGGAGGAGCGGCGAACGGTCTACAATCGCGCGGCTGCCATCCAGAGTGACGCCAAGCCGCGCGCCCACCAACCCAGCAAGACGGCCCCGCACAAGGCCACGAAATCGCGGCGTCAGCGCTCGGGCCACCGCCGCCGATCGCTCGTGATGTACCCGCTGCTCCAGGAAGGGCTGCTGGCGCGCTTTCTCCGACTGGTCAGAGGTCTGCGCAAATGAGCCGCCGCCGATCGAGGTCCGGGCGCAAGCCCTGGACCGGACTTTCCATTCCGCCACACGCCAGGCCGCGTCTGGCCATCTTGCTGGGCGCGGGTTGCGTGCTGGTCTGGCTCGTCGTCACCAAGAGCCTGCCCTTTGCGTTGGCACCGGGCTCGCCCGATCTGGCGTTGTGGCTCAGCCCGGGCAATCCGGCAGCTCTCGTCAGCAAGGCCGAGGCTCTGCGCGAGCGCCTGCTCGCGCAGACGATCAGCGCGTTGGAGGCGCAGGCCGCTGAGGAGACCAAGGGCGCGGCCTCGACCGAGCCTGCCCTCGCAGCGAATCCGTCGCCGGGGTCAGCGGCCGAGAAGACCGCATTGCGTGATGAGATCCGCGATCTGGCGAATCGCGCGATTGCCAGCGAGCCGTTGAATGCGACGGCCTTCCGGCTGCTCGCCGAGGTGACCGACGATTCCGCTCGGGTCCGCACCCTGATGCAAGCGGCAGTCGCGCGCTCCCGCCGCGAGGCCATGGCCCAGTTCTGGCTGCTGCTCGACGGCCTCAGCCGCCGGGATCCCGGCACCGCCATCCGGCATGCCGACATGCTGCTGAAGACCCGGCCATCGCTCAGCAGCTATGTGATCAGCTACCTCGGGCAGATGGCCGGCGATACCCGAGGCCGGAAGCTCTTGATCGAGGAGCTCGCCAAGGGTCCCAAGTGGCGGCTCGCCTTTTTCTCGTCCCTGCCCCGGCTGGTGACACAACCCACCATCCCGGCCGAGCTGATCACGGCACTGCGTGAGACCGGCCAGCCGGTCAGCGACCAGGAGCTGGCGCCCTATCTGAACCATCTGCTCCAGACCAATCACGCGGAGCTCGCCTACGACACCTGGCTGCAGGGCTTGTCGGGGGATCAACTCGCCAGTGCCGGCCTCCTCAACAATGCCGCCTTCGGGCACCAGCTGACCGGCCTGCCCTTCGACTGGCAGATCGCGCGCGGCAAGAACGCAATTGTCGAGGTGGTCCCGCTGCCCGGACAGGGGAGCCAGAAGGGCATTCATGTCAGCTTCGGCAATGGCCGGATCACCTTCCCCGATTTGGGTCAGGTCGTTCATCTGCCGCCGGGACGCTATCGCTTCAGCACCCGCATTCGTGGCAAGATCGTGGCCAAACGCGGGCTGCGGTGGCAGGCGAAGTGCATCGGCGCTGCCGCCGCGATCGGCGAGACCGACCTCATCCGTGGCGACTTCCAGGACTGGACCGATACCGCCTTCGAGCTCGAGGTCCCCGACCGGGCGGATTGTCGCGCCCAGCGACTGCGCCTCTTCCACGACGCCCGCTCCTCCTCCGAGCAGCTGATCTCGGGTGAAGCCTGGCTCGACGGGCTCCGCTTGGAGCGTCTTTAAGGTCGCCCTCGACGCATCTGCGACACCTTAGCCGCCCGTCTCCCGCATTTTGTCGGACGTGTGGCAACACTTTCCTTACCAGTTTGCGCGAATCTGTGTACCTAACTTATCAACTGCGGTGTGCGGAGTAGGCAGACGTTTCAGGGGCCGCAATGCAGTTGGCGTCTCGACAGCCCCAACAGAACAGAAAATCACGGGAGGAGTGTCAGATGCGCAGAGCAACGTGGATGGTCGCAGCTGCGGCGATCGCTATGGGCTCCATAGCTGCCGAGGCCGCGACAGTGACGGCCGAGAGCGGCGAGGTTTTCGTCAATGCCGGCACGGGTTACGCGCCATTGGCCGGAGCCGTCGACGCCAAGGCGGGGACGCAGGTTCTGCTGCGCAAGGACGCTGTTGCGCAGATCGCCTATGGTGACAGCTGCACCGTCAAGCTCGGCAGTGGCCGGGTCTGGCAGGTCGCCGCCAAGGTGCCCTGCGAGGCCGGCGTGAGCTTCATCGACCTGTCGAAGCCGATGGGTGTGACAGGCGGCGAGCCCGAGGGCAGCCTGAAGGATACGCCCGCGCCGACAGCGGGCGAGACTATCCCGGTCGAAGGCGGCGGTGGCGGAGGCATCG
>JANPDA010000046.1:0-5882 GCA_031431235.1 Hyphomicrobiaceae bacterium
CTGCCGACCCGCCGCGTCGGGGAACACGCCAGAGAGGATGCGGACCTCGTCGGGCTCCTTGCGCTGCGTCGTGAAGCGGGACTGGCCGGGCTTCCTGCGGTCGAGCTCGGTCTGGATGTCGGAGGCGTCCAGCGCAATGCCTGGCGGGCAGCCGTCGACCACGCAGCCGATCGCCGGCCCATGGCTTTCGCCCCAGGTGGTGACACGGAACAGGTGGCCGAAGCTGTTGTGCGACATGGCGAAGTGTTAAGCAGGAAATGCGGCCCCTCGCAACGGCAGGCCCGCGTCGCGGACCTCCGGCGCGAGACTACTTGCGGACCCCGATCGTGACCAGATACTCGCGCGGCATCGCCACCCCCAGCTCGCTGCTGAACTGGTCGTGATAGGCGATGAAGTCGCGCTCCAGCTCTTGCCGGCGCTTGGGATCGCAGCTGGCCGCGACCGTCTTGGTCGGGCCATAGCCTTCGAGGAACAGGTCCCAGACCGCTCTGCCGCTTGGCAGTCGCAGGGTCGTGACGCCCTTCTCGAACCTCAGGTCGAAGGCCTCGCCCAGCAGCTGGCGCACGCGCTCGGGCTTGCCCCATTCGAACGGCGACGGCGGCGGCGTGGCCGACGGCGGCGGCATGTAGGGCCGCATCACCTTGAACAGGCCTTCGAGCGTATCGCCCGGCGGCCAGGTGCAGATGCCCAGCCGCCCGCCCTTCCTGCAGACGCGGGCAAGCTCGCGCGCGGCGTCCTCGGGCTTGGCGACGAACATCACGCCGAACGTGGAGGCGACCAGATCGAACTCACCGTCGGCAAAGCCGAGCTGCTCGGCATCGCCCACCCGGAAGTCGAGTGCTGGAGCGAGCCGCTTTGCCGCTTCGATCACGCCGGCACCGAGGTCGACACCGATGACCTTGGCGCCGCGAGCCGCAATGCGCCGGGCGGTCCAGCCGGTGCCGGTCGCCACGTCGAGGCAGCGCTCGCCGGGTTGTGGCGCAAGCCTCGTCACCACGTGCTCCAGGGCGTCCGCTATGGTTTCACTGACCCGGTCGTAGGCACTCCCGCCAGAACCCCAGGTCTGTGCGGCTCGCTCGTTGTGCGGTCTGATGCTCACGGTCATGGCAACCTCCATCAAGGCGCCCCCGCAGGGAAATTGCGCGTTTGCCGCAGGAGGTCAAGGTGGAACAAAGTATCGAAGCGCGCTACTATAACACGCACGGCTGATCAATGCCCGCTTTCCCGGTCGAAGGCGGGCCACCAGACGGCTCGATTCGACGCTGATTTACGCCCGGCTGAGAGCCGGGACCGAGGGCCGAGTGCGGCAGCCGCACGTCATCGGGCTCCTGGGCCCCGGATCGGCCTGTCGTGCCGGAGGCGCGCCTCCGTCGCGACTGGCCGTCCGGGGAAACGGAGAGAGAAGCGATCGACCGGAGCCGGTCTCATGCGGGTCCAGCCGGAGCAGGCGATACGGGCCGCCGGAACTCTGCGCTGGAGCGCCCTCGCTCGGCACCGACGCCCGATTGCATCGCGAGCGACTGCGGCATGGTGCCAGCCACCGAGCTAGCCGGAGGTCGGCCGCCTCCCTGGAAAAGCGAGGCGGACAACGATCGACCACACAGCCGATCGCCGGCCCATGGCCTTCGCTGATAGCGGGGTCGAGCTCGGTTGAGGGGCGAGCAAGTCCGCGCTGCCCGGCACCAATCTCCCTCGCGCCGCCTCCCTACAACCACCCCTTCTGGCGGAAATACCAGATCGGCAGCAGGGCGGACGCGACCATCAGCATGATCGCGACCGGATAGCCGTACTGCCAGCCGATCTCGGGCATCCTGTGGAAGTTCATGCCGTAGATCGAGGCAATGAGGGTCGGTGGCAGGAAGATCACCGCGACCACGGAGAAGATCTTGATGATGGCGTTCTGCTCGATATTGACGAGGCCCAACGTGGTCTCCAGCAGGAAGTTGATCTTCTGCGAGATGTGCCCGACATAGACGCCGAGCGCCTCGATATCCCTACCTTCCGCGCGCAGGAACGGCTGCAGCCCCTTGCCGACGACGCCCTGGTCGCTCGCCTGGCTGAGGAACACGGCGAGCCGGCCCAGATTGATCAGGCTGTCGCGGATCTTGTCGAGCAGGTCCTCCTCGCGGCCGAGCAGTAGCAGCATCTGCTTGAAATGGCGCGTCTCCACCTGCTGGCCGAATTTGTCGCGGAAGACCTTGCGGGAGACGCCGTTGAGGCGCTCGCCGAGGCCTTCGAGCGCGCCGCCGATGGTGTCGACCACCGTCTCGATCATGGCCTTCAGCACGTGCTCGCCGCTGTCGCAATTCGAGCCGGGCTCGCAGGCCTTTTGGGCGATCACGGCGAGCGCGGGTATCTCGTCGTAGCGGACAGTCACGAGCTGGGAGCCTTTCAGCACCCAGGTAATGTCGCACATCCGCGGATCTTTGGTGCTGGTCGGGTCGAGGAAGGATTCGGCCATCACCACCGCGCCGCCATCGACATAGAGCCGCCGGGACACGTCGAGCGTGTGGGCGTCGGCCCGCGTCGGCACGTTGATGCCGAGGCGCTGCTCGACGAGGCTCTCTTCCTCCAGCGTCGGGTTGATCAAATCGTACCACACTGGCACCAGCGCTTGGGTCTGACCCGGCTCGATCCGTTTGAGCGCTCCCGCTTCACTGACATAGGCGATGAGCATTGCACACTCTCCATGACGGACTTGGCTGGCGCCACAGTGGCGCCCGCACGCGCGGAAAGCAATGCGACCTGGGCGGCGAATGCGGGTCCGCTGCTGTCTTGGGGCGTAGGCGGAGCCGGCGGGGTTAACCCTCCCTGGCAAGATCGGTGTGCATCGAGGGCGGAAGCGGATTGAATTCGAGGCCGTTTCGTATTCACTGGCGGCTCGAACCGAGACGCAGCCGCGTCACAGGCGCGAGGGGATAGAGTGATGCCGTCGATCAAGGATATGGAGCACTTCGTCGAGCGGATCATCCTGACCAGCCGCTGGGTGCTGGTGGTTTTCTATCTCGTCCTGTCGGCGGCGCTCGCGCTCTATGCCGTGTTCTTCGTGAAGAAGTTCCTTTCGATCACGTTCAAGGTCTTCAGCATGAACGAGTCCGAGGTGATCCTCGCCATGCTGAGCCTGATCGACGCTTGCCTCGTCGCCAGCCTCATCGTGATGGTCATGATCTCCGGCTACGAGAATTTCGTCAGCCGGTTCGACGACACCTCGGCTGAGCTCTCGTGGCTCGGCAAGATCGACACCGGCAGCCTGAAGATCAAGATCGCCTCCTCGATCGTGGCCATTTCCTCGATCCATCTGCTGCAGGTGTTCCTGAACTCCGCCGAGTATGCGAACGACAAGATCATGTGGTCGTTGCTGCTGCATGTGACGTTCGTGTTCTCGGCCCTATTCCTTGCGATGGTCGACCGGGTCGCGCATGGCGGCGCGCACGCCGACCCGAGTTCCGGCCACGCCACCCCCAAGGGTGGGGACGCCCCCAAGCTGGACGTCAGCCACAAGGCCTGACCGGCCACTGGATGGATTGCCATGGTCGCTCCGCCACCGCCAAGTCCGCGCGCGATCGCCGACCGGCAGCTCGCGGCCTACAACGCCCGCGACCTCGAGGCATTCCTCGCATTGCATGCCGCCGATGCGGTGCTGACCGATCTGCCGAGCGGGCGGGTTGTGTGCGCAGGCCACGCGGCGATGCGGATTTTCTATGGCGAGCGCTTCGCCAACCAGGAACTGTTCTGCCGGGTGCATGTGAAGCTCGAGATCGCGGGCTTCGCCGTCGATCGCGAGACACTCTACGGCCTGCCGGGTGGCCCGGTCGACATCCTGGCGCTCTACGATGTGCGCGACGGGTTGATCCAGCGCGTTTTCTTCCTCAGGGAGCCAGCGAAGTTGCCTTGAGCGGCACCCTTGTCCTATGGTGCGGTGTCGGCAGTGAACCGGGGGGCGCTGATGCAGATCTTTCTCTCCTATGCTTCCGAGGACAAGGCCGTCGCCGAGCCGATCGCCTTCTCGCTGCGCGCCCGCGGCCACAAGGTGTTCCTCGACCGCGACGACTTGCCGGCAGGAGGCGAGTACGACCAGAAGATCGAGCAGGCCGTCGCCCAGTCGGGTCTGTTCGTCTTTCTGATCAGCCCGCAATCGGTCGGCAAGGGCCGGTTCACACTCTCCGAGCTCGAGTTCGCCCGGCGGAAATGGCTGAAGCCCGACGGGCATGTGCTGCCGGTGATGGTCGCGCCGACGACGATGGCGGACGTGCCGAGCTTCCTCAAGTCGGTGACGATCCTGGAGCCCAAGGGCAACGTCGCCGCCGAGGTCGCGAGTGCCGTCGAGCCGATGGTCGCTGGACGCGACCGGCGGACGCTCTATGTGCTGGGGGGACTCGGCCTGCTCTCCGGCCTGCTGACAAACCCTGCCCAGCAACTGGTCAAGACCATCGTCGGCGACATGGAGATCCACAATCACATCACGGTCGACCGGCTGCTCTCGGGCCTGGCGCTCGGCATCGCGCTGCTCGCCGGACTCGCCTATCTGATGCGGTTCAAGCCGCGCATGGTGCTGATTCCGCTGGTGGTGCTGCTCGGCTTCTTCCTCGCGATGGAGACATGGGTCACGCTCGCCCCCGTGTTCAGCCGGGACGGCGGCGCGACCGCCGTCGACACCAGCGCTCTGCAGAGCAAGTGCAGTGAGCTCGCGAGCAGCACGGGCACCGCCCCTACGGATCCGGCACTGCAGCAGGCTTGCGCCGCGCTCGCGGCATCCGAGCAGAAGGTCAACCAGCTGCAGCGCATCATGTCGTTGCCGGGCGCCGGCATGACTTACGGCCTCGCCGGGTTGATCGGGGCGCTCGTCACCTATCTGGGCACGGCATCCGCCGTCGGACGCGCGGGCACCGCGGCCGGCAGCCTGCTCACGTCGGCCATCGGTGCGATCATGGCTGGTACGGTCGGCATGCTGGTGATCGGCCTCCAGCTCGACGGACCGCTGGGCGAGCCCTTGCTGTTCGCCACCTGGCAATCGGCTGTCGCCGTCGCCATCGGGCGGCTGGTACGCTGAGAGCCGACGCCGGTTGCCTGCCCGCGTTCCGGGCTTTGAGGCCACCGCGCCACCCTGCTATAACCCCACCCATGCCCCGCCCATCTCGCCGCGCCAAAGCCAATGCTCCGCTCCCGCCTCCGGCCGAGACTTTCGCCGGGACGCCGGGGCTCGCCGATTCCGAGCAGGCGCATTTCGAGTCGGCGGCGCCCGCTGCCGTCTCGCCCACGGGGCGCGATCTTTCGGTCCCCCAGCCCCTGTTCGACACCCATCCGATCCGGGTCAGCATCGTCAGCGGCACGGCGGCACCGATGTTTGCGCCGCACCGGCCGCCACGACCGGAAAAATCCGAAGGCGGCCAGCGGCTGGTCATCCAGTCGGAGTACGAGCCGCGCGGCGACCAGCCCACCGCGATCGCCGAGCTGGTCGGAGGCGTGAACGCCCAGGAGCGCGACCAGGTGCTGCTCGGCGTCACCGGCTCGGGGAAAACCTTCACCATGGCCAAGGTGATCGAGGCGGTGCAGCGCCCGGCCCTGATCCTCGCGCCCAACAAGACGCTCGCGGCGCAACTCTACGGCGAGTTCAAGAGCTTCTTCCCCGACAACGCGGTCGAGTACTTCGTCTCCTACTATGACTACTATCAGCCCGAAGCCTACGTCCCGCGCACCGATACCTATATCGAGAAGGAAAGCTCGGTGAACGAGGCAATCGACCGGATGCGCCATTCGGCCACCCGCTCGCTGCTCGAACGCGACGACGTGATCATCGTCGCCTCGGTCAGCTGCCTTTACGGGATCGGCTCGGTCGAGACCTATTCGGCGATGATCTTCGACCTGAAAAAGGGCGCGACGGT
>JANPDA010000047.1:0-18555 GCA_031431235.1 Hyphomicrobiaceae bacterium
AACGCGATGTAGGCAAAGACCCGGGGGTCGAGATGGCTGATCCAGTCGATCGCACTCTCGGCAAACTGCTCGAGCTTCTTGTCGAGCCAGCCCGGTGCCTCGCCGGCCGGGAGGGCAGTTGCGGACGGATCGCCCGGCGCCTCGGCCGCCGCGCGCGCGTCGATCTGGCCCTGCAACGTCGGCAGGCCCTCGCCATCCGGCGCGGTTGCGGCCCCGACGGGCGTAGCTGCGTCGGTCGCGGATTGGGCCAGCGCGCTCGATGACGGGACGAGGGCGCCCGCCAGAGCCAGCGCGGCGATCAGAACAACGGCTCGCAGCACCGTCGCCGATGCCGCCAAGCGAGCCAGAGCATGAAGCTGCCACATGAGGAGGGGTATCGCGCGCACAAGCTGCATAGGAGTGGAAACCGGAATCCGGCCACTTCGGTTCCATACCATGCCCGCTCGAACGCCAGAAGTCACCTGGATGTGGCTGTGGACCACCGGAAACGTGCAAAGATGATTGATGCGGTCAAGCCGTCTGGCGCCCGATCGCAGCGCCGCCACCACTCGCCCCATCGCCGGATCCCCGCCGCTCACCCGTGTCAAACGCTCTCGAACAGCGCAGCCACGCCGAGACCGCCGAGCGTTCCGAGCACGGCTTGCCCATGGGCGAGGCCAAGCTCCTTGCGCCGGCGCACCAGGTGCGTGAACAACCGTGCAACCAGTACCGCTCCGGTCGCGCCGAACACGTGGCCGCGGGCAAGCCCGCCGCCGTCGGGATTGAGCAGCGCCGGATCGATGCCCAGACTGTCGCGGAAGGCGATTGCCTGAGCCGCCGTCGTCTCGCCGAGCTCGGTCACCACCGCGCCGTTCGGTCGCGAGCCATTGAGCTGGCCTTGAAGTTTGTGGACGGCTTCGATCGGGGCCTTGGCCTCCGCGCCCGGCGACTGGCCGACCGCCGCGCTCGCAACCAGCCGCATGGCCGGGGGATTGCCGAGCGACCTGAACACGTCCTCGCTCACCACGATCGCAATCGCCGCACCGTCGTGCATGCCGATCGAGTTGCCGGGGGAAACGGTCCCTTCGGGCTCCAGATAGGCCGCGAGGCCCTCGAGCGCCGCGGCCTCGGGATGGTGTGCCATTGCCTCGTCGCGGGCATCCTCGGCCCGCGCCTTCAGGGCAACGATCTCCCCGGCAAAGTGCGACTGACGCTCGGCCCGGCTCGCCCGCTCGCGCGTTTCGCCCGCATAGCCGTCCTGGCGCTGGCGCGTGATCTGGAATTCGCGCGCGAGGGTCTCGGCCGCATCGATCATCGAGCCGTCGGGCGCGTCGCCGTCATCGGCCATGCCGGAGCTGCCATGGCCGAGGAACCGCGGCAGCCGGTGGGGCCCGAGCGGACGGGCGACACGCCATGGCGCGGTCGAGAGCGATTCGGCCCCGCCCGCCACCACCACCCGGGATTCCCCTGCCGCCACCTGCCGGATGGCGGCGAGGATCGCATCGAGTCCCGAAGCGCATTGCCGGTCGAGGGTGAGCGCGGGCGTGCGGTCGGCAAGCCCGGCCACCAGCGCGATCAGGCGCGCGGGGTTGCCGCCCGCCGAAGCGTTGCCGATCAGGATCTCGTCCACATCGCCAGGCGCGAGCCGGCAATCCTCGAGCGCCGCCGCGATGATGGGCGCGGTCAGATCCTCGATCCGCCGGCTGCGGTGCAGGCCTCCGAGTCTGCCGATCGCGGTGCGACGCGCGGCAACGACGTAGGCGGACTGGTAGCGGCTCGTCATCGGCTGTTCACTCCTGCCCGCTCGTGCGTAGCCCAACGGTCCACGCGCTGCCCTCAGGCGAGCTGTGCTGGCAGGGAGACTAATTCGAGGATGGCGGCGAATTGGTGGCGCGGGGTGCGCTGCCAGGTCCAGACGATGCGGATCATGGGGGGAGCTGGCGAGAGCGGCGAGATTGGCCCTCCCGACGGGCTCGCGGCAAGGGCGGGCGCTCCCGCTACGTCACTTCATCGAACCTTCGCACCAGCTCCGTCCCGGCCAGCTCGTCGTAGACAGCAAGCGTCTGGCGCTGCAATTGCCGTTTGGAGAAATGCGCTGCCACGTGCTCGCGCGCCCGCTTGGCCAGCACTTGCCGCCGCGGTCCCGACAAGGCGAGCGCCTCGTCGAGGCAATCCGCGAGCATTGCCGCTTCGCCCGGCGGCACGATCCAGCCGAGCGCCAGCTCCCCGTCCGCGCCGACGCCGCCGCGACGCAGCGTTTCCGGAGGCGCGCCGAGGTCGGACACGATCACCGGGCAGCCCATGGCGAGGGCTTCGGTCGTCGCCCGCCCGAACGCTTCCGGCTCGGTCGAGGCGATCACCGCCACCGTCGCCGTCATGAAGGCCGCTGCGACGTCGCCGCAATGGCCGACGAGCCGAACACGGCCGGCGAGCCTTGCATCATCGATCTGGCGTGACAGCTCCTCCGCATAGCCGTCGCGGCCTTGCGCGTCACCCGCCAGCACCACCGTGACGCCCTCCATCCGGCCCCGCGCGGCCAGCAGCCGGGCCGCCTCGATCAGCACACGTTGGCCCTTCCAGCCCGTCAGCCGCGCCGCCTGCAGCACCACGCGCTCACCCGCGCCGATCCCCCATTGCTGGCGCAAGGTCGCGATCCGGCCCGGCTCGATCCGCTCGGGATCGAAACGCTCGAGATCGACACCGCGATGAATGACCCGGATCCGCTCGCGGGCCGTACCGTGACGCTCCGCGATCAGAGCGCCGGTGAAATTGGAATTGGCGATGACGAGATCGCTGCGCGCCATCACGCCATTGTACCAGGTCTTCAGCCGCCCCGTGCCACCGTAGGCGCCGTGATAGGTGGTGACGAAGGGAACGCCCGCGCGCCGGGCGGCCCTGAGCGCACTCCAGGCGGGCGCCCGGCTGCGGGCATGCAGCAGCGCGATCCCTTGCCTCCCGATCATCCGCTCGAGCCGCAGCGCATTGACGAGCATGCGAAAGGGGTTCTTGGTCCCAGCCGGGAACACGATCAGCTCGCCGCCGAGCCGCTCCACCTCGGGCGCGAGCCGCCCGCCCTCGGTCGCAACCAGTGCCCGGCCGCCGGCCTCGACGATCGCCTCGGTCATCTCGAGGGTGGTGATCTCGGCGCCACCGGTGTCGAGGCGGGGAATGATCTGGAGTATGGTCGGCGATCGCGGCAAGATCCCGCTCCCTTCGGTCATCGGCAGGCATGGAGGCGTGGCCCAGCCATGCAGAACGAGCAAGCACGATTCCTCGACCTCGACGATGCGGTCGGTGGACGCCGCCGGATCGCCTATCTCGCCGAGGCGGGAGGCGGCGACGGCCGCCCCGGCCTCGTCTGGCTGCCGGGCTTCATATCCGACATGGCGAGCACCAAGGCGAGCGCGCTGGCCGAATGGGCCCGCGGCGAGGGCCTCGGTTGCCTCAGGCTCGACTATTCGGGCCACGGGCAATCGAGCGGGCGGATCGAGGCTGGCACGATCAGCCAATGGCTCGCCGACGCCCGCGCCGTGATCGATGCGATGCCGGCCCGCCCGCTCGTCCTCATCGGCTCCAGCATGGGCGGCTGGATCGCGCTACTGCTCGCGCGAGCGCTTGGGGCGAGCGGGCGCGTGGCGGGACTGGTGCTGATCGCGCCGGCCTGGGACATGACCGAGCGGCTGATGTGGGCGCAGCTCGACGATGGGATTCGCCGCACGATCGAGCAGGATGGTGTCTGGATGCGCCCATCGGCCCATGGCCCCGGCGGCTATCCGATAACGCGGGCGCTGATCGAGGACGGGCGCGCCCATTTGCTGGCCGGGCGGGGATTCGATCCCGGCTGTCCGGTCAGGATCATTCAAGGCATGCGCGATCCCGACGTGCCGTTCGCGGGCTCGCTCGAGCTGGTCGACCTGATCGCCCGCGACGATGTCCGCCTCACGCTCGTCAAGGACGGGGAGCACCGGCTGTCACGGGATGGCGATATCGCGCTCATGCTCGCGACGATTGCCGAGCTGGTCGATCCCCACTGAGTGGGCATGCCAATCGACCTCCTGCCCCGCGGCCAACGATCACTGCTGTCGAGCAGCAGTTCTCAGTGTGATGGCTTGGGTATCGGTATCGCGGGTGGCGGCTCGCCGGTCGTGAGGGTTCTGACCAGCGAGCGATCCAGATCGAGCGAGGCGAGAAGCACACGCAGAGGTGCGCGAGGACGAGAACGGCATCCTGACCGACTGGCTTTGGTACGAGGTGGTCGGCACCGATCTGTGCGGCTCTGGCATGGTCACAACGAGCGATGACGGGGTGTTCTTCGAGCGCATCACCTATTTCAAACGCGGCACCAGACAACGAGTTGTGGAAGCCCCGCTGAATTCCGGGAGGGAGGTCACGAAGCCCGACCTGCGGATCGGGTGCTGCGCAGCAGCTCGATCGAGCGGATCTGCATCTGCTGGGCAGGCCGCGATGAAGCGCGTGCACAAGGCCACGGCGCCGGGTCGGGCCCCGTTGGAGGATGGTCCGCACTGGCTGGTCTGTGGAGGCGTCTAGTGTTCCGGCCCATTCATTCGATTCCGGCGAAGCTGGATCAATGAATGGAAAGACGGAACACAAACAAGGAGGTAGCTAGTGGGCTGGCCATTCATTTGGGGTACCAAATGAATGAGTCAGAACACTAGCGCGGGTCGCGGAAGCGCGGTCCGCGTCCGAGGACGGGCTCGAGGACGCCGGTCTCGTACTCCTCGGCGAACTCCTCGAGCCCAGCCGGGTGGCGCCGCTCCAGCGGATAGCCGAGCCGTTCCAACACCAGCGGGGACATGAAGTAGGCCCCGCTCACCAGTATGGCGGCGATTTCGAAGCGCGCCGGGTCCGCGGCGGCGAAAGCCAGCACGCTACTCTGATCGGCGTCCACGGGGAGCCGGTCCAGAGTGGCCCTGAGCTCTGCATCCGGGGTGCCGCAGGCCTTGACGGCGGCCCGCAGCAGCGCGGCGAACGCCTCGACCTCTGCGATCGCCGGCATGCCGGCGCTGCCCGGAATGAGCACGGCCGCGAGCCGGATCAGCTTCCCGAGCTCCCTGTCGTCCAAGGTCATGTCGCTCATCCGGGCACCCGCTGATCTCTGGCCGTGTCGGCAATGTGCTCGGCGGCGCGGAGTGCCAACGCGGTGATGCTGGCCGTCGGGTTCACGGCGCCGCCCGTCACCATGACGCTGCCGTCGACGATGAACAGGTTGGGCACGTCGTGCGAGCGCCCGAAGCGGTCGACCACGGAGGTCCGGCGATCGTTGCCCATCCGCGCGGTGCCCAGGAGATGGCCCGGCTGCTCTCGCCAGAGGGGCGTCTGCGAGATGTGCCTTGCGCCGGCTGCCTCATGCATCTCGACCATGCGCGCCAGGGAGTAGGTCAGGCTCTTCTGCGTATTCTCGCCGATCCGGTACCTGACCTTGGGTGCCGGGATGCCGTCGCCGTCCTTGAGGTCGGGATCCAGCGTGACCCGGTTCGTCGCTTCGGGAAGGTCCTCGATGTTCGCGGACCAAGTCAGCGCCCGGCCGGCATGCTCGGCGATGTCGTGGAGACCGGCGCCCCACCGCTGCTCGAACGGCAGATCGCTGAAGTTGGACAACAGGCGCAGGACGCCTGGCACCGGCATCAGGTTCATCTTCGAGCCGCGGTAGAAGCCGCGCTGCAGCTCCGTCTCGTAGAACTCGAGGGAGTAGATCAGCTGGCCCGCCGGGCCCTTCCAGCTCTCGATGTCTTCGTCGTAGAGGCCGATGGTCTCGGTGTTGGGATGCAGCATCAGGTTCTTGCCGACCAGACCGGAGGAGTTGGCGAGCCCATCCGGAAAGGCGGACGATGCCGACAGCAGCAGCAGACGCGGCGTGCCGATGCCGTTGGCCGCCAGCACCACGGCGCTGGCCCTCTGGCGATGCTCGCGACCCTGCCGGTCGATCCAGAGGACGGCATCGGCGCGGCCCTGCCTGTCGGTGGTGACGGCACGCACCCGCGCCCCGGTCACGAGCTTGGCGCCGAGAGCGGTGGCGTGTGGCCAGTAGCCGAGGTCGAACGAGGCCTTGGCGCCCGCCGGGCAGCCGGTCTCGCAGACCCCCCAGCGCACGCACTTGGCCATGCGCTTGTGATTGGCTGTCGGGATCGCCTGGGTGCCCGGCCACCAGTGCCAGCCGAGCTTGTTCATGGCCCGGCCGGCCAGCATGCCGCCCTTGCCGATCGGGTGGGGTGGCATGTCGAAGTCCTGCGGCGGGTAGGCCGGATCACCGCCCAGGCCCGCCACGCCCAGGAACTTGTCCACCCGGTTGTAGTACGGCTCGAGCTCCCAATAGTCGATCGGCCAGTCGTCACAGATTCCATCGAGCGTGCGGACACGGAAGTCGGACGGCAGCAGCCGCATCCAATGCGCCCCGAACAGGATGCTGGAGCCGCCGACCGCCGCAAACATGATCGGGACGATATCGGCCTCGTCGAGGTTCTGGGGATAGTCGGCCGCGCGGCCGCGCTTGTTGGGGTTCCAACTCCATTTGGTCTGCAGCAGCAGCTCGAACTCCGGCCGATTGCCGGGGAAGTCGGCGGGATTGACCCAATCGCCCTGCTCGAGACAGACGACCTTGAAGCCCCTCTCAGCCAGCGTGTGCGCGGTGACCGCTCCCGATGGGCCGGCCCCGACGACGACGACGTCGGCATCCTCGTGCGGCTCGGTCATGGCACCACTGGCTCCGCTGCTGTTGGGCCTCGAGCGGCAGGGCGCTCACGAAGAGTCCGCCCTGCGACGCCGATCGGATCGCTGGCTGCTCGCCCTGCATCGACACAACGAGCCGCGCGTCATAAGATCAGATGTCATATGACTGGACCGGAAGCCGTTGGCAAGCGCCGCCTCGGTCGGCGCAAAGGAGAGATCGATGGGCGAGCACATGTCGATGTCCGGCAAGACCGCGCTGGTCACCGGTGGCACCACGGGGATCGGCTACGCCATTGCCGAAGCCCTGATCGGGGCTGGTGCCCGCGTGATGTTGACGGGGCAGGATGCGTCCCGGGTCCGTGCGGCGGCTGCAAAGCTCGGCTCCGCGGCGATCGGCGAGGTGGCTGACAACCGGAAGATGGCCGACATCGAGCGGCTTGCGGCCCGGGTCCGGGACAGTTTCGGTCGGCTCGATGCACTCATCGCCAACTCCGGGGTCACCTGGACGGCTCGCATCGAGGACGTGACCGAGAGCGATTTCGACGACCAGATGGCGATCAATTTCAAAGGCAACTTCTTCGCGATCCAGAAATGCCTTCCGCTGATGCCGAAAGGCGGCTCGATCGTCATGACGTCGAGCTGCAACGACGCGAAGGGCTTCCCTTCGATGGCGGTCTACTCGGCATCGAAGGCGGCGATCCGCTCGCTCGCCCGGACCCTCGCGATCGAGCTGGCCGACCGCGGCATCCGGGTCAACTGCGTCGCTCCAGGGCCGATCGACACGCCGATCTACGAGAAGATCGGCCTCTCGCCGGAGGAGACGGAGAAACTGCGCCGCGACGAGGCCAATCTGACGACGATGAAGCGCATGGGTCGTCCCGAGGAGGTCGGTCGCGCGGTCTTGTTCCTCGCGAGCGACACTGCCTCCTACATCACCGGGGCCAATCTGCGGGTCGACGGCGGCTGGGCGGACATTTGATGCGCCAGGCCTCAGGCTTCATCGATTTGACTGCTGGCTCGAGCAATGACATTCGATCCTTTGTTGGTGGGCGAGTGAGAATGTGCGGCTAATGTGGCAACGCAACAGCCGCCTTCGGTAGCGGCGGCTTGCCCAGAATCATATCGGCCGCCTTTTCCGCGATCATGATCGTGGTCGCGTTGGTGTTGGCGCTGATGATGCTCGGCATGACGGAAGCGTCAACCACGCGCAGGCCCTCGATGCCGTGCACGCGAAGCTCGGGGTCGACGACCGCCATCTTGTCCGTGCCCATCTTGCAGGTGCCGATCAGATGGAAGTCGCCTTCGACGTGGCCGCGCAGAAAGGCGTCGATCTCCGCAGCGGAAGCAACGCCGGGCCCGGGCTCGATCTCCTTGACCCCGTATTTCGCGTAGGCCGGCTGGGCGGCGACGCGGCGTCCGATCTCGATCGACTGGTGGAGGAGGTGGCGGTCATGGTCGGTCGCAAGGAAGCCCGAGAGGATGCGGGGCGGCGCGGCGGGGTCGGATGACCTGAGCTTGACCCAGCCGCCCTTCTCGACGCGCGTCGCGCCGATGCACATGGTGAAGCCGTGCACGTCCGGGCTGATGCTGCCATCGCGATTGGCAACGAAGGCGAGATACTGGATCTCGATGTCGGGGTGGGGCACGGCGGGGTCAGTGCGCACGAGTGCGCAGGTCTCCACATTGTTCGAGGCGCCGGGTCCCGTGTGCGTCGCCATCCATCGTGCGCCCGCGTAGAGCATGCGGTCCTTGCGCAGGTAACGGCTCATGGAAACAGGCTTGTCGATCAGGAACTTCATGTAGGCGACCGGGTGGTCCTGCAGGTTCTGGCCGACGCCCGGCAGGTTTGACACGCACTTGATGCCGTGCTCTCGCAGATGCGCCGCCGGGCCGATGCCGGAGTGCATGAGGAGTTGCGGCGAGTTGGTGGAGCCGCCCGACAGGATCGTCTCGTGGCGGGCGCGGGCCGATATCGTCTGGTTGCCGCGCCGAAAGGTAACGCCGCCGATGCGGTTGCCTTCGACGAGGAGCCCTTGGGCCAGCGAGCGATCCGAAATGGTCAGGTTCGGGCGGCCGCGGTTGGCGCGGATGTAGGCATGCGCGGTGGAAGCTCGCTCGCCGCCGTGAACGTTCATCTGGAAGGCGCCGAAGCCCTCCTGCTGCTCGCCGTTGATGTCGTCGGTGACCGGGTAGCCGGCCTGCCGCCCCGCCTCGATGAAGGGCTCGTAGAGCTCGCAGGCGTAGTCGCCCTTGCGGACATGAACGGGGCCGCTGCCGCCGCGATAGATCGACTCGCCGCCCTGCCAGGTCTCGAGCCTCTTGAAGTAGGGCAGCACCTCCCGCCAGGACCAGCCGGCGGCACCCTCGCGCACCCAGCGCTCGAAATCGAGTGCATGCCCCCTGATGAAGCACACGCCATTGATGGATGAGGAGCCGCCCAGCACCTTGCCGCGCGGCTGGAAAATGCGGCGATCGTTCAGCGTCGGCTCGGGCTCGCCCTCGTACATCCAATTGAACTTGGCATTGCGCCAGACATTGCCGAAGGCGGCGGGCATCTCGATCTTCCAGTAGTCGAGCAGATTGCCGCGGCTCAGTCCCGCCTCGATGAGCAGAACCGAAATCGATGGGTCCTCGGTCAGCCGCGCGGCGAGCGTGCAGCCGGCGGACCCGCCGCCGACGATGATGTAGTCGTACTCGGTTGCCGGCATGTCTGGATTCCCCTGAAATAGCCGTTGCTGCGCTCATCCCTCGAGGACGACATTCGCCTCGACCGGCCAACTTGCGCGGACAGGAGCGTGCGCCTGGAACCGGAGGCCCGCAACCGTGCGCGCTTCCTGGCACCTGAGGGTTTGCCCGTTTTCCAGCGTGACCCAATAGACGATTCGGTTGCCGATGAAGGCGAGATCGCGGACTTTGCCGCGGAACGAGGGCCCGGGCGGCGCTACCCCATCGGCGCTCAGGACAATCGTCTCCGGCCGCACCGACAGCGTGACCTCGTTGCCGGCCGCAAGTCCCTTCGCCGGGACGTCGACGGCGCCGATGCCGATGTCGCAGCGGGCGACCATGCCATTGACGGATACCACACGGGCCGGCAGCAGATTGGTGTCGCCCAGGAACTGTGCTGCAAACAGGCTGTCGGGGGCTGCATACATCGACTCGGGCGAGCCGATCTGCTCGATGCGCCCCTGGTTCATCAGCACGATGCGGTCCGAGAGCATCATCGCCTCGTCCTGGTCATGGGTCACATAGATGAAGGTGGTGCCCGTCTCGGTATGGATGCGCTTGAGCTCGGTCACCATGTGTTGCCGGATCTTCAGGTCGAGAGCGGCGAGTGGCTCGTCGAGCAGCAGCACGGCCGGCCGGTTGACGAGGGCGCGCGCCAGCGCCACGCGCTGGGCCTGGCCACCGCTCAGCTGATTGATCCACCTGTCGGAAAGATCCTGCATCTGCACCAGCTCGAGGATCTTGCGGACCGAGGTCCTGATCTCGGCCGCGGGCAGCCGTTTCAACCGCAGGCCGAAGGCGATGTTGTCGAACACATCCAGATGCGGGAACAGCGCATAGCGCTGGAACACCATGTTCACTGGTCGGCGCTCCGGCGGCACGCCAACCATGTCCGCGCCGTCGATCAGGATCCTGCCGGTCGAGGGTTGCTCAAACCCAGCAACGATCCGCATCAGGGTCGTCTTGCCGCAACCGCTCGGACCCAGCAGTGTCAGGATCTCGCCATGACGCACGTCGAGGTTGATCTCGTGCAGAGCGCGGAAGGCCCCGAAGGATTTGGTGATGCGGTCGAGCTGCACAATCGCTTGGGTCATGCGCCAGCACCGTCGTTGAATGCCTTCCGGCGGTCAAGCTTCCGGCGGCGGTGCAGCCAACCCGCCAGCGCGAACGAGACGATCAGCAGCATCACGCAGGACAGGGCCAGCACCGAAGCCGCATTGATCGCGGGTGTCATCGCTTGGCGCATCATCGACCAGACCGCGATGGGCAGCGTCGTCTCCGAGCCGCTCGCAAAGATCGTCACGATCACCTCGTCGAAGGAGATGGCGAAGGAGAGGATCGCCGCGCCGATCAGCGTCGGGGCAATGATCGGCAGCGTCACCAGCCGGAAGCTGTCCCAGGCCGAGGCGCCGAGATCGCGCGCCGCCTCCTCGAGCGACAGGTCGAAGTACTCGAGCCTCGAGCGGCTCGCCTCGATGAAGAACGGCAGGCTGATCAGCACGTGCGCGAGCGCGACCGTCACGAGCGAGCGATTGATACCCAGCTGTGAGAACAGCGTGAGGAGCGAGATGCCGATGAAAAGGCCCGGCAGTGCCACCGGTGCGAAGGTGATGGTGCCGAAGGCGCTTTTTGCCCAGCCCTGAAGCCGGGCGAGTGCGAGCGCCGCCATCGAGCCGATGACGGTCGTGATGATCGTGCTCGACACCGCGACGATGATGCTTCGGCGCATGGATTCGACGAGGACATGATTCTCGAAGAATTTCTCGTACCAGATGATGCTCAACCCCTGCATGGGGAAGTACTGGGCCGGAGTCGAGTGGAAGCTGAAAAGCACGATCAGGAACAGGGGGCCGAAGAGGACCGCGACGTAGAGCCAGACGTAAGCGCGCAGCACGGGTGCCCCCTCCTCAGTGGTACCGCCGGTTGGGCGCGAGTCCGAGTGCGCGCAACAGCAGGACGACCGCCAGGTAGATCAGGGTGAACACGGCAAAGCAGATGAAAGCCATCGCCGCGCCGAAGGGCCAGTTGCCGGTCTGGCGGAACTGGTTCGAGATCAGCAAGCCGACCGTCATGCTGCTGGTGCCGCCGAGGACCTGCGGCGCCACGTAGTCGCCGGAGGCGAGCACGAGAGT
The DNA here is from genome assembly GCA_031431235.1 of Hyphomicrobiaceae bacterium. Taxonomy (GTDB): domain Bacteria; phylum Pseudomonadota; class Alphaproteobacteria; order Rhizobiales; family Hyphomicrobiaceae; genus JANNSW01. The sequence goes on from JANPDA010000047.1 coordinate 11,523, forward strand.
GAACATGAAGGCGCTGACGAGCCCTCGATGGATCATCGGGATCGTCACCTTGACGAGAGTTGCGAGGGAACTCGCGCCGAGGTCGCGGGCTGCTTCGAGATAGTCGGTGCGTACGTCGCGCAGCGCGGACAGCAGCATCAGCAGCGTCAGCGGCAGGTAGATGTGGACGAGAGCGATCACGACGGCGACGGGGTTGTAAAGGATGAACTCGAGCGGCTGTGCGATCAGGCCCAGCTGCTCGAGTGTCGAGTTCACGAAGCCATTCGAGCCCAGGATCATGCGCCACGCGTAGATGCGCACGAGGTAGCTCGTGATCCACGAGGCGATGATCAGATAGAGTAGCGAGTTGTTCCGTGTCCGGTAGACGATGTACCAGGCGACCGGGAAGCTCGCGAGCACCGACAGCAAGGCCGTCGCCAGGCCGATCTCGAGGCTCAGGCCCACGACGCGCCAGAAGCCGGCACTGGTCAGGGCCCGCCAGTAGTTGTCGAGGATGAAGTCCGGGATCGGGACGAAGGCTTTCGAGCGGTAGAAGCTGAAGACGAAGAGGAGGATCGTGGGCGCAACGAAGAAGCAGATCATATAGAGGAATGCCGGGGCGGCCAGCATCAGCCCCGTTCGCTCGCGTGAGGTCATCGACTGAGCCATGCTCGCTCCAAATGCGGCAGCGCTGCGGGCAGCCGAAACCGCCAGCCCGCAGCGCCATCATGCACGTGGCGTTGGATCGCTTCCAGCTCCGCCCGACGCTCAGATCCCCGACTTCAATCCCTCGTAGGCCTGGACCCACTCGTCGTAGGTCGCAAACTCGGTCGACTCGCGCGGCGGGATGCCCTTGAGCGGCGTGTTCTTGAGGTCCTCGTCGAGCGTGGCATAGCTGTAGAGCGCCTTGGTCTCGGCATCCATCTTCTCGACGGCCTTCCGGCTGGGCGTGCCGCAGATCGTGTGCTTGGACAGGAACGCCTGCGGTTCCGCACCCATCGCCTCGTTGATGAAGGCATGGGCCGTCTCCACGTTCTGCGAGGAGGTCGGGATGCAGAGCGCGTCACACCACAGGAAGGCGCCCTCCTTGGGGATGACATAGTCGCACTGGCCGCCCTGCCGCTTGACGTTGGCAACGCTGTCGGTGCCGCACGTCAGGCACGCCCAGGCGTCACCCGAGGTGATGAGGGAGACGATGTCGCCGTTCGAGGCGGCGAAGGTCTTGGCCTGGTCGCGGTACAGCTTGGCGTTCTCGAAAATCTTCTTCAGCTCGTCCTTGCTGACATTCGGATAGGTGTCGACGCCAGCGAGCACGGAGAAGGTCGGCCAGGTGCCGGTGTTGTCGTCGGAGATGACGATCTTGCCCTTGTACTCGGGCTTCAGGAGATCGGTGTAGGACGTCGGCTTCGGCATCTTGCTCGGATCGAAGATCGTGGTGACCAGGCCCCAGCAGAACGGGATGGCCCACTGATTGCCGTCCCAGAACCAGCGCTCCTTCTGGTAGAAGGCATCGAAAATCCCATCCTTGCTGTAGTTCGGGATCTTCGACATATCGAGCTTGTTCAGGATCTTCAGCTCTTCGGCGTAGAATTTGTTGTAGGCCTGGTTGTAGGACGTCACGTCGAGCCGCACCGGGCTGCCGCCAATGAGCTTGGACTGCACGTCGTCCTGGGTCGCCATCGACGAGTTGGTGACCTTGACGCCGTTCTTGGTCGCCCAGTCCTTGGTCGGCACGATCATGTCGAAGCCTTCCCAGGTGAGCGTGATGATCTCGCCGGTGACATCCGCACGCGCTGCACCCGGAATGAAGGGCGCGAGCACGGCGCCTGCAGCCGCGGCCGCGCCACCCTGCAGCAGGTGTCGGCGGTTGAGCCTCGCCAGCGATGCGAAATCACCGTCGGCCGCCGCCTTGATCTCCTCGTGCGTCCAGGTCCTTCTGTTCGTCATGTGCGTCGTCTCCCTGTGTTGGTCCGTCGATCTCGTCCGAACGCATCGAGCATTCCGCTGTCGCCGGTTTCGATTACATAATTCAATCATATGATGTCTGAGTGCGCTTGGCAATGATACGGACGCGACAGCTCAGATGATCGCCTCCTCGAGGAACGGCCGCTTCGCCTGAACACGCTCGTAGCTCATCTCCGACAGGTCGAGCGTTCGGTAGGCCCCATAGATGACGAGCTCGCTGATCGCGCGCCCGACGGCTGGCGACTGTTGCAGGCCGTGACCTGAGAAGCCATTGACGAAAATGAAGTTTCCGACCTCCGTGTGGGGGCCGATGATCGCATTGTAGTCGAGCGTGTTGTAGTCGTAATGGCACGACCAGTATCGCTGCAGCTTGATGGCGTCGAACTGGGGGATGCGGTTGAGGATGGTCGGCCAGACCCGCTCCTCGAAGTCCTCGTGCCGGGTCTCGTAGTCGTCGAGTGCCGCCTCGGGATCCTCGAGCGGTGCGTTGCCCGTGAGGTAGAACTGCCCCTCCGGGCGGCAGAACGAGCCGGTGATGTCGATCACATGGGGCATGCGGCCCTCGATTGGCCTGGCGCTGGAGAAGATGAAGAGGTCGCGCTTGCGCCGCTCGACCGGAATGTCGAGGCCCGCCATGTTGGCGACGATCCGGCCGCGCCCGCCCGAGGCATTGACGAGGCTGCCGCAGCCGATCCGCTCGCCGGTCCGCAGCTTCACGGCCGTGACCCGGTTGCCATCGCGCTCCAGGCCCACGACCTCGTTGTCGACGTACTCCGCGCCCTGCTTCCTCGCCGCGTGCCGCAAGCCGTTCAGGAGCCCGATGTTGTCGAACCAGCCCTCGGCCTCGGTCGCCCAGCTGGCGCCGCCGAGGTCGTCGACGTTCGCCCAGGGAAAGCGCCGCTTGATCTCCGACGGCGGCAGGAACAGCGTGTGCGCTCCCAGGCTGCGCTGCAGCTCGGCCCTCGCCCGCGCGGTCTCGGCATGCTCGGGCCGCCAGCAATAGAGGAAGCCGTGCTCCTTGAAGGCAAGGTCGGGCGCGACCTCGTCGGGATAGTGCTTCTGCATCCGGCTCCGGAAGCCGCGGATGAAATCGACGCCGAACTGGCTGATGAGGATGTTGACGGGCTGGGAGAACTGCTGGCGGATGCAGCTGGCGGCCCGCGCGGATGGAGCGTGATGGTAGGTGCTGTCGCGCTCGACGACCAGCACGCGGCCCCTGAAGTGGGGATTGTCGGTCAGCCAGTAGGCCGACGACGATCCCATCACCGCGCCGCCGACAATGACGACATCATAGCTGTCGCGGCTCGGGGCGGCGTGCTTTGTCGAGACCATGAGGCGCAATCCCTCCGTTCTTGCTGGCAGCGGATCGATGGTGCTTTGACCCGGCTGGGAAGCAGTGTTATGATATCATACAAATGAGCGTGCCATGGAATCCACGCTTTGCCAAGCGCAGAGGACGGCTTGCCCGCAGGCACCGATCATGCTCTTGAAATGGCCAATGCCCGGGAGGTTGGAAATCGTTCCGGCTGTCGTTTCGTGCGAGCTTCCGTCAGTGACTGAACAGGTGATCCGATGAGGAAGAGCAATGCGGATACGAACCCACCCGCGGTGAAGCGGCCGTCCTACTCGACCGTGGTCGCCCAAGAGCTGAAGCAGTTGATCCGGCGCGACAAGTTGAAGGCGGGCAATCGCATCCCGACCGAGGCCGAGCTGTGCATCAAGTACGGGGTCAGCCGCACCGTCATACGTGAGGCTATCATCCGCCTGCGGTCCGAGGGCGTTCTGGTGGCGCGCCAGGGGATCGGCGTTTTCGTGGGTGAGGGGGAGGTCACCCGGTTCGAAGTCGATTGGAGTGCGATCCGGACACTGCCGAAAACGATCATGCTGATGGAGTTGCGCATGGCGGTCGAGGTGGAGGCCGCCGGGCTCTGTGCAACTCGACGAACGAAGACCGACGCGATCAATATCCGCCGGCATATGGAGAAAGTCGATTCCGAGCGGCAGGACCCCAAGTCCACCAACGTCTGGTACGACTTCCGCTTCCACCTCGCGATCGCAAAGGGTTCGAAGAACCCGCACATCTATCAGCTACTCAGGCTGCTGGCGCCGGTCGTCATGCCGCGTGTGAAACTCAGCGCCATTGTCGACGATGCCTCGAAAGATTCTTACTACGGTATGATCCACGAGGAGCACGAGCGCATCGTCGTCGCCATCGAGAAGTCCGACGACGCAGGAGCTCGCGAGCGGATGCGTGCCCACATTGCGGCGGCGATCGCCCGCTTGCGCGCGCTGGCCGCCTCGCTTCCGGCGGAGCAGGCCTCGAGCGCCTATGAAGTGAGCCCAGACATGATTGCGAGCTTCGTCAGACGTGTCTCCGAGGAGACTTTCTAGTGTTCCGTCCCATTCATTCGATTCCGGCGAAGCTGGATCAATGAATGGAAAGAGGGAGCACAAACAAAGAATCGGCTAGTGGGCTGGCTATTCATTTTGGTACCAAATGAATGAGTCAGAACACTAGCCAGCTTGATCGGGAGACCTGGGTTTGGCCTACAGCTTCGCATCCGACAACGCCGCAGTCGTCGATCCGAGGATCATGGCGGCGCTGGCTGCCTGCAACGAGGGATCTGCTCCTCCCTATGGCGCCGATGACGTCTCCCGGCGGCTCAATGGCGTTTATTCGGAGGTGTTCGAGCGGGAAACTTTCGTCTTTCCCGTCTCTTCCGGGACGGCAGCCAACGGATTGGCGCTCGGCTCGGTGACGCCGCCCTACGGCGTCGTGTTCTGTCACGAGCTTGCGCACATCGTCGTTTCGGAGGCGGGCTCCGTCGAGTTCTACACGGGCGGCGGACGGCTCGTGCTGCTGAAGGGCGAGCACAACAAGCTCGCGCCTGCAACGCTCGAGGCCGCGCTCGTCGGCTATGGCCCCGAGTTCGCCCACCAGATGCGAGCCTCCACGCTGAGCCTCACACAGGCGACCGAGCGCGGCACCGTGTACGCCCTCGACGAGTTGAGAGCCTTGGCCGGCGCCGCCCGCAGTGCCGGCCTCAAGGTCCACATGGACGGTGCCCGCTTCGCCAACGCCCTCGTTCATCTCGGTGCAACGCCTGCCGAGATGACATGGCGATCTGGAATCGACATCGTCTCCTTCGGCACGACCAAGAATGGCACGATGATGTCGGAGGCCGTGATCGTCTTCGACAAGGAGATTGCCGAGGTGCTGCGCTTCAAGCACAAGCGAGCCGGCTTCCTGCACTCGAAGATGCGCTTCTTCGCGGCCCAGCTGATTGCCTATGTGGTGGACGGTCTCTGGCTCGAGAATGCGCGCGCCGCAAACGGCACGGCACAGCGCATCGCCGAGCGTCTCGCGGCCACGCCCGGGGTTACGCTCGCCCATCCGGTCGAGGTCAATCAGATCTTTGCCCATATAGCGCCTGCAGCACACAAATCGCTGCAGCAGGCAGGTATCGATCTGCGGCGATGGGGATCCAGTGGCGGCGACCTCTACCGTCTGGTCACCTCTTACTGCGATCCCGAGGCGTTGGTCATGCGGTTGGAAGCGGCGCTCGCGGGAGCTCGGACGTCGACTGCGGGCCGGTGACCGGCGATGGACGAGCCTGATCCTGTCAGTCTGCTTCCTCCAGGATGACGGGTGGTCGAGTGCGAGGTGCTTGTGCGGATAACTCCCCATCCGGTTCGGCCGCAATCCATGAGCGAGGCAAGACGTGATGACTTCCAAGCCAATCGACTGGTCCGAGCGCGTGGTGATGCAACCGCTGTCGGGAGCGCTCGAGGAGCCGTATGGCAAGCTCGTGCGAATGGGGCTGCTGGCGCTCTCGACCGACCTCGCCATCGAGCGCGACTTCGGACGGATGGTGCCGGATGACGATCTTCTGCTCGTCACCACGCGCATCCATCTCGAGACACCGAACTCGGATCGCACTTTCACCAATCTTCAGCACGAGATCGTCGCGGCGGCGCGCCTGCTGATCCCGGACTCGCGGCTCGATGTGCTCGTTTTCGGCTGCACGGCAGCTTCCACCATCATCGGCCCGAAGCGGGTCGCGGCGCTTGCCGCCGAGGCGCGGCCGGGACTCGAGTGTACGAATCCGGCGACCGGAACAATCGAGGCGCTGAAGGCCCTGGGCGCGCGACGCATCGCTGTCGTCACACCCTATACGCGGCAGATGACTGGCAACGTCTTGCGTTTCCTCGACGCGGGCGGGTTCGAGTTTACCGGTGTCAGCGCGCTCGGCTTCGACACCGATGTCGGCATCGGCAGCGTGCCGGCGCACGCATTCATAGATGCAGCGCGCCGGACCGAGCGGGAGGGCGCGCAAGCGTTGTTCATCTCGTGCACGGCGACCAAGGCGCTCGATATCATCGACGAGCTCGAAGCCGAGATCGGCATTCCCGTTGTCACCAGCAACCAGGCCGCCTTCTGGCATGCGTTGAAAATCGCTGGCTGGAGCCGGGCGATTCCGGGCTACGGTCGCCTCCTGCGATCGGTCTGGACCTAGGAGTGGCCATAGGGAATGGACCGATGAGTGAGAGCGAGACGCTTGCCCTGACCCGAGCGCTCCTGGCGATCGACACGACCGATCCGAAGGGCAACGAGTTGGCCGCGGCCGAGGTCGTCGGACGCGTGCTCGATCGCGAAGGCATCGGCGTGACGTTGCAGGAGATCGCACCCGGTCGGACCAACCTCGTTGCGCGTCTCGCCGGATCAGGTGAGACGCCTGCGCTCGCCTTCTCGGCGCACTTCGACACGATCGGTGTCGAGCGGGCGAAATGGCACCACGACCCCTTCGCCGGCGAGATCGCCGATGGCAAGCTCTACGGCCGTGGCGCGACCGACATGAAGGGTGGCATGGCAGCGATGACGTACGCCGCGATCGAGTTGAAGCGCAGCGGTCGCAAGCTGAAGGGCGACCTCGTGCTCGCTTTCACGGCGGCTGAGAACTCCAGTTGTCTCGGTGCGAAGCGGATGGTCGAGGCCGGGCACTTCGCCGGAGTCGGGGCGCTCCTCGTCAGCGAGCCGTCCTCGCTCAGGGTGTTCGTGACCGAGAAGGGCGCGCTTTGGCTGCGCGCG
>JANPDA010000048.1:0-3041 GCA_031431235.1 Hyphomicrobiaceae bacterium
CGTACCAGGTCGATTGCCGCGGACTTGCACGCCCCCGCTGGCGTGCTGCTGTTCGATCCGCACCCCCGGGTATTCTTTGCGCCGGACCGGCCACACTTCACGCTGACGCCGCTGCCGGAGAAACTGCGGCTGCTCGAGAGCCTGGAGCTCGATCTGGCAGTCGTGCTTCCCTTCGATCACACATTGTCTGCCATGAGCGCCGAGAGCTTCGTCGCTTCGGTGCTGGTCGAAAGACTGGAGGTGCGGCATGTTGTCGTCGGCTATGATTTCCAGTTTGGCCACGGGCGCCACGGCAATCCGGAATTGCTGCGCTCGAGCGGGGCGAGATTGGAGTTCGGCGTAACGGTGATCGCGCCAGTCTCCGACCCGAGCGAGGTCTACTCGTCCAGCCGCGTCCGCCGCCTGTTGCGCAAGGGCGATGTTGCGAGCGCAGCCGCGGTGCTCGGTCACAACTGGCGATTGGTGGGAACCGTCGTCGGCGGGGCCAAGCGCGGTACCGGCCTCGGCTTTCCGACGGCCAATGTACGCCTTGCCGGCGGCCAGGACCTGAAGCACGGGATCTACGCCGCCAGGGTCCACCTGGCTGCTGGCAGGCACGACGCCGCGGCCTACCTCGGCACCCGTCCAACCTTCGACGACGGGATGCCGGTCCTCGAGGTGTTCTTGTTCGATTTCGACGCCAACCTCTATGGACGCGAGATCGCAGTCGAGCTGGTCGACTATCTTCGCGGCGACGAAGCATTCCCCTCGGTCGAGGCGCTAAAGGCTCAGATGGCGATCGATTGCAGCCGGGCGCGGGCGAGCTTGCGTGCCGACGAGCGCGGTCGGGTCTCTGATTGATCCTGGCGTCCGCGAACGCCGCGGATTGTCGCCAATATTCCCACACCGCGCCACCAGTTTGCCTTGGCACCGGCGAAATTCCCATCCAGAGTATTTCGGTCTTGGGGAGAAATGCCCCGACGCGTGGGGCGATCAGTTGGGTTTTGTCGCATACGGATAAATACGTACTAGTCGATTCCAGTGACAAGGCACTAACGTTTCAAATCAATGAGAACACGATCTAGGGAGGCAGGCTCCATCAACTGGTCCGTTTGGGGTGGATCGGAACCTGACACATGGCGGAAGAAAAAACGCGCAAGGTGTATGTGCTGGGTTCCGATCCGGCACATCGGCAGTCGCTGGTGGCGTTGCTCGCGACAGATCGCGGCTATGAGGTCGCCGACTTCGAATCCTCAGGTGATTTCCTGGAAGGAATCGACGCCCACCGGCCCGGATGCGTCGTGCTTGCCCTCACACCACTGCGGATTGACGGTTTTCAGGTGCTCGATGAGCTGCAGCAGCGACACCCAGGTCTGCCGGTCGTGCTGGTCTCGAACGAGCCTTGTCTTTCGCGCACGCTGCAGGCGGTTCAGGACGGCACCGTGACATTGCATGCCGATGCCGGATCGCGGATCCCCGCCGGGTTGCTGGAAGCGGTCGATCGGGCCTTCTCGATCGGTGCCGTCACCACCGCGGACGTCCTGACCGAAATGCGTCGCGAGGAGCTCATGTCCACGCTGTCCAAGCGAGAATGCGACGTGCTGGGTCTCCTGCTGAAGGGTCTCCAGAACAAGGCGATTGCCTTCGAGTTGGGCATCAGCCCGCGGACGGTCGAGGTGCACCGCTCACGGATGATGCGGCGCCTGAACGTCACGAGTTTTGCCGAATTGATCAAGCATGCCATCGAGGCGGGCTTCGGCTCCGAATGAAGCCATGGCACGCGACTATCGCTCTACTGAGCATTTTATCCTCAACAGCTTGTTCAGATAGGTGGTTTTCCTCACTTTCAAGTTTACCTCGCGGATGCTTCATGATGATGTCACACGCGGGGATTTCCCGGCTGCAGTCGGCCGATCCCGCGCTGGTGTGGGCGTGCAACGTATGAGGGTACGCTGCGGGCTCTGGAACTGGGCGGTTTGTGTGGTGGGGTTGCTATGCGCGAGGAGCTTTTCCGAGCTTTTGTCACGAGCACGATCGTGACCGGGTTGAGTGCGATCATCATTGGCTGTGCGTTGATGATCACCTATCTCTGACGCACGCCAGCAAGCCCCGAGTTCAAGCCTGCTCTCAGCAACCCACGGCGTGGGTCAGCGGATCGGAACGCCGTATCGCCGCCGGGGCACGCCTGGCGGTTGGTCGGTAGGGGTCAGTCGCGGTAGCGGGGTTACCGCGGCTGATCCTTTCTCTCGAACGCTCACTGTCATTGCACAGCTGGCACAGCAAAGCTGGATTGTCGCCCGCACCATTGCTAGAACGCGGCCTCGAGCGGTTCGAGCGAGAAGATTGGCGAAGCGATGGCGGATATGAAGCTGGGCAGCACCCGGCCCGAGCAGGCAAGACCCGGCAAGACCGGCGGCGACGGGCGTGATTGGAGCGACACGCTCTTCCTGCCCAAGACCGATTTTCCCATGAAGGCGGGGCTCCCCGAGCTGGAGCCGCGCCTGATCGAGCGCTGGAGCCGATTGAAGCTCTACGAGCGGCTGCGCAAGGACGCCGATGGCCGCGAGAAATTCATTCTCCACGATGGCCCGCCCTATGCCAACGGCCACCTCCACATCGGGCACGCCCTCAACAAGATCCTGAAGGACGTCGTCACCCGCACCCGCCAGATGATGGGCTACGACAGCAATTACGTGCCCGGCTGGGACTGCCACGGCCTCCCCATCGAATGGAAGATCGAGGAGGAATACCGCGCCAAGGGTCGCAACAAGGACGAGGTGCCGGTCAACGAGTTCCGTGAGGAGTGCCGCGAATTCGCGCGGAAATGGATCGGTGTGCAGAAGGCCGAGTTCAAGCGGCTTGGCGTCGAGGGCGACTGGGACAACCCCTATACGACCATGGCCTTCCCCGCCGAGGCAACGATCGCCGCGGAGGTGTTGAAATTCGCGATGAACGGCTCGCTCTTCCGCGGCTCCAAACCCGTCATGTGGTCGGTCGTCGAGAAGACGGCGCTGGCCGAAGCCGAGATCGAGTACCAGGACTATCAGTCGGATACGGTCTTC
>JANPDA010000049.1:0-31068 GCA_031431235.1 Hyphomicrobiaceae bacterium
ATGATCCAGCTCCTCGCCTGGGTGCTCGCCTGCATCATCGGCTCGCTGTTGGGCTCGCTCGCCTCCGTCGCGCACGGGGGCTATGAGGTCGCGGGGCACCCGGTCGCCGTCACCTGGTTGCGCGATCACCTGACCTTCACGCTCGATGTCGGTGTGCTCGCACTTGCTCAGGCGCTCGTCCTCAAATGGCGGTTTCCGCACGTGACGGCGGCGATCTACGTGGTCGCGGCGGTTTTCTTCTCGATCGGCTATGGGTTGTTTTATCCGGCTCTGCTTTCGCTCGTATCGCCCCCGCTCGCCGGCGCCGGACTGCTCGCCGCCATGGCCTTGCCCAGCGGTCTGCTCGCCGCCCTCGAATGGATCGCCTTGCGGGACGTCGCGACGGGCATCTGGCGTTGGGTCGGGGCCTGTCTGCTCGGCGCGGTGCTGGCGAGCGTCGCTGCCTCTGTCGCCACCGATGAATTGGTGTTCCACGGACTCTATGGGCTCGTCTTCGGCCTCGTCAGTTTGGCGGGCTTAGCCGGCCTGTCGGCCAAGGAGTAGACCGTATGACCACCACCTCCGACCTTTTCCCTGGCTTTGCCGCTCGCCGCGTTGCGGTGCCGGGTGCCGAGATCTTCGCCCGCATCGGCGGCTCGGGACCGCCGCTGCTCCTGCTGCACGGCTATCCCCAGACCCACCATTGCTGGCACCGGGTCGCCGGTCGCCTCGCCGAGCGCCATACTGTCGTCGCTGCCGATCTGCGCGGCTATGGAGCGAGCTCCATTCCAGAGCCCGATCCAGAGCATCTTACTTATTCCAAGCGGCGGATGGCCGCCGACATGGTTGCCGTCATGGCGACGCTCGGACATGAGCGTTTCGCTGTCGCCGGCCACGATCGCGGCGGGCGCGTCGCCTATCGGCTGGCACTCGACCAACCGGCACGCGTCTCGCGCCTCATCGTCCTCGACATCGTCATGACCGCGCAGGTCTGGCGCAGCATGGATCGGGGCTCCGCGATCAAGTCCTACCACTGGCCGTTCCTCGCCCAGCCCCATCCGCTGCCGGAGACGCTGATCTCGTCCAATCCGGCCTTCTATGCGGATTGGACGCTCGCGAGTTGGACCCTCGCCAGGGATCTTTCGGTCTTCGATCCGGCGGTGCTCGCCCAGTATCGCGCGCTGATCGCCGATCCGGCCCGGGTGCGCGCCATCTGCGAGGACTACCGCGCGGGCGCCGGCATCGACCGCGAGCTCGACGAGGCCGACCTGGCTGCCGGCCGACGCATCGATTGCCCGCTGCTTGCGCTGTGGGGCACGGACTATGTCGGGCGGGGTGCCTCGGGTCCGCTCGACCTCTGGCGCGAGATCGCGGATGATGTGACGGGCGTGGCGGTCGAGGCGGGGCATTTCCTCGCCGAGGAGGCGCCCGAGCCGGTGCTCGCTGCCATGCTGAAATTTCTCGCGCGAGGGGACACATGAGTCGTGCTGTCGCAAAACGGCCCTCGATTGCGCTGGCGCTGGGCGGCGGCGCGGCGCGTGGTCTGGCCCACATTCCCCTGCTCGAAGCGCTGGACGAGCTGGGCGTGCGGCCACTCGCCATTGCCGGCACGTCGATCGGATCCATCATCGGTGTCGCCTACGCGGCCGGCATGACGGGGCGCGAGATGCGAAAGTACGCGAGTACGCTGTTCTCCAATCGCACCGAGTTGCTGAAACGGATCGCCTCGCGCTGGCCAGGCTCGATCGCAAGCCTCTGGAACCCGCTGACCCCTGCGATGATCAATGGCGAGACGTTGATCGAGATCCTGCTGCCGGACGCGGTGCCGCCGACCTTCGAGGAGCTGAAGATCCCATTCAAGGTGGTAGCGACCGATCTCTACGGGCGGTGTCAGGTGGTGATCGAGCGCGGGCCGCTGCTGCAGGCGGTGGCGGCGAGCGCGTCGGTTCCTGCGATGCTGAAGCCGGTGCAGATCGGCGGCCGGGTGCTGGTGGATGGCGGTTGCATCAACCCGACGCCGTTCGACGTGGTGCGTGGGCTTGCGGATCTGACGGTCGCTTTCGATCTGACCAGCGAGACCCCGGTCGAGGCCGAAGGCATCCCCAGCTCGCTCGACGCAGTGATGGCATCTGCCCAGATCATGTTTTCCACGATCGTGCGCGAAAAGCTCAAGCACGATGCGCCCGACATCCTGGTCCGGCCAGAGGTGGGCAAATTTCGCGCGCTCAACTTCTTCAAGGTCGAGGAGATCATGGCGGCCGCCGAGCCGACCAAGGAGGAGCTGAAACGCAAGCTCGAGGCGGCATTCGCGCGGGCGTGACGGCAACCGGTCGCCGCGGCTACTCCTTGGCGAGCGCCCGGTAGGTCGAGCTTCCGAGCCACGTCGGATCAATCTCGATGCCCCAGCCCGGCGTATCAGGCACCGTTACGTGCCCGGCATCGACCCGGTAGGGATCGCCGAGGAACAGGCCTTCCTGCCAGGGATAGTAGTCGGGACCCTCGATCGAGAGCTCCAGATACTGACCTGCATTGGGGATCGCCTTCAGGAAATGCATGGTGCACATGGTGACCATGGAGAGGTTGGCAGCATGGGGCGTGCACGGTAAGCCGGCCTTGGCAGCCATCGCGGCGACCTGAAGCGTGCGCGTAAGTCCGCCCATGTACATGATGTCGGGCTGCACGATGTCGACGGCGCGCATGCCGATCATGGACTTCCAGCTCTGCATCTCGCAGTCCTGCTCGCCGCCGGTGACGTCGATCGCGAGCGCGTCGGCAACCTCCTTCGTCTGCTCGAGCTCCCAATAGGGACAAGGCTCCTCGTAGTGGGTCACGCCTTCGGATTCGAGCATGCGGCCGACCTCGATCGCGCGCCTGGGCGAATAGCAGGAGTTGGCATCGACCATGGTGACAATGCCGGTTCCGAGCGCCTTGCAGACTGTCGGTACGACCGCTTCCGTCCGTCCCGGCCACTCGTCGCGATCGCGTCCGACCTCGGCGCCGACGCGGAGCTTGAAGGCGTCGAAGCCCAGCCGGTCGCGCAGCGCGACGAAGCGCTTGGCCTCGTCCTCGGGCGTGATGTCGCGCTTCATGGAGGAGGCGTAGGCGCGCAGCTTGCCGGGTTTGCCTCCAATCAATGAGACGACGGGCTTGCCGGCAAGCTTGCCCTTCAAGTCCCAGAGCGCGGTATCGAGCCCGGTCATGGCGCGACGCAAATAGGAGCCTGGATACTTGTGCTCGCGCTCGAAAATGGCCTCGAGCAGGTCGGCGAATTCGAGCGCATCGGCGCCGAGCGCATAGGGTGCGATCTGGCGGTGGAACACCTCGATCGTGATGTCGGCATTGTAGGTCGAGACTTGCCCCCAACCTTGTGCGCCGGTATCAGTCGTCACCCGGACGAAGCCGACGAAACGGTCGTGGAAAGTCTCGAGCCTGGCGATCTTCATTGGGGCGGGCCTCCAGTTTCCAATTGCGGCATGGGCGGCGTCCGCATGCCCGCCTGGCGTCGTGAGCCTCGCAGCTGCGCGATCAATCGGCGTGAGCCCTTATCGCCAGCTTGCCTTCACGCGCGGCGCGGCGCAGCTCCAGATAGCGGCGCGTGGCGATCTCCGCCGAGGCATAGGCCTCCTGCCGGCGGACATTCCAGTACTTCAGATCCGACAGCGCGATCGGCTGGCTGGTGACAGCGCAGCGTACGAAGTCGCCTGACGATTGGACCTGGAACTCGCCGTCCATGAAGCGGACCTTGGCCTCGCCTCTGAGGCCCAAAAACTTCTCGATCCGATTCATGGTGTTGTGCAGCGGCATGTTGCTTCGGCGGGATGTTGGGGGGACACTATCGGCTAGAACAGGCTGCCTTGTCCACCAGTTCCGCCCTTCGCGGTGGGCCGCCGGATTTGACCGGGCAGCGGCTCGGGCGCGGCGGCCGGGGGGCCTTCCGATCTCGCCCGCACATGGCCGTCGGCAAGCTCGATGTCGAGCCGCTCGCCAGGCCCGACCGCGACGGCCGAACGCACCATCGCGCCGGCCTCGCTGCGCAGGATGGCAAAGCCGCGCTTGAGCACGCTCTGATAGCTGAGCGATCCGAGCATCTGGCCTTGAGCCAGCAGCAACCGGCGGCGGCCTTCGATCAGCCCGCCGATCGCGCCCTCGAGGCGCCCCGACAGCTCGGCGGCCCGCTTGCGACCCCGGCGCACCTCCATCAGCAGCGCCTGCGGCTGCAGGCGTACCGATGTGCGGTCGAGACGGGCACGGCGCGCCTCGGCGACCCGGCGCAGACCCTGGCGCGAGAACCGGGCGAGCGTGTCGAGCCGATCGCGTGCGCGCGCAATCCGGATGCCGATGAGGCGCGGTTGCAGTCGGGCGGAGGTTCGCGTGAAGCGGTTGGCGTGGGCTTGCGTGTTGGCATAGAGCGCCCTCGGCAACCGGGCGCTCGTCGCGTCGAGCCGCTGGCGGGGCAAGGCGACGAGGTCGTGCAGGCTCGGCAGCGCGCGCGCAAGCCCGCTGAGCCGGCCGCGATCCGCTTCGACGCCGCGACGGATCGCCTGCCGCAGCCGGGTGCCATGGTCGAGCACACGCTCGATCAGCTCCGAGCGCTTCGGCACGGCCCATTCGGCGGCCTTGGTCGGGGTTGGGGCGCGAGCATCAGCAGCGAGGTCGATCAGCGTCCAGTCGGTCTCGTGGCCGACGGCCGAGATCAGCGGGATGCGGCTATCGGCCGCCGCGCGGACCACGATCTCCTCGTTGAAGCCCCAGAGGTCCTCGAGACTGCCCCCGCCACGCGCGACGATCAGCAGATCGGGGCGGGGGATCACGCCGTCTTGGGGCAGCGCGTTGAAACCACGGATCGCGGCCGCGACCTCGGCGGCCGAGGTCTCGCCCTGCACCCGCACGGGCCACACCAGCACACGGGTCGGGTAGCGCTCGTTGAAGCCGTGCAGCATATCGCGGATCACTGCGCCGGTCGGCGAGGTGATGATGCCGACGACGCGCGGCAGGAAGGGGAGCTTCTTCTTGCGCTCGTCCGCGAACAGGCCCTCGGCGGCGAGCTTGCGCTTGCGCTCTTCCAGCAGCGCCATCAATGCGCCCGCGCCCGCCGGCTCCAGGCTCTCGATCACGATCTGGTACTTGGACGAGCCCGGATAGGTCGTGACCTTGCCGGTGACGATCACCTCGAGCCCCTCCTCGGGCTTGAAGCGCAGGGCGTTGAAGATGCCCTTCCAGACGACGGCGTCGATCTTGGCCTTCTCGTCCTTCAGCGTGAAATAGCAGTGGCCGGAGGAATGCGGGCCGCGATAGCCCGAGATCTCAGCCCGCAGCCGCACATGGCCGAAGGCGTCCTCGATCGTCCCCTTGATCGCGAAGGCGAGCTCGGAGACGGTGAGCTCGCGCACATTGCGGACGGGTTTCTGGGTAGCAGCAGGGGAGGCCACGAATCGCTTCCTTTCGAGGGCGTGAGCCGTCATAGTAGCGCTTGGAATCTCCATTTGGGGAGTGCTGGCGAGACGACTCCCCAGCTCTCTCGAGCTGTAGGCGGACGATGGGTGTGCAGTTCGATACGCTCGATTATGTGAAGACCTTGACGGACGCGGGCGTGGAGACCGCGCACGCCGAGGCGATGGCGCGCGCCCAGGTGAAGATCCTCGGCGACCTCGTGACGAGCGAGCTGGCGACGAAATCCGACCTGAAAGTGCTGAAAGCCGAGATCCTGTCGGAAATCAGCGGCTTGCGCGCCGAGACGAAATCTGAGTTCGACGGCCTGCGCGCCGAGCTGAAATCCGAAATGGCGGTTTTGACCTCCAGTCTCCAGGGTGAGTTCCGTACGGAGCTGCGTAGCCTGAAGTACGGAGCTGCGATAGCTGCGTTTGCCGTGAGCCTAGTCGTTGTGCTGATACGGCTCATCGGCTGACGGGACTGGCTATGCTGGCGCCACTGCCTCCACACCGCACCACTCGGCGATGAACAGCGCGATCACCTCGGTGGTGCGCTCGAGCGAAGCGAGGTCGACGCGCTCGTCGAAGCCGTGGTAGTTCTGCGCGATGCAGCCATAGTTGAGCGCCGGGATCTGGTCGAACAGGGCATAGACCCGCGCGTCCAGATAGGCGGTCGCCAGGTGCGTCGCGAGCGGCTTCTCCATCACGATTTGATGGGCCCGCGCGAGCGTCGCCTCCGCCTCCGAGCCTTGCTTCAGCACATAGCCGTCGGCGTGGAACCCGTTCCAGGTGATCCGCGGTGGATTGTTGGCCAGAAAATTGTCGCTGCGCGCGAAGCGGGCGATTTCGGTCTCGATCTCGGCGGCTGCGGCCTTCGCAGACGACCCTGGCAATAGCGCGATCCGGCAGCCGATGCGGCACCACGCCGGCACCGAGGAGGCCCAGTCGCCGCCCTGGATCCGCCCGATGTTGAGGTTGAGCGGATGCCCATGCCCGCCGAACAGCGGATCGCTCTCGGCCGCCTCGTTCCAGCGTGCTTCGAGCCCGCGCAAGGCCCCGACCACGCGATAGGCCGCGTCGATCGCGTTGGCCCCGGTGCCCATATAGGCGACATGCACCGGGTGCCCGCGCACCTCGACCTCGAACCAGAGCACGCCCACATTGGCCCGCGTGAGCGCCTCGGCGCCCGGCTCCGGGATCAGCGCGGCGTCCGCCTTGTAGCCACGCAGATGCGTCATCAACGCGCCGTTGCCGGTCGATTCCTCTTCCACCACCGATTGCAGATAGACCGTCGCCGCCGGCTGCAGCCCGGCCCGGCGCAGCGCATCGAGCGCGAATACGGCCGAGGAGACTCCCGCCTTCATGTCGCCAGCGCCGCGACCGTACATCCAGCCGTCCTTGACCACCGGCTCGAAGGGGGGCGTCGCCCACATGTCGAGCGGCCCGGCCGGCACCACGTCCACATGCCCCTGCAAGATCAGCGAGCGGCCGGTCTCCTTGCGCGGCCGGTGGATGCCCACGACGATCGGCGCGGCCGAATGCTCGGCCGAGATGCGCGATCCGCCCGGATGGCGGGAGATGGCGTCGTGATCCATGCCGAACACGTCGACGGCAAGACCGCGCGCGCGCATGGCCCGCGCCATGTAGTCCTGCACGGTGTGCTCGTTGCCCCGCGTCGAGGGGAAGCCAACGAGATCGGCGAGGAAGGCGGTCTGAGCGGCGAACCCTTCGCGGACGGCACTGCGGATCGTGTCGCGGGTCTTGGTTTCGAGCGCCATAGGCCGATCCTCGGGATTGCGGGTGTTGGGGGAGCCTATGGCCTGGTGCTCAGCTCCGCCAGCCCCGTTTGCTCCTTCAGCTGTTGTCGCCGTCCAGCATATCCCCGAGCGGCCCCAGCAGCGAGCCCTGGTCGACACTACGCCCCATCGGTCCGACTGCGGCCATCATTCGGCCAGCGAGGCGCGAGAACGGCAGGCTCTGGATCCAGATCTTGCCCGGACCCGTCAGGCGGGCAAAAAAGATGCCCTCGCCGCCGAAAATCATCGACTTGATATTGCCCGCCCGCTCGATGTCGAAATCGACCGTCGGCATGATCGCGACGACGCAGCCGGTGTCCACATGCAGCACTTCGCCCGGTTTCAACTCGCGCTCGACGATCGTGCCGCCCGCATGCACGAACACCCAGCCGTCGCCCTCGAGCTTCTGCATGATGAAGCCCTCGCCGCCGAACAGGCCGGTCATGATCTTCTGCTGGAACTGGATGCCGATCGAGACGCCCTTGGCGGCGGCGAGGAACGAGTCCTTCTGGCAGATCAGCTTGCCGCCGAGCTGGCTGAGCTGCATGGCGAGGATATGTCCCGGATAGGGGGCAGCGAACGCGACGCGCGCCTTGCCGGTGCCGTCGTGGGTGTAGACGGTCGTGAACAGGCTTTCGCCGGTCAGCAGCCGCTTGCCCGCGCCCACGAGCTTGCCGAAGAATCCGCCGGTCTGCTGGCCGTGCGAGCCGTCGCCGAACACCGTGCTCATGGAGATCTTGGCGTCCTTGAACATCATCGAGCCGGCTTCCGCGACCGCGCTCTCGCCCGGGTCGAGCTCGATCTCGACGAACTGCATCTCCGAGCCCTTGATCTCGAAATCGATGTCGTCGGCCCTGCCGGTGCTGGTGTGGCGCTGGGACTGCACGCTCGGTACGGAGCCGAAAATGGCCAGGGGTCGTCTCCTAGGTCTGGCGAATCGGGTGGACGCGTCGTGTGGACGAGAAATGCTACGCTCGGAAGTCTTCGCTGCCACGCCGAGCGATCGACCGCAACAGGGCTGGACGGGTGGTTGCCCTGCCGGTGGACGTCAGCCTAGGCTGATCCGGTCATGAGAGCGATGGAGCAGGAAGGCGGATGGGCAGGGAATCCGATGAGCTCGGCCAGGCAAGGCCCGAGCCACCTGTCGGTGGAGGGTTCTGATGGCGGGACGAGGCCGCCGCGAGGACCAGCGGTTCCTGACCGGTCGGGGCCGGTATGTGGACGACATCCGATGCGATGGCGCGCTCGTGTTGAAGCTGCTTCGCTCCCCGATCGCGCACGGCCGGATCGCCTCGATCGGAACGAGCGTCGCATCGAGCGTGCCGGGGGTCGTCGCCATCGTGACGGCGAGGGATATCCGCGAGGCACGTCTGGGCACACTGCCGACGGCCTGGTCGCCGCCCGGCCGCAATGGCAGCGTGATGGCAGCTCCGCCCCGGCCGCTGCTGGCCGATGAGCTCGTCCGCCATGTCGGCGAGCCGGTCGCGGCCGTGATTGCCGAGACCGAGACGGCGGCGCTGTTGGCGCTCGACCTGATCGAGGTCGAGTATCAGCCCCTGCCGGCTGTGACAGCCGGGGCCTCGGCGCTGGAGCCGGGCGCGCCGGTGCTGCATCCGGCGGAGGCACCCGGCAATCTATGTCTCGATTTCGAGCTCGGCGACCGGTCGGGCTGTCGGCGCGCCATGGGAAGCGCCCGGCACGTGATCGAGCTCGAGATAGCGAGCAATCGGTTGGCCGTCTGCCCGCTCGAGCCGCGCGCAGCGCTCGCCGAGCCGGATCCGCAGACAGGTGGCGTCACGCTGCATGCGACGACGCAGATCCCGCATTCGATCCGCTCGCTCCTGGCCGTAGTCCTGAGACTTCCCGACACCCTCGTGCGCGTGATCTCGCCCGACGTGGGTGGCGGCTTCGGCGGCAAGATGGCGCTCTATGCCGAGGACGTGCTCGCGGCTTGGCTCGCGATCCGGCAAGGCCGGCCGGTGCGCTGGACGTCGACGCGCAGCGAAGCCTTCCTGTCGGATACCCAGGCCCGCGATCACACGACGGGTGCGCGGTTGGGCCTCGACCAGGAGGGCCGGATTCTCGCGCTCGAGGTCGAAACCGTCGCCAATGTGGGCGCCTATCTCTCGCTCGCCGCGCCCGCGATCCCGACCTGGTACTATGCGCCGCTGCTGACCGGGGCCTACCGCGTCCCGGTCGCGCATGCGGGCGTCCGGCTCGCCTTCACCAATACCCAGGCGGTCGATGCCTATCGGGGTGCCGGCCGGCCCGAGGCGACCTACGTGATCGAGCGCCTGATGGACGAGGCCGCGCATCGGCTCGGGGTCGGTCCCGACGAGATCCGGCGGCGCAACCTTCTGCGGCCGCAGGACTATCCCGTAGCGACGGCGCTCGGCCTGTCGATCGATTGCGGCGATCACCCGGGCATGCTCGCGCGTGCGCTCGCGGTCGCGGACTGGGCGGGCTTTCCCGCGAGGCGCGCGCACGCGCTGTCTCGTGGCCGACATCGTGGTATCGGTCTGTCGACCTATGTCGAGATCGCGGGCGGCAGCCCATCGCATGTGCTGGCAAGCCAAGGCGCCCGCGGGGGCAGCTACGAGGCGGCGCGGGTGCATGTGCTGCCATCGGGCGGCGTCGTGCTCGCCGTCGGCACGCACAATCACGGCCAGTCGCACGAGACGGTGTTGACCCGCCTCCTCGCCGACCGGCTCGGCATCGATCCGGCGAGCATTCGCTTCGTCCAGGGCGACACCGACACCGCCCCGATCGGCCGCGGCACCTTCGCCTCGCGCTCGCTCGCCCTGGCCGGCTCCGCGATCCACGGGGCCGCGGAGCGGATCGTCGTGAAGATGCGGGCGATTGCGGCCGAGCTGATCGAGGCAGGCCCCGACGACATCGTGCTGGCGAACGGCCACCTGCTGGTGCGCGGGACCGATCGGGGGATCGCCTTTGCCGAGGTCGCCAGGGCGGCCTATCGCCTTCCCGCCCGGCTGCTGGGGCAGATCGCGCCCGGGCTCGACGAGACCGCCTTCGTCGAGCCGCCCGACTGGACCTATCCGGGTGGCTGCCACGTGTGCGAGGTCGAGGTCGACCCTTCGACCGGGGAGGTGGAGCTGATCGCGGTGACGGCGGTCGATGACGTGGGCACGGTGATCGACCACACGGTCGTCGAAGGGCAGATCCATGGCGGGCTCGCCCAGGGCATCGGGCAGGCGCTGCTGGAGGAGGTGGTGCACGATCCCGAGACCGGCCAGCTGCTGTCGGGATCGTTCCTCGACTACGCGCTGCCGCGGGCCTGCGACCTGGTTGCATTCTCGACGCAAACCCATCCCGTTCCGACGGCGAGGAACCCGCTCGGCGTCAAGGGCTGCGCCGAAGCCGGAACGGTCGGCGTGCCGCCAGCCGTGATCAATGCGATCATCGACGCCCTGCGCCCGCTCGGCGTCACCGACATCCAGATGCCGGCAACGCCGTTCCGGGTCTGGCAGGCCATTCGTGCGGCGGCTCAGTCGGAGACGATGTAGTCGACGTCCCGCGGCGTGCAGTCGCGGCCGTTCAGCATGAAGGGCTGCACGTCGTGCGGGCAGGCAGAGAGCGCGACCGTGCAATCCATGTCGGCGCGCAGCGAGACCTTGTCGCCGGGCCGGCTCACCGGCGCCGTGATGCCGATGGTGCCATTCGCCTGGATCGGCACGTTCATGAAGAGATTGATTGCCGGCAGGATCGGCGGGGGTGTGATCCCGATCGCCTTCAGCGCACTGTTGAAATTGCCGGTGCAACTCGCGTGCCCCTCGAAGCCGAGCTGGCGGTAGCGCTTCTCGTCGCAGCTCGGCACCAGTGTGTCGTGCACGCCGGGCGAGGTGTCCTCGGTGAGGCTGAGGATCGGATTGCGCAGATTGGTCACCAGCGCGTCCCCGACGCGTGGTGCGATCCGGAACCAGGCATTGCGGCAGTGCGGCATCGACATGAACTCGGACGGGTCGCCCTGCTTGAAGGCCCAGCAATCGATGACCTGGCTGCCGAAGGTGTTGACGATGGTGAGCGTCTGACCGCGGCGGAGATGCATGGCAACCCCGGTGCTCGCCTGCAAAGTTCGTGGCTTGGCCATGTGGTCCTCCCTAACTAGAGTGGGCATGATACAGACCCCGGCGACGCTGGCGAGCCCTGGTCGCCGCAACGAAGATATGCGTCATGGCTGCGGCTGAGTGGCTTGGTACGTGAAGCGATCGGGCGCAATCTGCCTTTGAGGTGCGTTGGGTGCCGCCGTGGCGGCAAGCATGGAGAATCCCATGATTCCGAAAATCGACATCGCACCATTGTTCGGGCCGTCGGGGCCGGCGCGGGAGGCAACCGACGCGACCATTCGCAAGGTCGCCGCCGATACTGGCTTCATGACGGTGCACGGCGTGCCGGGCGATGCGCTCTCGCCGGTGCTTCGGCGCCAACTGCTGTCGATCTTCGCGCTGCCTGACGAGGAGAAGCGCAAGATGTGGCGCTGGGCATTCGACCGATCGCGGCCGAACGTCTATCGCGGCTGGTTCCCACTGCAGAATGGCTTCGCGACCTACAAGGAAGGCACCGATCTCGGCCCGGACGTGGTCTATCCCGAGCGGGTCCGGCCGGGTGATCCACTGACCGAGCCGACGCCGATACCTTCGGAGGCAGCGCTGCCCGGGTGGCATGCGGCGGTCGGCACCTATTATCGCGCCATGGAACGGACAGGAGCCGTGCTGATGCGATCGATCGCGCGCGGCCTCGGGCTCCCGGAGACGAGCTTCGATGCTGCATTTGCCAACGGCATCTCGACGCTGAGATTGACCCGCTATCCGGTCCGCCCGCCCGAATCCTTCGGCGAGATGGCGCGCGAGAAGTACACGGCAGACGATGGCCGGTTGCTCAACAATGCGGCGCATGTGGATTCGGGCTTCCTGACGCTGCTCGCCCAGGACGGCGTCGCAGGGCTGCAGGCGCGCACGCGCGAGGGGGTCTGGGTGACAGTGCCGCCCGAGGAGGGCACGCTCGCGATCAATTTCGGCAAGGTGCTCGAGCGCTGGACCGGCGGGCGGGTCCGCGCAACTGAGCACCGCGTTGCCGGCTCCGGCCTTGAGCGCTTCTCGGTTCCCTACTTCCATGAGCCGGATCCCGAGTTCGAGATCGCGCCGCTCGCAGGCCTCGAGGCCGAGCCGTTCGCGCCCTTCCTCTATGGCGATCATTTGTGGGCCGCGACCACGCGCTTCGTCGAGCAGAAGGGCATTGCGCATCTGCGCGAGCCACGCCGGAAGGCAGGAGGGGCGGCATGAATGGGGGTAGGTCGCAAGTATATGCGCTGGACGCCCGCACCTATTGCGATCCCGATGTCTATCAGCGGGAGCGCCAGTCGATCTTCGGGCGGGAATGGCTGCTGCTCGGTCACGAGCGCGAATTGGCAAAGCCCGGCGATACGGTCGCCGGCACCATTGCGGGCTTTCCCCTGTTCGTCATCCGGGGCAAGGACGGGCGGCTCGTCGCCTTCCACAATGTCTGTCGCCACCGGGCGGGCATCCTGGTCGAGGACGGCGCCAGCCACTGCGCAGCGATCCGCTGTCGCTATCATGGCTGGCTCTACGATCTGGACGGCCGGCTGCAGCGCCGCCCGGGCTTTGCCGAGGACGATGCGTTCGATGGGGCGGCACTCAGCCTCTATCCGGTGAAGGTGGAAAGCTGGCGCGGGTTCGTCTTCGTCAATCTCGATGCAGCTGCCGGGCCGCTCGCCGCCGGGCTCGGCGACCTCGCGACGGCGACAGCGGATCTGGCCATCGAGCGCTACGCCTTTCATGCCCGCAAGAGCTTCGATCTCGCCTTCAACTGGAAGACCTACACGGACAACTACCTCGAGGGATACCACATCCCCTACATGCACAAGGGGCTTGCCGCCGATCTCGACATGGCGAGCTATCGCGTGGAAAATGGCGAGCAGGTCTCGATCCACCGCGCGAGCCCGAAGGGAGGCGGCGCCTATGGCGGGCTCTTCCTCTGGCGCTGGCCCAACAACACGATCGGGGTCTATGGCGCCGGTTTCAACATCTGCCGGATCCTGCCGCTCTCCTCGGATCGCTTGGAGCTGGTGTTCGACTTCTACTTCGACCCGGACGCCGGCCTGTCGGATGCGGAGAAGGACCGCGCGGCCGCGACCACGTGTGGTGTCGTCGCCGAGGACTTCCCCATGTGCGAGGTGGTTCAGCGCAATCTGGCGGCAGGCGTATACACCTCGGGCCCGCTGAGCCCGCGCCACGAGCAGGGGCTCGCTTACTTCCATTCGCGCGTACGCGGGGCGCTCGCCGGAGAGACCACATGAGCCTGCCGGCGCATCCGACCATCCACTTCGCCCACCCGGCCTATCGCTTCGCCGAGCGGCTCGCGCCGCGGCAGTCGGGGCTCGGATTTTTCCAGACCTGGACGCTCGATGACACGCGGGCACGGATCGGGGAAGCGGACGTGCTCGTGCTGTCGGGCTTCTGGCGCAACGACCTGCTCGCGCAAGCCTCGCGGCTGCGGTTCATCCAGGGCTGCGCGGCCGGCTACGATCAATTCGATCGGGCAGCTCTTGCGGCACGCGGCATTCGCCTCGCCAATGCCTCTGGCGTCAATGCAAATGCTGTCAGCGAGCATGCGATCGCTCTGCTGCTTGCGCTCACCCGCCAGCTTCACACTGGCCGCGACCATCAGAGATCGGCCCACTGGCGAGGCATGATCTCCGAGATTGGCCGGCGCGAGGAGGAGTTGCCCGGCAAGACCATGCTGCTGGTTGGGTTGGGGCGCATCGGCAGCCGGATCGCAATGCTCGCAAAGGCCTTCGGCATGACGGTCATCGCCATCCGCCGGGAGGTGTCGGCGCCGACGGCCGATGTCGACGAGGTGCATCCGCGCAATGCGCTGCCGATGCTGCTGGCGCGTGCCGACGTGGTGGTGCTCGCATGCCCGCTGAACGACGATACGCGGCGCATCATCGACGGACAGGCGTTGGCAGCGATGAAGCCGACGGCCTATCTCATCAACGTTGCGCGCGGCGGCTGCGTCGTGGAGGCTGCGCTGATCGAGGCACTGCGCAGTGGCCGGATCGCCGGCGCCGGCATCGACGTGACCGACCCCGAGCCGCCCGACCCGGCTTCGCCACTCTGGACGTTGGAGAACGTGGTGCTGACATCCCACACCGGCGGCGAGACCCGGCGCTACGAGGAGAACGTGATCGACCTGCTGCTCGACAACCTCGAGCGCCTGGCATCGGGCGCCGCGATCAAGAACGCGATCCTCTGATTTCAGCGCAAAGGTGGCCGTCCTGGTCGCCGTCATCGCGGCCAAGACCGGCCATCACTGACCGCTTCGGCCGGTATTGTCGCGCAACCGACATGCTACTCAGCCAGCCTGTCCAGCAAAAGGGGGGCCCAATGACCCGTCCGCGCGTCGGAATGACCGTAATGAAGGCGAGGGGCGATCTCGGCCATCTCGGCACTCATCTCGACGAGATCGAACGGCTTGGGGCCGACACGGCGGAGCTGCCGTTCTACGACCTCGATCTGGTGGTGGGGGGAAAGCTGGTCGCGGGGCGGATGCGCGTGCTCGAGCAGGCCTGCTCCGGTCGCAGCCTTGCCTACACCGTGCACGGTCCGCATCCGGCCAACTTCTTCGACGAGACGTTCCGCTCAGCGCGCCATTTCGAGGTGATGCAGGCTTGCCTCGAAGCCGCCGCCGCGGTAGGCGCGGTGCACTACGTCGTCCACACCGGCTTTTGCCGCAAGACCTCGGCCGAAGCGCTCGGGGACGCCTATCTGCGTCAGCGCGATTGGTTGCATCGCGCCGGCGATCTGGCGCGCCCGCTCGGCATCATGGTCTGCGTCGAGAACGTGTTCGACTGGGAATGGGGCAAGCTCGATACCGCGAGCCCGTCTCGGCTTGCGCGTGAGATCGCCGCGATCGGTCACGGCAACGTTTGTGCGACCCTCGACTTCGGGCACGCGCTGCTGGAATCGGGTTTTCGCGGCGGTGACTTGCTCGCGGAGGTGACGGCGCTCGCGCCCGTCGCGCGCCATCTGCACATCCACGACAATTTCGGCCGGCCCGACGACATTTACATGTACACCGACGGCGAGCGGCTCGCCTACGGCCATGGTGACCTGCATCTGCCGGTCGGCTGGGGCTCGGTGCCCTGGGACGATATCCTCGCCCGTTGCACCTTCCCAGCGGCGCCCGTGCTCAACATCGAGCTCGACCTGCGCTATTGGCATGCGGCGCAGGAGTGTGTGGCCGCGACGCGCGCGCTGGCCGAGCGAATGCGGCACGGCTGATGTGAGGGCGTTTCCCGAACGACGAAGCCCGCCTGCTGGCGGGCTTCGCTTTGGCTGGGCGAGGGTCGAATGCAGGCGTGCCCGCCTACGCGTCCTGGTCCTGGGTCTCTACGCCCTTGGTGTCGTGCAGCAGCAGCATGCCGATGACGAGGGTCATGGTTGCGACCCCGATCGGGTACCAGAGGCCATTGTAGATGTTGCCGGTCGCAGCGACGATTGCAGTCGCGAGCAGTGGCAGCATCCCGCCGAACCAGCCATTGCCGATATGATAGGGCAGCGACATCGAGGTATAGCGGATCTTGGCCGGGAACAGCTCGACGAGGTAGGCCGCGATCGGCCCATAAACCATGGTCACATAGAGGACCATGATCGTGATGATGAGGACCGCCTTCCAGAAGGCGGCCGACCCGAAGCCGATCCGGCTCGCGTCCGCGGTCTTGGGCCAGCCCTGCAACGCCGCCTCCGCCGTGAGCTTATCGGCGACCTTCTGCGCGACGAAATCCGCGATCGGGATGATCGTCGCTCCGATCGTCACGGATTCTGGCTCGCCGGGCGCGGCATCGACTGCCGTGTGGTTGAGGCCCATCGAGGCGATGTGCCCTTTGGTGCGGTCGCAATCGGAGAACGTCGACCATGGTCCGGTGAATACATGGAATTGGCAGGTCGCCGGGTCGACCTTGACGGTGATGGCCGTCTTCTCCTGGAAGGCGACGAGGCCGGGATTGACCGTCTCGGCCAGCATCTTGAACAGCGGGAAGAACGTGCCGATCGCCAACAGGCAGCCGAGCATGATGATCGGTTTCCTGCCGATCCGATCGGACAGCCAGCCGAACACCAGGAAGAACGGCGTCCCGATGATCAGCGTGAAGGCGATGATCTGGTAGGCGATGGTGAAGTCGAGCTTCATCGGCCCGAGCAGGAAGAACAGGGCGTAGAACTGGCCCGTGTACCAGACCACGCCCTGACCGGCCGTTGCGCCCAGCAGTGCGAGCAGGACGTACTTGTTGTTGGGGTAGCGGAAGAACGAATCCCTGAGCGGATGCTTGGAGGCTTTGCCCTCGGCCTTCATCTGCTGGAACACCGGCGATTCGTTGAGGCGCAGCCGGATGTAGAGCGAGAACCCGAGCAGGATGAGCGAGATCAGGAACGGAATGCGCCAGCCCCAGGCCTTGAACGAGTCGGGATCGATCTGGGTGCGGCAGAGCAGGATCACGATCAGCGACAGGAAGAAGCCGACGGTCGCCGTCGTCTGGATCCAGCTGGTGGCGTAGCCGCGCCGGTCGCCGGTCGTATGCTCGGCCACATAGGTCGCGGCACCCCCATACTCGCCGCCGAGCGCCAAGCCCTGGAGCAGGCGCAGCGACAGCAGAATGCCGGGAGCGAGCCAGCCGATACCCGGCATCTCGATGCCGAAGAAGGTCGAGGGCCCGAAGGTGGGCAACAGCCCGACCGCGAAGGTCGCCATACCCATGATGAACATGGTGATGAGGAAGGTGTATTTGCGCCCGATCAGATCGCCGAGCCGGCCAAAGAAGATCGCGCCGAACGGGCGAACGAGGAAGCCCGCGGCATAGGCCGTGAAGGCCGCCAGGATGCCGGCCGTGGGATTGTCGGGTGGAAAAAACAACGCCGCAAAGAACGGCGCGAGCGTCGCATAGAGATAGAAATCGTACCACTCGAACACTGTGCCGAGCGATGATGCGAACACGACCCAGCGGAGCTCCTTGGGGCTGACGTCCCGGACAGCCTTTTGCTCCATTGTGCCGGCAATTGCTGTGTCTACCATGCTGACCTCCCTCGCGCGTCGCGGACCGGCATCCCATTGATCCTCCGGCGCGTCAGCCGGCGGGGATGCCAATCGCTGCGACATTGGCTCTGTTGCCCCGAGCGGCCACCATATTGGCCACTCTCCCGTCATGCTAATGTCGGCGAGCCCAGTTGGCAGCTAGCAATTAGTCTTGGCGAGCCACCTATGCCGGATCATTGCAGCAAAGCTGATGTTGGGTCGCAATATCTGGTCGTCTGATCCTCCCGGGCGCTCGCCGCCCCTGCCGCAGCGGCAAGCGCTTCAGGCGGCCTTTGCCGCATTGGTGTATTTGCTGTCCTGCCAATCCCAATAGGCCATCACGTGCGGCACGAACCAGGGATTGCCGGAGTAGAGCGGCACGGTCGGGAAGGCGAGCTCGGAGAACACCGTTCGTGCCGCCTCCGCGCGCCCGAGGATCGATGCCGCGCACTTGCGCCCGAGATAGGTTCCCATCGGGATGCCGGCAAAACAATAGCCGAGTGCGAAGTGGATGCCATCGCGCCTCCCCATGTGCGGCATCAGATCGAAGGTGCCGGCGCAGCGCCCGGTCCAGGCGTTCGACAGCTTCACGCCCGCCAGGCCCGGCAGAATCCGGTCGAGGTCGCCCGCGAGCCGCGCTGCCATGGCCGTAACGCCGGGATCGCGACTGCCGGTGCGGCCACCCAGCAGGATACGCCTGCTGTCGGGCGCGCGCCGGATGAAGAAGATATTGTGCACCTCCTC
The DNA here is from genome assembly GCA_031431235.1 of Hyphomicrobiaceae bacterium. Lineage (GTDB taxonomy): Bacteria > Pseudomonadota > Alphaproteobacteria > Rhizobiales > Hyphomicrobiaceae > JANNSW01. Next base: position 18,056 of record JANPDA010000049.1, read on the forward strand.
GAGACAGGTCCGGTCGTTGGGAATGAGCTTGTCGATCGTGCTCTGCGGCAGCTCCTCCGTCGCGATCATCCAGGCATCGAACGGCACCACCCGCCGGCGCACATAGCCATAGGCCTCGTCGGTATAGCCATTGGTCGCGACCAGCACATCGCGCGCGAGCAGCCGGCCGCGGCTGGTGTTGACGCCGATGCCGCCGGGGCTCGGCTCCAGGCCGAGCACGCGGGTGTTGCCCACGATCGAAGCGCCTGCCTTGGCTGCTGCCTCGAGCAACCCCAGGTGATAGAGGCCGGGATGGAACGAGGCGAGGTCGGGCATGAGGGCTCCGGCCACGTAGCGCGGGCCGGCGAACTCCTGGTCGAGCCGCTTGCGGTCGAGCATCTCGAAGGGAAAGCCGAAGTGCTTCTCCCTGGCCGCGAGCTCGGTGCGCAGATCGGCGGCCTGGGCCTGTGAGTGCAGCAGCACCAGCCGACCGACCCGGCGCAGATGGCACGCGATCGCTTCCCGCTCGACGACCTCGAATACGGTTTCGTAGGCGGCCTGCATCTCGCCGTAGACGCGTTTGGCATAGTCGAGGCCGCGCCGCTTCTCGATCGAGGTGAACGAGTGCTTGAGTGTCCGGCCCACATAGCCGGCGTTGCGCGAGCTCGCACCCTCGACCGACGTGCCCGCTTCCAGGACGATGACGGACCGGCCGGCGCGGGCGAGCTCGATCGCAGCGTTGAGGCCGGTCATCCCCGCCCCGACGATGGCAACGTCGATCTTGCCCGGCAATTCGCCCTGGGGCAGCTCGGGGCGCGGCGCCGCCCGCCACCAATAGGGCGTCTCTTGGTAGTCAGCCGCGCGCCGCGTGCTGCCCGATCCGTTCGCGCCCATGCTCATCATGACCGTCCCCTTGCCTTGTCGACGGCGAGCCAGCGGAACAGCTCCGCCCGGCGCTCCTTCAGAAGGGCTGCGCCGTCACGCCTGCCCCAGTCGTAGACCCCAGCTCCTGTCGAGTAGCCACGGTGGCCGGCTTCGGCCAGGGCGGCGACCTTCTGGGCCGGGAGGGCATCCCGGTCGAGGTGGGGCATCAGGAATTTGCCGAAGGCGACCATGGTGTCGAGCCCGCCGACATCGGCCGACTCGATCGGGCCGGTGACACCGAGGCGCCGGCCGATGGAATTGCGCACGACCGCGTCGATCGCCTCCGCCGAGGCCGCTCCGCTCGCCCACAGCGACCAGGCTTCGCGCAGCGCCGCGAACTGGATGCGGTTGCCGATGAAGCCCGGCACCTCCTTGTCGATGACGATGGGCTCCTTGCCGGCGCCACGGACAATGGAGAGCGTGCGCTCGAGGATGGCGGGCGACGTTTCCGGCCCGGCGCAGACCTCGACGAGGGGGATCAATTGCGGGGGATACCAGAAATGCGTTGCGATCACGCGCGCACGGTTTTTCACGCGCGCCACCAGCGCGCTGGCCGGCTGGCCCGAGGAGGAGCCGAGGATCGCGTCGGGCGCGCAGATCCGGTCCAGCTTCTCGAAGATGTCGAGCTTGAGGGGGAGGTCCTCCGTCACCGCCTCGCAGATGAAGCCGGCGGGGGCGGCGTCCGCCAGCCGGGTGGTGGGCGTGATCCGGGCGAGCGTTGCGTCGATCTCGGTCGAGGCGATCAGCCCGTTGGTGGCGAACTCCTGCCGGCTCGCTTTGATGTTGGCCATCGCCTGGTCGAGGCTCGCTCGATTGCGCCCGATCATGGTGACCCGATGCCCGGCACTCGCGAAGACCTCGGCGACTCCATGCCCGATGATGCCATTGCCGACGACTGCGACTGGGACAGATGCATGGGGGGATGGCATGGGCGGGCTCCTTGGCGGCGATTGCACAGGCCCTAGATTGGACCCGAAACGCCAACACTGGGAAGGCGGAATCGGCGGGGGCTGGTTTGCGGGAGCCGTATGCCACCAACCCGATCGTGCCGCTGGACACGATCCGCGCCGCGGCGTTGAATGGTCTTCCCCAGTCGGCCGCGGAGACAGCCATGTTGAAGCTCTATGATCTCGAACGTTCGGGCAATTGCTACAAGGCGAGGCTGATGCTCTCGCTGCTCGGCCTCAAGTATGAGAAGGTGCCGATGGATCTCGCGAGCGGCGCGCACAAGGCGCCCGACTACCTCGAGATCAATCCGCTCGGCTCGGTGCCAGCGCTCGACGACAACGGCGTGCTGATCCGCGACAGTGCGGCCATCCTCGCCTATCTCGGCGCCAAATACGGTCAGGGCAAATGGTACCCCAAGAGCCCCAAAGGCATCGGCAAGGTGCAGCAATGGCTCTCGCTCTCGACCAACGAGGTGTTCCACGGGCTGGCGCTCACGCGTGCGATCCGGCTCGGCATCCGCCAGGGCGATGCCTCGCAGCACGAGCCGACCGGCCGCAAGGTGCTCGATCTGTTGAAGTCGCGCCTGGAAAATGACGAATGGCTGGTCGCCGGCAAGCCTTCGGTCGCCGATATCGCCGTCTATCCCTATGTGGCAATGGCGCCGCAGGGCGGCATTGCGCTCGACAATTACCTGCCGCTGCGCAAGTGGATGCGGCGCATCGAGGGGCTCGAAGGCTACATCCCGCTGCCGGCCCCGCCGCCCAAGAAGGCTTGAGCGGTCAGGCAGGCGTCCCGCGGGTTGCCCGGATTCAGGTGTCCGGGTAATCCACCCGCACCAGATAGAGCCCGCACGGCGGCGCGAGGGCGCCGCACCGGCTGCGGTCGTGGGCATCGAGTGCGCTGCGAAGCTCGTCTTCCGCCCAACGCCCTTCGCCGACGAGCTTCAGCGAGCCCGTGAGCGAGCGGACCTGGTTGTGCAGGAACGAGCGCGCGCTCGCGTGGATGCGCACCTCCTCGCCCAGTCGCTCGACATCCAGGCGGTCGAGCGTGCGCACGGGCGACTTCGCCTGGCACTGGGCCGCCCGGTACGTCGTGAAATCGTGGCGCCCGAGGATCGTGCGGGCCGCGCGCCCCATCGCCTCGTGGTCGAGCGGGCGGGCGACCTGCCAGGCCCGGTCACGGTCGAGCACGAGCGGCGCACGGCGATTGGCGATCCGATACCGATAGTGGCGGGCCGTCGCACTGAAGCGAGCGTCGAAATCGTCCGGCACGAGGCGGGCCTCGATGATCGCGATCGGGTCGGGGCGCAGATGGGCGTTGAGGGCATCACGCACGACCCGTTCGGGCCAGTCGCGCGTCAGCTCGACATGGGCGACCTGGCCGAGCGCGTGCACGCCAGCGTCGGTCCGGCCGGCGCCATGCACGCTCGCCTGCTCACCGCAGAAGGCGGTCAGGGCTTGCCCAATCCGCTGCTGCACCGTGCGCCCGACAGCCTGGATCTGCCAGCCCGCGAAGGTCGTGCCGTCATATTCGATGGTGAGCTTGTAGCGGGGCATGGGGGGCTCGTGTAGCACGCCCTCGCCCAACAGGAAGGGCCCGGCGCCTCATATCCCCACCCACCGGATCGCCATGGCGAGGACGGCGGCGACACCGAGCACCGCCGGAATGCTCCAGTGCCGCCAGAGCAGCAGCCCGGCGCTGATCGCCGCGAGCAGCACCACTCGCCAATCGAGCGTTGCCAGCGCCGGCGTCCACAGCTGCAGAGGCCCGGCGGCAACGAGGTCGACGCGCGTGAAGAAGACATGCAGCGCGAACCAGAGCGCGAGATTGAGGATGACCCCGACGACGGCCGCCGTGATCGCTGCGAGCGCGCCTCTGAGGCGTGGCTGCGCGTTGATCCACTCGATCCAGGGCGCGCCCGCCATGATCCAGAGAAAGCACGGCGCAAACGTCGCCCAGAGCGCAACGAAGGCACCGAGAAACCCCATGAGCAGGGCCGGCTCGCCGCCATGGCGGAAAGCGGCAAGGAAGCCGACGAACTCGGTGACGAGAATGAGCGGGCCTGGCGTCGTCTCGGCGAGCCCGAGCCCGTCCATCATCTGCCCGGCCTCGAGCCAGCCATAGTGCTGCACCACGTCCTGGCCCATGTAGGCGAGCACGGCATAGGCGCCGCCGAAGGTGACGACGGCGAGCTTGGAGAAAAAGACGGAAAGCTCGGTCAGCACGTGCTCCCGGCCGGCAACTGCTCCGACCGCCAGCAACGGCAGCATCCAGATCGCGAGCCAGATGCCGATGGTCGCGAGCGTCCGCCGGATCGAGGCGGCGGGTATGGCAACACTCACCGTTCCGGGAGCTCCCGGGCTCGCGAGGAACCCATAGAGTGCGGCCGCCGCAACGATCAGCGGGAACGGCGCCGCAAAGAAGAAGATGCCGACGAAGGAGAGGCCGGCGATCAGCCAGTGCTCCCCCAGCTTCAAGGCACGCTTGGCGATCCTGAGCAGGGCCTCGATCACGATCACCAGCACGGCCGCCTTGATGCCGAAGAAGACGGCCTCGATCAAGGGCACCTTGCCATACAGCGCATATACGGCACTCAGCACGAGCACCACGGCGGCGCCCGGCAGGACGAACAGCAGCCCTGCGGCGAGTCCGCCCTTGACGCCATGCAGCCGCCAGCCGGCATAGGTTGCGAGCTGCATCGCTTCAGGCCCCGGCAGCAGCATGCAGAAGCTCAAGGCATTCAGAAATTGCTGCTCGGTCAACCATTTGCGCTCGTCGACGAGGATGCGGTGCATCAGCGCGATCTGCGCGGTCGGACCGCCGAACGAGAGCACGCCGATGCGGGCCCAGACCGCGAGCGCCTCGGCGAACGTGGGGAGAGCCGGTGCGCTATCGTCCTTCATGATGCGCCTCAACTCCGGTTGCCGGGTGCTGGCCAGTCGTGGGTTTCCTCTTTCGCATCCCGGCACCAGCGATAGAAGGCATCGTAGAGGGCGATCCCGGCTTCGAGCTGAACGAGATCGTCCTTGTGCATCCGAGAGAGCCCGAGTGAGGCAGCCAGCAATCCGGCCGCCTCGGGCGCGAGATCCGCTCTTGCCGTATCGGCACCCCGCACGATTGCAGCGAGATGGGCGAGTGGGGAGCTGTCGAGCCCGAATTCCTCCAGCATCGTATCGAAGCTGCAACGATCCCCCCTGTGACTCCAGAACACGCCATCGATGTCGAATGGTGTCGCGCCGAAGCGCTCGGCGACGCCTTCGACCTCGGACGGCGCGACGAACAGGAAGACGGCCATGGGATCGATGAAGCGGCGAATGAGCCAGGGGCAGGCGATGCGATCGACCTTTGGTCGCGCCCGCGTCACCCAGACTGTGCGCCCTGACGCATCGCGCGCCGGCAGCTTGTCGAGCCGGACCAGCATCTGCCCGCCGTCGCGCCAGCCGAGATGGCCGCCTTCGAGCGTCTCGGCGGCTATGCCTTCGTGCCGCAGCCAGGCAGCGACCCCTTGGCTGAGCTTCAAGCCCTTTTGGCAGGAGACGACGACGGTGTGTCCTCGCTGGGCGCATGCCCACTCGGCGACGCGGCGATAGTCGCGCCGGACGGCACAGGGAATGGCGCGGGGGTCGGCGGCAAAGTCGTCGTCGGTGCGGACGTCGATGAGCGTGGGCGCGTCGGGCAAGCCGATACGACGGGCGAGCTGGACGACGGAGATCTCGGTTGGTGCCGGCATGGGCGTCCTGCCTCCTCGATGGGGGTGTTGGACGCGAGCCTTCGGCTGTCGCCTCACGGGGTCGTCGCGAAGGACCCCTTGGCGCCCTTCATGCGCGGGGCGGCCATCGCTGTCAACCGCGTTGCGCCCTTGCCATGCACGCGCCACAGCAGGATTGCAGGCTTGGTCTTGCCAATCGAGGGGCAAGGGAACAAGGGTGTCGATCGGCGGAACGGCACCACCAACGCGCAGGTCTTCGCGATGATCGACATCGCCACACGGGTCTGGAACCACACCTGGAAGATCGATCCGATCGTGCGCTCGGTGCTCGACACCGATTTCTACAAGCTGCTGATGGCGCAATCGATCCTGAAGCGGCACGCCGAGGCTCGCGTCGCCTTCGGCATCAAGAACCGCACCGCTTCGATCCGCCTCGCCGAGGCGATCGACATCGGGGAATTGAAAGAGCAGCTCGATCACGTCCGCTCGCTCACGCTCTCGCGGGGCGAGTCGACCTGGCTGCGCGGCAACAGCTTTTATGGCAAGCGGCAGATGTTCTCGCCCGGCTTCATCGCCTGGCTCGAAGCGTTCCGTTTTCCCCCCTATGTGCTCGATCAGTGGAGTGGCCAGTTCCGCCTCGTCTTCGAAGGCGCCTGGCCCGAGGTGACGATGTGGGAGATCCCCGCGCTCGCTATCCTCTCCGAATTGCGATCACGCACGGTCTTGAAGGGCATGGGCAAGTTCGAGCTGCAGGTGTTCTACGCGCGCGCCATGACGCGGATCTGGGACAAGGTGCTTCGCCTGAAACAGCTCGATGGCGTCCGCATCGCCGATTTCGGTACGCGGCGCCGGCACGGGTTCCTCTGGCAGGACTGGTGCGTGCAGGCGCTCGTCGAAGGCCTGGGACAGTCGTTCTCGGGGACCTCCAATTGCCTGATCGCCATGCGCCGCGAGGTCGAGGCGGTCGGCACCAACGCGCACGAGCTGCCGATGGTCTATGCCGCGCTCGCACGCAACCAGCGCGACCTGGCCAAAGCCCCCTATCGGGTGCTCGCCGACTGGCAGGCCGACTATGACGGCAATCTGCGCATCATCCTGCCCGACACGTTCGGCTCGACCGAGTTCCTGAGGAATGCACCCGACTGGGTCGACAAGTGGACCGGCATCCGCGTCGATTCCGGCGATCCCGTGGAGCGTGGCGAGGAGGCGATCGCCTGGTGGCGCGCGCGTGGTCAGGACCCCAAAGAGAAGCTCATCATCTTCTCGGACGGCCTCGACGTCGAGATGATCGAGCGCTTGCATGGTCATTTCCATGGCCGTGTGCGCCTCGGCTTCGGCTGGGGCACGCTGCTGACCAACGACTTCCGTGGGCTCGCACCCGGCCGCGGCACCGATCCGATCTCGCTGGTGTGCAAGGTCGTCTCGGCGAACGGCCGTCCAGCGGTAAAGCTCTCCGACAACCCGTCCAAGGCGACGGGCCCCGCCGACGAGCTCGCCCGCTACCGCCGCGTCTTCCGTGCGGGCCACCAGGAGGCGGTGCCGGTGACGGTGTGAGGATCTCGCTTCGAGCTCAGACCCCGGCAGGCCTCTCCGCCAGATAGTCCGCAGAGACGTCGAGGCTGCGCTCGGCTTTTACGATCCTGAAGCCGGCGCGCTCACCCCTCCATCACCCAGCCAAAGGTGCTGTGCTCCTCGCGCACATGGATGGCGACCTAGGCGCGCGAATAGCCGGTATTGGCGGTCATCCAGGCGATCCAGCTCTCGACCGTCGTATTCGTGTTGGACGGAGCGCAATTGAACACCACATCGCGCGGAAACTCGTTCCATCCCGCCTTACGAGGGCGAATCTGGAACGCCAGGGACAGTATACCGCTTTTTCCAGCCAGCAGATGGAAACAATGAGAGAGATAGATATACTGTCCCCGGTTTTCCGCGTGTAGTGCACAGTGTCCGCGGGTTCCGGTGGCCGAGATAGTCCTGTATCTTCTTCAAAGCCCGATTATCCTGCGGATTTCTTGGGCGATGCATAGCGCCCGTCGGCGCCTCGTGGCATCGTCGCTTCCACGAGGCTCGACTCTGCCGGGGTGATCCATGGTGCAATCTTCTGTCCAGCTGCTTGACCTGTTCGGCGCGCCCGAGCTGTCGAGCCTTACGGTCTGTGGCGCGAAGGAGCTGCCGCAACTACCAAACTATCTCGACACCGCGATGTGGGGTTGGGTCACTGGCACCCGTTACCGTGACCGTGCGGTCCAGAACCTGAACATCAACCTCCTGCGGCGGATCAGTCTGGCCGCCACTTGCTATCAAGCCGGCCGTCACTCTCTGCTCGGATATGTGGACGGCCTTGCCGCGCAACAACACCGGCTCGCCGACTATCTGTCGGCGCTTCACCACTTCGAGCAGTGTCTCGCCGCCAACTGGGAGGCTGCGGAACTCGATGATCGTTGTCAGCGCCGCTTGCTGGGCATGCCCAAAGGGAAACTTACCATCTTCGAGGAGCATGACGGCTCGGTCTTCGCGCGCATCAACCGCCTCAACAACCTCGTCAAGCACTTTTCCGCCGAGGACGCAGAGGTCACCTCTGCGCCGGTCTGGATCACAAACACGGGCCTCAAGTGCAATGGACCCGCGGTCACCTTCGATGAGTTGTACGGCCTGGTCCTCGAACTCTCGAACCTCGCCCGCCTGATCTTCGTCGACCTGCCCCAACGGGCTCAGGCGAAAGCCCGCGCGACAGGCCGGCCGGGCTGATCTGCGCCGATGGCGCGCCTCGGTGCGGATCCCGGTCAGCTCCTTGCGCGGCTTCCCTTGCCGCTTTGGAGTCACAACGTGGTCGATGCGATCCTACCGCTTGCATTGTAATGCCAATGTATTACACTGTCGGCTTATGGAGAGCCCGACCATGCCCAAGACCGCGACCGTGAATGCCCGCATCGATGAGAAGCTGAAGGCACGCGCCGAGAAGGTGCTGCGCCAGGTCGGCGTCTCGACCACGGACGTCATCACCATGCTCTATCATCAGATCGTGCTGCGCCAGGGTGTGCCCTTCGAGGTGAACATCCCGAACGCGGAAACGCGACGCGCCATGCGCGAGCTGGACGCCGGCAAAGGCGAACGCTTCGATGGCACCGCGGAGGAACTCTTTGACCATATCCTGCGACACCGTAAATAATGGCAGGCATGAAAACGTTCCGCTTCCGATCCGCCTACAAGAAAGACCTCAAGCGCATCACCAAGCGCGGCTACGATCTTGCGGCACTCGGCACGGTTCTCAATACCTTGCGCGCCGGTGGCACTCTTTCCCCAGCCAATCGCGATCATCCCCTCAAGGGTGAATGGCAACACTATCGCGAATGCCACCTCGAGCCTGACTGGTTGCTGATCTACCAGACGACCGACAAAGAGGTCGTGCTCGCCCGCACCGGCACCCATGCCGACCTGTTCGGGATGTGAGCAATTACCATCGCTGCGGAGCGGATTGCGCCTTTAGTGCAATTGCTCACCCGCTACCGCCGCGTCTTTCGTGCGGGCCACCAGGAGGCGGTGCCGGTGACGGTTTAGTGTTCCGACCCATTCATTCGATACCCGTTTCCCCGGACGCCGCTTAGCGGCGATCCGGGGCCCAGGGTCGAGTATGGGGGCCGTGCCACTCGGCTCCTGGATCCCGGCTCTCCGCCTGCTTGCGCAGGCTCCGGCCGGGAAAACGGGTACCATTTGCATGAGTCAGAACATTAGGAACGCGCTTCGGCCGGAAACGTCGGGTAGAGGCCCTGCGTGCGGCCGAGCGCCTGCACGAGGCCGAGCACGGCGTCGATGAAGGGCGTCTCGGCCCCGACCAGCCGGCCCATCTCCTGCACCGCCGTCAGCAGCGCGTCGATCTCGAGGGCACGCTTGGCTTCGAGATCCTGCAGCATCGAGGTGCGATGGGCGCCGACCTTGGCCGCGCCGAGAATGCAGATCTTCATGACAGTGCTCCTCAGCAAGCGAGGGAGCGGGATAGCATGGGCACGCCTTGGACGAAAACCCATCCAGGTGCGCGAAACGCGCTACATTGTGCCATGCACAGGAGCGGAGACTGCCGATGTCTTTCAATCCGGAATCGATCATCGATCGCGAGCGCTATCCCGTCGACGACCTCGATGGCACCGCCGGGTGCCGGCTGATCGAAGCCTGTCGCGCCGAGATGGCGGCGAATGGCGCCTGCAACTTGCGTGGCTTCATCCGGCCGGAAGCCGTCGAGCGCCTCGCGCGCGAAGCCAAGGCGCTCGAGCCGCTTGCCTTCCGCAAGGACAAGGTGAGGAACGCCTACTTCACGCAGGACGATCCGAGCCTGCCTGCCGATCATCCCTTGCGCGCCTTCTTCCCCTTGAGGATGGCGCAGCTCGCGCACGATCTGGTGCCGAGACAGGCGCTCGTCGAAGCGCTCTATCGCACCGACGCGCTCACCGACTTCATTGCCCGTGTGCTCGGCAAGGAGCGGCTCTTCCGCATGGCCGACCGCTTCCAGGCGCTCAATCTCACCTATCTGAAGGCCGGCGACCTGCAGCCCTGGCACTACGACCATGGCGAGTTCACGGTGACGCTGCTGCTGCAAGCGGCGGAGTCGGGTGGAGATTTCGAGTTTGCGCCGCGCATTCGCACACCCGAGGACGAGAACTTCCCCGCAGTCCGCCAGCTGCTCGCCGGTACCTATCCGGACGTGCAGGCGCTGGCGCGCGACGCCGGCACGCTGACAATCTTCCGCGGCATGTACGCCATGCACCGGGTGAGCGAGGTGCGCGGCGGCATGAGCCGCATCACGGCGATCTTCAGCTACGACAGCGAGCCCGACCGGATCGCCGAGGACGAGGTCAACATCGCCATCTACGGGTCCCGGGTCGCGCCGCTGCTCGCGGCCGATCCCCAGCGCATCAGGCCGAGCGGGGCGGCGTAGGCCTCGCCAACGGATGGTGCTCGCCGACGACGCGTTTGAGCCGCTCCTCGAGCACATGGGTGTAGATCTCGGTCGTCGAGATGTCGGCGTGCCCGAGCAGCTGCTGGACGGTGCGCAGGTCGGCGCCCCGATCGAGCAGGTGACTGGCGAAGGCATGGCGCAGCACGTGCGGCGAGACCCGCTCGGGATCGAGGCCGGCGGCGAGCGCCAGCTGCTTCAGCTCCTGGCCCACATGCTGGCGGGTCAGGTGCCCACTCTCGCCATGAGAGGGGAACAGCCAGCGGCCGCGCCGGTCACGGGCCGCGTCGGCGGCAAGATAGGCCTCCAGCGCGGATCGGGCTGCCGGCGTCAACGGCACCATCCGCTCGCGCCCTCCCTTGCCGCGGACTGAGATCATGCGGTCGTCGCCAGCGAGTGCTTTGGCCGGCAGCGTCACCAGCTCGCTCACACGCAGGCCGGTCGCATAGAGCAGCTCGAGGATCGCCGCCATTCGCAACGCGGCAAGTCGCCCGGCGGGGTCCCCGGCGCGGGTGGCGCGTTGTGCCGCGGCGAGCAGGCGGTCGACCTCGGCGACCGAGAGCGTCTGTGGCAGCGTACGCACATCCTTGGGGCCCGCGAGCTGCTCCGCGGGATTGTCGTCCCGATGCCCCTCGCCTTCCAGGAACCGGAACAGCTGGCGGATCGAGGACAACGCCCGCGCCCGCGAGGAGGCCGCTTGCCCAGCCTCGCCGAGCGCCTTCAGATGAGCCTGGATATCCTCACGCCGCACGGCTTCGAGCGCCACCTCGCGTCGTGCGAGGAAGGCGAGAAACGAATCGAGGTCGCGCCGATAGGCGGCGAGCGTGTTCTCGGCCGCCCCACGCTCGGCCGCCATCATGCCGAGGAATTCCTCGAGCTGCCTTGCCGCTTCAGCCACGCCCTCGCTCCGCCTGATCCCTGGCGGCAGTGTGGCTGATTCGCGAGCGTTCGGCCCAGCCGGCAAACGAAAATCGCTGATTTTTGAACCAGTCCTGAACCATTGAGTTCTCCGGCAAATTGCCGTATCGTGTGCGCTATGAGCAACATGCCCAACACCACAACTCGTCTCGAAGCCCGCCTGCCGGTCGAGGTACACGCACTCTTGAAGCGCGCCGCCGAGCTTGAAGGCCGGACACTAACCGATTTTGTCGTGGCGGCGGCGAGCGCCGCCGCGCGCAAGACCATCGAGGAGATTGAGATCATCCGGTTGTCGATCGAGGACCAAGAGCGCTTCGCCGAGGCTCTGATCAACCCGCCGCCGCTGGCGCCGGCCATGCAGAGAGCCGTCCAACGCCATCGGCGCCTGTTCGGGGTGCCGGGCGAGAATGACTGATCTGGCGTCGCCGTTCGTCATCGAGCCACTGCGCGCCACCCATGATCGAAGCGCATTCAAGAGTGGTGTCGAGCCATTGGACCGCTACTTTGCGAGTCAAGCCACGCAGGACATTCGCCGCCGGGTCTCAGCCTGCTTCGTCGCGGTCGAGCGCGGCACAACGATGGTTGCAGGCTACTACACCATCGCGTCGAGCAGCATGCCACTGCCGGACCTGGCACCAACCACGGCGAAAAAGCTGCCGCGCTACCCACTGGTGGCTGCGGTGCGCATTGGCCGGCTCGCCGTTTCCGCGAGCCATCGCGGCAAGGGAATAGGTGCGGGCCTTCTGCTCGACGGCATCGCGCGGGCATACCGCGCCGAGTTCACGGCGTTCGCCGTCGTTGTCGACGCCAAGGACGAAGTAGCCGTTGCCTTCTACAAGCATCATGGCTTCATCGCCTTCGTGAGCGCTCCGATGAGCCTCTATCTCCCATTGGCGGAAGCAGCCCGGCAGCTCGGCCTTCCGGCGCCGTAGTGGCGACCGACCGGCGACATGACGATGTCGAGCATTGCGTGGACGCCGCTGCCTTCGCTCTGGCCGAAGCCGGCCGCCTCGATTTCCGTCGGTGAGATCGAGCAGTTGGTGTTCAACCAGGACGGTGCGCCGACGTGAGAGATCCGATGCGATGCGCGGAAGTCATCCGCGCGGAAATTCGACTTGCTCGCGAGCGGCACGGCGGACAGCTTCGGCGCGGCGAAGGCGGCGGCAATCTACGAGACGTCGCTCTTGACGGTGGCGAAGTCGGGAGCATGACCAGATGAGCCCTTCAACCGGCGGTGCCGGAATGTGTGTTCGAGGTGAGGTGGTCGCCATCCTTGTAACAGCCCAGCGGCCCGGACAAGCCTGGTTCTGGCTTCAATTGGGCCGCCAGTCTCAGTGCCGTCGGTCGAGTCAGATTGGCCTCCTTCGTGCGCTACTGCCTCGCGATCCCGAAGAGTCCCGCTACCCGCTCGTGCGCCGCGGCCAGTCCTCGAACAGGGCTTCGAGCGCGAGGCGGCGGGCCTCGACCTCGAGGCCGGCTGCTTTCAGCGAGCGGATGGTGTCGCCCAGCGCGAGCAGATGTGCGTTCTCGGCTCCATCGGGCCCGAGTGCCTGGCGTTTTGCGCCGCCGGTCTGCACCAGGGCC
>JANPDA010000050.1:0-3047 GCA_031431235.1 Hyphomicrobiaceae bacterium
TGCCGATCGCGGACCCCAGCACGAAGCAGATCCCCACGGCGAGTCCGCACAGATAGACGGACATCATGGCTTCGGGCCAGATGCCGGTCAGCAGCAGGAACACGAGCCCTGCAAGCACGCCACCGGCAAGTTTCCAGCCACCGAGCTGATGGGCGATCAGGCTGACGATCGCCATGAAGCCTGGCCACGGCAGATTGGTGACGCCGAAGTAGAAGACGATGCCGAAGATCGCAACGACGACAGCCCCGGTTTGCGACCACCAGCGCAGCGCCGCCAGCGTCGCGGCCGTCATCAGGATCGCAAACCCGACCGAATGCCAGATCGTCAGGTCGAAGCCCCAGGAGAACGGGCTCACCGTCTGCACGAGCCCGACCTTGATCGGCAGCATCAGATAGAAGAAGGCGAGCGTTTTGATGCCATCGATCGTCTCGCGGCCATTCAGCACGATATAGGAAATGGCATCGTTCATGGGCTTGGCCGGAGCCACCACCCAAGCATCCGGGTATGCATGCAGCGCCGGCACCAGCAGGGACGCCACCCACAGCACGGCCGTCAGCGCGATCGCAGCCGCCAGATAGCGGTGCCGCTCGAGCCAGGTCGGCGTCGCCCCCAGCTCGTCGCTCTGGCGAGTTGCGAGGCCAGCCGTGACCCGGTCCATGATCATCGCGATCAGCGCAATCACGATGCCAGCGAGCAGGCTCTCGCCGAACAGCGCTTTGCGCATGGTCGAGAGCACCTCCCAGCCGATGTCGTTGGTGCCGCCGATGATCGAGGCGATGATCACCATGGAGAGCGCGGCCATGGTCGTCTGGTTGGCGCCGAGCAGGATCTGGCGCAGCGCCGTCGGCACCTGCACCTGGGTGAAGAGCTGGAAGCGCGTCGCGCCCGACATCAATCCCGATTCGACCACCTCGGCAGGCACTGCCCGCAAACCGACGATGGTGTTGCGCACCATCGGCGGGCTGGCAAACAACAGGCTCGCGATCAGTCCAACGACCGGTCCGAACCCGAACAGGATGATGATGGGCAACAGATAAGCGAAAGCCGGAATGGTCTGTAGCAGATCGAGCGCCGGCATGATGACCCGCTCGGCACGGCGCGAGAAGAACCCGACCACGCCGACGGCGAACCCGATCAAGATGGCGAGCGGCACGCTCAGCGCGACCAGCGCGAGCGAGTTCATGCTCTCGTTCCAGTAGCCGAGCACGACCATGTAGAGCGTGGCGACCACGGTGAAGACTGCAAGCGGCCAGCCGGATGCGCGATGGGCAACCAGGGCGGACAGCGCGATCGTCACCGGCCACGGCACCCAGTTGAGAAAGTCGCGTACGCCGCGAACCGGAAAATCGAGCGCCCAGGCGATGTTACGGAAGAACCACCCGAACTGCTGGGTGAACCAGGTCATGCCCGCATTCAGGATGCCGGCGAGCGGCACTTGCCAGGCGTCGGGATACTTGGCGAGCGCCGGCAGGTAGCCGCGCAGAGCGAGGCACAGCAGCGTAAACGCGAGGACGCAGAGCCATTGCCGGCCGAAGCGGTCAACTGTGGGCATCGCTGGTCTCCGTTTTCCCGTCGTCGCGCCGGGTCTTGGCCTCGCGGGCAAGCGCCTCGACCACGGATTTCGCTGTCGCGATGCCTGTGATCTGGCCGTCGGCGCCGACCACGGCGAGGCCTCCGGGATGGCTCGCGAGCTTGGGCAGCAGTTTCTCCACGGTCAGATCGGCGGCCACCCTTTCCATGCCGGCTGCGCCGTCGGTACGCCGCTCGGCAACCTCGCCGGCCCTCAGAACGCGGGCGATCGGCACATCGCGGGTGAACTCCGCCACATAGCTGTCGGCCGGACTGATGATCAGCTCGGAGGGCGTTCCCATCTGCACCACCATGCCGTCGCGCATGATCGCCATCCGGTCGGCGATCCTGAGTGCCTCCAGGAAATCGTGGGTGATGAAGACAATCGATTTCTTCAGCACCTGCTGGATGCGCAGGAACTCGTCCTGCATCTGGCGGCGGATCAGGGGATCGAGCGCGGAGAACGGCTCGTCGAGGAACCACAGCTCCGGCTCGACGGCGAGCGAGCGGGCGATGCCGACGCGCTGCTGCTGGCCGCCCGAGAGCTGGCGCGGGAAATGGTGCTCGCGCCCCGACAGGCCAACCAGCTCGATCACGCGCCCGGCCCGGCGCCGGCGCTCGGCAACGGGCAGGCCCTGGAGCTTCAGCGGGAAGGCGACGTTCTCGATCACATTCAGGTGCGGCAACAGCCCAAAACTCTGAAACACCATGCCGAGCTTGTGGCGGCGGATCTCGATCAGCTCGCTGGCGGAGACCGAGAGCAGGTCGCGGCCTTCGAGCAGCACCTGGCCATGGGTCGGCTCGACCAGGCGCGACAGGCAGCGCACCACCGTCGACTTGCCCGAGCCCGAAAGCCCCATGATGACGAAAATCTCGCCGACGTGGACATCGAAACTCACGTCGACACAGGCTGGAATGTGACCTTCGGCCCGCATCCGATCCGATAGCGCCTTGGGCTCGATGGTGTAGCCCTTCGCATCGAAGTAGTAGCTGGGCCGCTGACCATAGACCTTCCAGAGATTGCGGCAGGAAAGCTTGACCGCGCCGCGATCGCTTGCCTCGGCCGCTCCAGGGCGACCACCATTACCCTTCTTCACGCCCCGATGCGCTCCCTGCTTTGCTTCCACCCCAATGGCCGGCTGTCCACGAGCGGGACCGGCTCTGTTCTGGTTCAGTGGTCCGGGACCCGCCTGTCAGCCGGCCCCGGATCACTCAGACTCAGCTCGACGCGCCCTCGACCCACGCCTTCCAGATCGCCTCATTGTTGGCGATCCACTCGGCAGCCACTTCCTCGACCTTACGGCCCTTGCCATCGACCTCGAGGATCAGCGGGTTCTGCTGCGCGTTCGTCAGGGTGAACTGCTCGATCAGCTTGTAGGCAGCCGGCCACTTGTCCTTGAAGCCCTTCCACACGACCTACAGCACGCCAGCCTGCTGGAAGCCGCAGTCATTGACCTTGTCGGGAAGCATGCCTTTGG
>JANPDA010000051.1:0-13138 GCA_031431235.1 Hyphomicrobiaceae bacterium
CGTCGTGCAGGCGAGGCGATGCGCGTCGAACAGGCCGGCCAGCGCATAAGCGCACGAGAACTGGGTGCCGTTGATGAGGGCCAACCCTTCTTTCGCCCCGAGCACGACGGGTTTGAGCCCTGCCGCTTTCAGAGCTTTGGCGGCCGGTTGCTGTTTTCCAGCGACACTCACCTCGCCTTCGCCGAGCATGGCTGCGGTCATGTGGGCAAGGGGAGCGAGATCGCCCGAGGCGCCCACCGACCCCTGCTGCGGCACCACCGGCAGGATGGCGCGTGCAAGCATCGCCTCGATCAGGTCGATCACTTCCGGCCGGATGCCCGAGGCGCCGCGCCCGAGCGAGACGATCTTCAGCGTCATCATCAGGCGCACGATCGCCTCGGGCGTTGCCGGACCGACGCCGCAGCAATGGGAAAGGATCAGATTGCGCTGGAGTTTCGCCGTGTCCTCGGGCGGGATCTTGAACTGGGCGTTCTTGCCAAAGCCGGTGTTTACGCCATAGACGGGTTGGTCGCCTGCGGCAGCCTTGGCGACGATCATGGCCGCGGTTGCGACCGCCTCGGCACAACTCGGATCGAGCCGAGCCGGGACGCCGGTCCGATAAACGATCTCCAGCTCTGCGAGTGTGACGCGGCCTGGCGTCAAGATGATCGGCTCAGGCATTTCCCCTCCAGACGCGTTTCCAAAGAGGATTGAAGCCGATGCGGTAGGCGAGCTCGGCCGGCTCGGCTACCTCCCAGATCGCCAGATCGCACCATTTGCCGCTGCCGAGCGTGCCGCATTCGGACCCGAGCCCCAGCGCATTCGCGCCATTGCGCGTGACGCCCGCCAAGGCTTCCTCCGGTGTCAAGCCGAACAAGGTGCAGGCCATGTTGATGGCGAGCAGCAGCGAGGTCAGCGGCGAGGAGCCCGGATTGCAGTCGGTCGCAACCGCTATCGGCACGCCCGCGGCGCGCAAGGCCGCAACCGGGGGCTTCTGCTTTTCCTTGATGAAGTAGAACGCGCCCGGCAGCAGCACCGCAACGGTTCCGGCAGCCCTCATGGCGGCAATTCCGGCCTCGTCCAGATACTCGATATGGTCCGCCGAGAGCGCCGCGAACTCACCAGCCGCCATCGCGGCGCCGCCCAGATTGGACAGCTGCTCGGCATGGATCTTGACCGGGAGACCGAGCGCCTTTGCCGCCGCAAACACCCGCCGTGTCTGCCCGACCGAGAAGGCGATGCCCTCGGTGAAGGCGTCGACCGCGTCCGCCGAGCCTTCGCGGTGTGCGAGCGGGAGCTGGCGCTCGATCACGTCGGCGATGTAGGCGTCCTTGTCGGTTGCGCCGGGCGGCATGGCGTGCGCGCCCAGATGGGTGGTGCGGATGGTCACGGGACGCAGCTGACCGAGGCGCCGTGCGGCGCGAAGCATCTTCGCCTCGTTCTCGGCATCGAGACCGTAGCCCGACTTGATCTCGACGGTGGTCGCGCCTTCGCCGATCAACGCGTCGAGCCGGGGCAGGCTTTGCCGGACGAGCTCGTCCTCGCTCGCCGCGCGCACGGCCTTCACCGTCGAGACGATGCCACCACCGGCGCGCGCGACCTCCTCGTAGCTCGCGCCTTCGAGCCGCATCCGCCATTCGTTGGCACGGTTGCCGGCGTGGACGATGTGAGTGTGGCAATCGACGAGGCCTGGCGTGACGAGCCGGCCGGAGCAGTCGATCGTGCGGGCAGCACTTGGAGCGTCCACTGCCGGGCCAGTGAAGATGATACGCCCGGCTTTGGCTGCGATGGCCCAGCCCTCTCGAGCGGGGGTCTCCGGCTCACCGGTCCAGAGCAATCCGTTGATGACGAGGAGATCGGCTTGCATGACGCAGCTTGGCCCACGCTCGGTTTTGCCAATAGATGGGACGTAACGACGGGAGGCCAAGATGGGCAAGCTCTATTTCGATGCAGCGCTGCTGCCGGGCGGGTGGTCGGAGCAAGTGTCGATCGAGACCGACGGCAGCGGGATCGTCACCAGCATTTCCACCGGCGCGAGCGCGAAGGGCGCAGACGAGCGCGCGGGCGTCGGGTTGCCGGGTCTTCCCAATCTGCACAGCCATGCCTTTCAACGCGGCATGGCGGGGCTTGCCGAGACGCGGGGCGCCGAGCGCGACAGCTTCTGGACCTGGCGGCAAGTCATGTACGGCTTCCTCGAGCGCATGACGCCTGAGGATGTGGAAGCTATCGCGGCGGGGCTCTATGCCGAGATGCTGGAAGCGGGCTTCACGTCCGTTGCCGAGTTCCACTATCTCCACCATGCAGCCGATGGGTCCTGGTACGACGATCCGGCCGAGATGGCGGGACGGATCGCGGCGGCGGCAGGGGCAACCGGGATCGGGCTGACGCTGCTGCCGGTGTTCTATGCCCAGGGCGGCTTCGGCGGGCAGGCGACACAGGCGCAACAGCGCCGGTTCGGGTCGAACGTGGACACCTTCGGCCGGCTGGTGGAAGCAGCCGAGCGGCATGTGAGGGGACTGCCTCATGCCACCGTCGGGATCGCGCCGCATTCATTGCGGGCAGTGACGCCGGAAAGCCTCGCCGCAGTGGTTGGCGCCGCGAGAACCGGGCCAGTCCACATCCATGTCGCCGAGCAGACGAAGGAGGTCGAGGACTGCCTGGCCTGGTCGGGCCAGCGGCCGGTCGAATGGCTGCTCGCGCACCAGGACGTGGCGCAACGCTGGTGCCTCATTCATGCGACCCACATGACGGCGGCAGAGTCGAAGGCGTTGGCCGCGAGCGGGGCGATCGCCGGGCTCTGCCCGCAGACGGAAGCCAATCTGGGCGATGGCATCTTCGAGGGTGCAGCCTATCTCGCTGCGGCCGGGCGCTTCGGCATCGGCACCGACAGCCATATCCGGGTGGATGTGGCCGAGGAGATCCGCACGCTCGAGTACAGTCAGCGGCTGCGCGACCGTGCGCGCAACGTGCTGGCGGGCGAAGGGCTCTCCACGGGACGGCGGCTCTATGGTGACGCACTCGCGGGCGGCGCGCAGGCCCTCGCCCGCACGACCGGGGCTCTCGCGACGGGCCACATCGCCGACATCGTCGCCCT
Organism: Hyphomicrobiaceae bacterium; assembly: GCA_031431235.1. Taxonomy (GTDB): domain Bacteria; phylum Pseudomonadota; class Alphaproteobacteria; order Rhizobiales; family Hyphomicrobiaceae; genus JANNSW01. Next base: position 3,074 of record JANPDA010000051.1, read on the forward strand.
CGATCCGGACCATCCCGCGCTGGTTGGGCGCAGCGGCGACCGGTTGCTCGACAGCTGGCTGTTCTCGGGCGACCGCACGTGCGTCGAGTCCGTCTGGGTCGCCGGCCGCAAGGTCGTGAGTGAGGGGCGTCACGTCGCCAGGACGGCGATTGCGCCGCGCTTTGCCGCTGCCATGAAGCGGCTCGGGGTTTGAAACCGGTCGTCAGCCGGCGATCGGGAAGCTCGCTTGGAACAGCTGCTCGGGTGCCGGGCGACCGGGTGCCCGGTCCTGGTGGCTCGCCATGAGCTTTGCCATCAAGCGCTCGGCCTCGCGGGCGAGCATCGCCTCGTCGACGCCGAGCACATGGCCGTCCGCCAGCACCTGCCGACCGTCGACGAAGCTCGCGACAAAATCCCGCCCCGAGCCGGCGAGCAGCATGGTCTTGATCGGGTCGACGACCGGGCCGAGGTGAAATCCCGAGAGGTCGAACACGGTAATGTCAGCTTTGGCGCCGGGCACGAGCCGACCGAGATCGCCACGGCCGAGCGCTCTGGCTCCGCCCAGTGTCGCGGCTGTGTAGAATTCGGCTGCGCTCGAAGCCTCGCGCCGGCCTTCCATGATCCGCGCGATCGAAAGTCCCTGGCGCATGTTGTCGACGAGGTCGGGAGGATGGGTATCGGTGCCGAGCGCGAGCCCGACCCCATGCGAGCGCAGCCGGCCGAACGAGTCGAGCGCCTCGCCATCGCGCGCGAACACGATCGGACAATGCACGACAGTCGTGCCCGACGTGGCGAGGCGTTCCAGGTCCGCGCCGCCCCGCACCGACACCTGTGGATGGCCGCTCAGGTAGATCCCATGCGGCAGGATCGCGCGTGGACCGAGCAGGCCGTGGCGCTCCAGCAGTCCGAGCGGGGTCGTGCCGTGCAGTGCCACGACCGCCTCGAATTCGTAGACCGATTGGCAGCAATGCAGCCGCACCGGCACGCCGAGCTCGCGCGAAGCAGCCCCGGTGCGGGCGATCAACCCGGCGGTGCAGGTCTCGATCCGGTCGGGCAGCAGCGCTCCGCGGACGAGGCCGCCGTGGGCGCCGTCGAAATCGGCGATGAAGCGGATCGCCGCCTCGAGGCCGGTGAGGCCGCGCGGCTCGTCGAAATGGCGGGCGAGGCTGCCGTCGGCGCGCTGGTAGGTGAGGCCGCTCATATAGCAGGGGCCGAGATAGGTTCTGAGGCCGAGCTCGCCGGCCAGCGCAGCGATGCCCGCCATCTCGTCATAGCTTTCGGCCCAGGCGCGATAGGTCATCGACGTGATCGGCATCGCGGTGGTGATGCCGTTGCGGATCAGCGAGACGAAGGCGTGCCGGTATTTGAGGATCTGCTCCGCGGCCGAGTAGGCGTCGCGCGGGCCGGCGTGCAGATAGTCTTCACTCCAGACGCGGCCCAGCTGCCGCTCCGAGCCGTTGTCGAAGGTCAGCACGGTCGAATCGATGTCGCCGAGCGCATCGAGGTCGATGAAGCCAGGACCGATCATGGCGCGACCGAAATCGAGCGTGCGATCGGTTTCACCAGCGAAGCGCTGTCCCACAAATTCGATGCGGTCGCCCGCATAGACGACCTCGCCCTGGCGCCAGATCACATGGCCGCGGCCGTCGAAGCCGATCACGTAGTCGGCTTTCAGCCGTGTCCGAGGTCCAGCCACGCCATCAGCTCCGTGCGACGGTGCCGATGAAGGCGCCGTCGCGGGCGACGATCCTTCCGGCTTTGACGACGATGCGCTCGTGCGGACGGCGGACCATCGCATCCTGCGTGTTCTCGGCCTTCACCAGCACGAAATCGGCGGGACACCCGACCTCCAGCCCATAGTCCGCGATGCCGAGCGCGCGTGCGGCCGAATGGGTCACGGCATCGAGCGCGCCCAGCAGCTCGTGATCCTTGCCCCAGTCGAAGCGGTAGGCGAGCAACCAGGCACGCTCGAGCGCGTCGCCATTGCCCATCGGCGACCAGGCGTCGCGGATGCCATCGGACCCGCAGCAGACGTTGACGCCATGGCCCCGCAGAAAGGCGACCGGCGGCACGGCAATGTCGGCCGGCGCCGAGGTCATCAGCGAGATGCGCAAGTCCGCGAGCCGGCGGGCGACCGGCTCGATCCGCTCCAATGACAGCATGCCGAGGCAATAGGCGTGGCTGATCATCACCCGGCCCGCGAGGCCCGAGCCGGCTGTGAAATCGGCGATGCGCTCGATCTGCCAGACTCCGAGGTCGCCGGGATCGTGCAGGTGGATGTCGATGCCTGAGCCATTGCGCTCGGCCATGGCGAAGATGGTGCGGAGCTGGCCGATCGGATCCTTGTCGATGCCGGCCGGATCGAGCCCGCCGACTGTCTCGACGCCGAGCTTCAGCGCTGCCTCCATCAACTCGGCCGTTCCGGGCACGGTCAGAAGGCCGGTCTGGGGGAAAGCGACGAGTTGCAGATCGGCTGCTCCCCGGAAATCCTCGCGCAAGGCGAGCATTGCCTCGACATGGCGCAGGCCCACGTCCGGCGCGATGTCGATGTGGGAGCGCACATGGAGCGAGCCGCCCGCGATCATGCTCCGCAGCAGCGCGCCCGCGCGCTTCCCGATCGGCACGTCGAGGCCGGCGAGCACCCGACGCTCGTTGGCGATAAAGCCGGCGAGGTCGGGTCCCGCCGTGTTCGCCCGCCAAGGTTCGCCCCATAGCGTCTTGTCGAGATGGACATGGGCTTCGACAAGGGCGGGAAGAAGGACGTGGCCGGAGGCGTCGAGCGTGGGTGTGCTGGCGCTCTCGACCGGCGCAATCGCCGCAATCCGACCGGCACGGATCGTCAGGTCGACGCTATCGCCCGCGATCGTCCGGGCGTGGCGGACGACCAGATCGGCGGTGGTGTGGCTGTGCATTCGTGCCTCTCGAGATCACGGCAACGGCAGCTTATCCGTGCTCGCTCGCAGCGCCAAGAAAACCCTTCCTCGACCACGGGCACGCCACCACGCCTCATGGACATTCCCAAGCGGCGTCGATAAGCACACGCCCCATGCTTCGCGCCCTCTATGATCGAACGATCGCTCTTTCCGAAAGCCGCCATGCACCCTGGGTGCTGGCGGCGGTTTCATTTGCCGAGAGCTCGTTCTTTCCCATTCCTCCCGACGTGATGCTGGTGCCGATGTCGCTCGCGCGACCCCAGCGGGCCTGGTTCTACGCCGGGATCTGCACGGTCGCCTCGGTGCTCGGCGGCCTGCTCGGCTATGCGATCGGTGCGCTGCTCTACGATACGCTCGGTCAGTGGGTGATCGGGCTCTATGGCTACGGCAACCACATCGAGGAGTTCCGAGCGCTCTATCAGAAGTGGGGCGCGTGGATCATCCTGATCAAGGGCGTGACGCCGATCCCCTACAAGATCGTCACGATTGCGAGCGGGATCGCCGGCTACAGCCTGTTCTGGTTCATCGTGCTGTCGTGCATCACGCGGGGCATCCGCTTCTTTCTGGTCGCGGGCATCCTGCACCATTTCGGCGACGGCATCCGCGTCTTCATCGAGCGCCATCTCACGCTTGCCGCAATCATCATGGTGGTGTCGATCGTGGGTGGGTTCGCATTGGTGAAGCTGCTGATCTGAGGAGATCTCGATGACCACAGGCAGCCTTCGCATTGCGCCGGGCGGGCTGGCGGCGGAAGCGCTGTTTGCACTGTTCGCGCTCGCCAGTGCGGGAGTGCTGGGAACGGCGCTCGCCTTCGAGCATCTGGGCGGCCTGCAGCCTTGCCCGCTCTGTCTGCAGCAGCGCATTGCCTATTATTTCGCGATCGCGATCGGGCTGATCGGGCTCGCGATGCTGCGCACTGGCCGCAGGGGGTTCGCTGGCATCCTGATTGGGCTCGCCGCGGTCGGTTTTCTCGCCAACAGCGGGTTGGCAATCTATCATTCGGGCGTCGAATGGCACTGGTGGCTGGGGCCGACCGATTGTGCCGGGGGCAGCGGAGTCTCGACCGGCTCGCTGATCGACAACCTGTCGACGACCAAAGTGGTGCGCTGCGACGAGGCGCAATGGCGGTTCCTGGGACTGTCGTTCGCGGGCTGGAACGTGCCGATCTCGCTCGGGCTCGCGGCGCTGGGGTTCGTTGCCGCAAGGCGGGCGCTGCAGGGGCCGGACGTGGAATAGCGATCGGGTGGCGACGTCCATGGCCATCTGGTTCACCGCCGACACGCATTTCGGGCACGAGGCGATGGTCACTCTCGCCAATCGTCCCTTCCGCAGCGTGCTCGAGATGGACGCGGCGCTCATCACCAATTGGAACACGGCCGTCGCGTCGGGCGATACGGTCTGGCATCTGGGCGATTTCAGCCACCGCGCGAGCCTGGCCGCGCATGTCTACCGGGGGCGGCTGAACGGGCGGATCCACCTGATCGCGGGCAATCACGACGGCCGGATAGTCGAACGCGCTGCGCATCTGTTCGAATCGATTGGCACACTGCGCGAGATCGAGGTTGGCGGCCAGGCGATCGTGCTCTGCCACTATCCGATGATCGAATGGCCGGGCGCGTGGCGTGGAGCATGGCACCTCTACGGCCACGTGCATGGTCGCCTCGATGGTCAGCCCAACGGACTGAGCCTCGACGTCGGTGTCGACAGCCATGAGATGCAGCCGGTCGGCCTGGAACGCGTGAAGCAGATCCTGGCCGGTCGCGTCAATCCGTTCAGGTCGTCACGCCGCCGTTTGCATCGGCCCGGCGAATGAGCGATCGGCGACCTCGTCGAGCCGCCAGCGGGCGTAGGAGCTGACGCTCCCGATATCGGTGAAGATCTGCTGCAGCGCGAACTCGACGGCATCGATCTGGCGGGTTGCGGCGGCCTGCAGCGCGCCGATCGCTGCCGTGCGGCTGATCTCGGCATCGACTGTCTCGCTGATTTTCAACCAATGGCGCCGGGACGGATTTGGATCTTGCGAAGGCGAACGGCGGGTGCTTGCAACCGGCTCGCAGGTTGTTGGCAGCTCATCGGCCGCAGGCTTGCGGGTGCGGGCGGGCAGGCACGGGAGCACGACGGTCACGATATAGGCCAGCAGCATCCCGCCTGTCAGCAGGATTGCAAAGCTCACCACGTCGGGGCCGAGCAAGTCGACCATCGCCCAGAAGGTCTCGGCGGTCATGCAATCCTCTGTTCAGGCGACATGTGGTGGATCCTGTTGCCGTGGGGAAGGCGGTCGCGATGATCGCCCCGTATGTTTAATGAGTTATTTACTCCAGTATTGCCACAATATCAGAGCGATGAATCGATTTAACATATAGAAATAGGATTTTAAATGGAGAATTATTGTTTAGTAGTGAATCGTTGTTTGATCGACGCCCACAACGCATCAGGGGCACACGCCGGTTCCCCGGTCGGTGCCCCCATGCGACGAGTCCCTGTCGACTCCTGAGTGGCCGTCTGGTGCGGCCTGTCTTGCCCCGGACTATGCCGGCAATAGTTTGAGTGCGCCCTAAGAAACCCGGTTAACCGAAAGATAATCCGCCGGTCGAGCCGATGCGCTCCCGTACCTGGAGCGGCGTCACGCCCGCGGCGCGCAGCGAGGCGAGGCTTTGATCGTTCAGGCTCTTGGAGAGCTTCAGTCCCGAGGGGCCCGGGATCAGCCCGTGGTGGTGATAGTGGGGCAGCGGCAGATCGAGCAATGCCTGCAGCAGCCGGTGCAGATCGGTCGCGGCTTCCAGATCCCGGCCCCGCACCACATGCGTGATGCCCTGGAGGGCATCGTCGGCGACGACCGACAAATGATAGCTGGTCGGCGCCTCCTTGCGCACGATCACGGCGTCGCCCCAGTGCTCGGGTCGCGTGATGACAAGACCATCGGCGCCGCCGGGCGTGAATGTGGGATAGACCAGATCGATGCCACGGTTGCGAGCAACGTGAAGCGCCTTTGCCATGTCGAGGCGCAACGCCGGCTTGTCTCCGGCAGCGAGGCGTGCGGCGACGCTCGGGGCCGAGGCCCCGCGCCAGACGCCGGGATAGAGGGGGCTACCGTCCGGATCGTGCGCGCACGAGGCATCCGCTGCCGCGGCCTGCTCGATCTCCTTCCTCGTCGCAAAGCAGGGATAGAGGAGGCCGGTTGCCTCCAGCCGGGCCCAGGCGGCACGAAAGTCGTCGAGATGCTCAGACTGGCGGCGGACGGGCCTCTCCCAGTCGAGTCCGAGCCAGTGAAGGTCCTCGAAGATGCCGTGCACGTACTCCTCGCGGCAGCGCTCGCGGTCGATGTCCTCGATGCGCACGATCAGCCGGCCGCCCATCGAGCGTGCCAATTCGTGATTGAGGATGGCTGAACAGGCGTGCCCCAGATGCAGGCGCCCGGTCGGGCTCGGGGCAAATCGGAAAGTCGGCCGGAGCTGCATCGCAACGTCAACGCCCGCCGGTGCCGAACCGGCGCAGCAGTGAGCTGCCATCGAGATTGAGGCGCTGACGGCAGATGTCGAGAGAGGCTTGGCTCATGGCAATCACCGCGAGTTGCATCGGTTTGCCGTAGTAGTCCATCGGCCGGCCGATGAAGGTGACGCGAAAACCCAGGATGCGCAAGAGCACGAGCAGGCTCGGATCGGTCTCGGCGAACAACTCTGGCGTGGAGTGAGCGAGCGCATACTCACACATGGCAACGAGGATGTGCGACGCCGGATTGACGACTTTGGAGCCACCACGGGTCGTGGCGGCAACGCAGAGTCGGCCGACACCGCGGATGCCGGGCCGGGCGGCTATGGCCAGCAGCTTTTCCTCGGTACGGATGGCGGGGATCAGGCCGTCTGGCGACATCATCCGCGCATAGCCCGTGAGGTCAGCGCCTTCCAGCGCCAGGAAATGCACGGCTTGCCCTTGCTCGTCCACCTGATCGCGCTCGCGTCCGTCGGGCTGAGCGAGCCAGTTCCAGCCCCGCTCCTCGACGAAGATCCGATGCCGCAAGCGAAAGGCCTCGTCGAGGAGCACGACATGTTGCCCCGCCTCCGCCGGCTCGATGATCCGAATCACGTTCTGTCCCTGCCCCGTCCGATCGGCGTCGCCCGCCGCGACCGACAATAGCTCGCAATGGGGTTCACTTTCTCCTGCGACAGAGTAGCTTGGTTAGCGATTGGAGCAGGCAAGATGGGAATGACGGCGGGATCGGACCGGGGATTGATCGTGCATGCGGGCGATATCGCTGCGGGACTGCGTGCGTTGAAACGTCGTTGCCCGCTCATGCGCAAGGCGCACGGGCTTGCGGGCGATCCACCGTTGCGGCGCGAGCCGGGCGGGTTTGCGGGCCTGGCCGAGATCGTGGTCGGGCAGATGCTCTCGCTCGCTTCGGCGGATGCGATCTGGCGCCGGCTCACAGCGGCGGTCCGACCGTTCGAGCCAGCCGCGTTCTTGATGCTCGACGATGCGGCGCTGAAAGCCGCCGGACTTTCGGTTGCCAAGATCAAGACGTTGCGCGGGATCGCGGAGGCCGAAATCGCGGGCTCGCTCGCATTCGCGCGACTCGAGAGCGTCGGAGCCGATGAAGCGCGCGCCATGTTGCTCGAGCGACCCGGCATCGGGCCCTGGAGTGCGGACATCTATCTGATGTTTTGTCTTGGCCATCGCGATGCGTTCGCGGCGGGCGATCTGGCGCTGCAGGTCGCGGCGGAGCGATTGATGGAGCTCGACGCGCGGCCCAATGCCAAAGCGCTCGAAGCCATCGCCGAGCGCTGGCGGCCCTGGCGCGGGGTCGCGGCGCGCCAGCTTTGGGCGTATTATCGGCTGGTGCGTGGGATGCGGATATGAGGGCGACCTGCCAGTCCCCACCAGCAGCATCTCGGAGCATAGGGGCGACTGGCAGGTCGCCCGTGGGAGTCCCGGAGCATGTCACGCGCACTCGATGGACCAAGACGGCCACCCGCACGCGGTGGCAAGGCCGACGCGCTCGTGGTGCTGCTGCACGGCTATGGCGCGAGCGGGGACGACCTGATCGGCCTCGCCGACGAGTGGCGCCGGGTCCTGCCGGGGGCGGTATTCGTCGCGCCGCATGCGCCCGAGCGGCTGCCGTTTGCGGGTGCGGCCGGATACCAGTGGTTCGCGCTCTCCTCGATGTCGCCGGAGGAGATGGCGCGGGGCGTGGAACGGGCGGCGCCTGGGCTCGACGCCTTCATCGCGGCGGAGCTGAAGCGTCACGGGCTGGCGCCGAGCCGCCTCGCACTCGTCGGTTTCAGCCAGGGCACGATGATGGCGTTGCATCTGGGGCTTGCGATGAAGACCCCGCCCGCCGCCATTCTCGGCTACTCGGGCGTGATCGCCGTGCCGCCCACGTACGACGAGGCGCTGCGCGGCGCACGCCCTCCCGTCATGCTGATCCATGGCGAGGCCGACGAGGTGATCCCGGTCGATGCGCTGCACATGACTCGGGAGGCGCTGAACCAGGCGCTGGTGCCCGTCGAATGGCACGTCCGGCCGGGGCTGGGGCATGGGATCGACGCGGAGGGGCTGGCGTGGGGTGGGGGGTTCCTGGCGGAGACGTTGGGGAGGGGGTGAGCAGCGCCTCACGTCTTGCTACCCCGCCCCCTCCAGCACGTCGCGGTACACCTCGCCGAGCGGCATCTCGAACTCGATCGCGGGCAAACGGAGCAGGGCATCCATCGCCATGAGGGGCGGGGCGGAATGCCAGCCGTCGTCCTCTCGCGTGTAGATATCGATGAGTGCGGAATCGCGGGCGATCAGGACGAAATGCTGCAGGCTCGCCAGCCGCTGATAGGCGACGCGTTTGATGGCCCGGTCCTTCGATTCGCTGCCCGGTGAGACCACCTCCATCAGCACCACCGGGTCATCGACCGAGGGCGCCTCGGGATCGATCTTGCCGCAACGGACCATGATGTCGGGCAGGGCCGACAGATCATCGGACTCCTTGCGCAAGTAGAAACTCTCGCGATAGACGCGGCAAGGCATGCCTTTGCGCCGCAAGTGACTCGACAGAGCGAATGATACGTTGTCGATGATCAAGTGGTGCTTGTGGATCGCACCCACCATCCCCTTGATCAGCTGGCCGCCGATCAGCTCCCACTTCTCGTCCTCGGGCTTGTCGAGCAGCATCTCGTCGAAATCGGCGAGGGAGAGGCGCTGGCGTTTCAGGGCAGTGTCGGCGGGCATGGACGGGCTCCGGTCTGGTGCTCCATATTACAACAGATCGCCACATCTGCCTATCGAGCCGCGAAGGAAGCACACATGCGCACGCGAAAAATCATTACCGTCGTCGGCTGCCATGCGGAGGGGGAGGTCGGCGATGTCATCATCGGGGGCGTGCTGCCGCCGGCAGGCGCGACCATGTATGAGCGCATGCGCACCATGGAGCGCGAGCACGACCATATCCGGCGCCTGCTCCTCTGCGAGCCGCATGGGTCGGTTGCGCGCCACGTCAACCTCGTGACGCCGCCGATCCGGCCCGACTGCGATGCGGGCGTCATCATCATGGAGCCGACCGAGTACGCCGCCATGTCGGGCTCGAACTCCATGTGCACGGCGACGGTGCTGCTCGAGACCGGCATGGTCGAGATGAAGGAGCCCGAGACGATCCTGATGCTCGACACGCCGGCCGGGCCGGTGCGCGTGCGCGCGGAATGCCGCGACGGGCAGTGCAAATCGGTCGAGATCACCAATGTGCCGAGCTTCGTCCTGAAGCTCGATCAGGAGATCGAGGTCGAGGGCCTGGGCACCGTCAAGATCGATATCGCCTGGGGCGGCATGATGTATGCGAGCGCGGATGCGCGGGCTTTGGGCTTTTCGATCGAGCCGTCCGAAGCGCGCGAGCTCGCAATCGTGGGCGAGAAGATCCGGCTTGCGGCACGCGAGCAGGTTCCCGTCAGCCACCCCGAGAACCCCGGCATCAAGGGCGTCAGCATCGTGCAGTTGGCAGGCCCATTCCAGGGGCCGGGCAAGATCACGCGCAACACCTGCATCGTCTCGCCCGGCCGCTCGGACCGGAGCCCCACGGGCACGGGCACCTCGGCGCGGCTTGCGATCCTGCACGCGCGCGGGCTGATGCGAGCCGGCGAGCACATGGTGCATGCGTCCATCATCGGCTCTGAGTTCACGG
>JANPDA010000052.1:0-2057 GCA_031431235.1 Hyphomicrobiaceae bacterium
GGCCGGTTCCCGAGGGGATCGACGACGGCGAGCTGGAGCGCCGCCTGTTCCCGTCGCAGACCAACGCATTTCCGGCCCGACCGCCGCCGGACTGGAGCCACATTCACAAGGAGCTGCAGCGGCGCAGCATGACGCTGCAGCTGGTATGGGAGGAGTACCGCGGCCGTGAGCCCGACGGCTACGGCTACAGTCGGTTCTGCGAGCTTTACAGCGCTTGGAAGCAGACGGTCTCGGCAACGATGCGCCAGACGCACGGGCCGGCCGAGAAGCTGTTCGTCGACTTCGCTGGCGACACCGTCGAGGTGATCGATCCGGCGACCGGCGAGGTTCGGTGCGCGCGCATCTTCGTCGCGGGGCTCGGCGCCTCCAACTACACGTATGCGGAAGCGCGCTGGAGCGAGGCGCTGCCGGACTGGATCGGCGCGCACGTCAACGCCTTCACCGCGATCGGCGGCGTCGCGCACGCCATCGTCTGCGACAACCTGAAGGCCGGCGTCACGGCCGTGTGCCGCTACGAGCCCGGCATCAACAAGACTTATCAGGATCTTGCCACCCACTACGACACCGCGATCCTGCCGGCGCGCCCGCGAAAGCCCCGCGACAAGGCGAAAGTGGAAGGCGGGGTCCTGATCATTCAGAGGTACGTGCTCGCACGTTTGCGCAACCGTCAGTTCTTCGGGCTCGTCGAGCTGAACATCGCGATCCGCGCGGTCGTCGCCGATCTCAACGCCAAGGTGATGCGCAAGATCGGGGCGAGCCGCAACGAGCTGCTGGCGACCATCGACCGTCCGGCACTGAAGGCGCTGCCGGCCGAGCCCTACGTCTACGCCGAGTGGAAGCTCGTGAAGCTCGGGCTCGATTATCACGTCGAGATCGACCAGCATTATTACTCGGCCCCTCACCGCCTCATCCGCGAACGCATCGAAGCGCGCATCACCGACGCCACCGTCGAGATCTTCCACAAGGGCGCGCGGGTGGCGAGCCACGTGCGCTCGGCCGTCAAGCGCCGGCACACGACGACGCCAGAGCACATGCCGAGTTCGCATCGCCACTACGCGGACTGGACACCGCAGCGGATCATGCGTGAGGCCGCCACGATCGGGCCGGCGATGATCGCGCTGGTCGAAGCCATCCTGAAAGCCAAGCCTCATCCCGAGCAGGGCTTCCGCGCAGCCAAGGGCATCCTGCAGCTGGCCAACAGTTACGGTGTAACGCGGATGGAAGCCGCCGCCATGCGCGGCAACGACATCGGCGCCGTCAGCTACGGCTCGATCAAGTCGATCCTGCAGAACGGTCTCGACAAAGCCTACGCCAAGCCGGCAGCGCCGGAGGCTCCCCCGATCCAGCACGCCAATATCCGTGGTCGTGGCTACTACCACTGATCTGCCGTCGGATCGCGTCCGCAGGGGGCGCCCGCGCCCGGCGGCACGCGAACGATGATTGCGGGTGAAAAAGAAAACAAAAGGAAAGACGATGCTGACACATCCGACCCACGACCGCCTGATCGCACTCGGCCTCGCCGGCATGGCCAAGGCGCTGGAAGAGCAGCGGCGACAGCCCGACATCGAGGCGCTGTCGTTCGAGGAGCGGCTCGCACTCCTTGTCGATCGCGAGGCCATCGAGCGCGAAAACAAGAGGCTCGGCAATCGGCTCAAGTTCGCCGGTCTGCGCCAGACGGCGATCGTCGAGGACACCGACATGAAGGCGGCGCGCGGTCTCGACAAGGCACTGTGGTCCAAGCTCGTCGCCGGCGACTGGATCGGGCGTCACCAGAACCTGGCCATCATCGGAAAAACCGGACTCGGCAAGAGCTGGCTCGCCTGCGCGCTTGGCCACAAGGCGTGCAGAGATGACCGCTCCGTGCTCTATCATCGCGTGCCCAGGCTGTTCGATGCCTTGGCGCTCGCTCGCGGCGACGGCCGACACGCGCGGCTGTTGAAGACCCTGTCGCGCGTCGATCTGCTGATCCTCGACGACTGGGGCCTCGCCCCGGTCACGCACGAGCAGGCGCGCGATCTGCTGGAGATCGTCGACGACCGCCACGGACGCGGCTCGAC
>JANPDA010000053.1:0-6844 GCA_031431235.1 Hyphomicrobiaceae bacterium
CCACGAACGGCTGATATTCCGAACCGAAGGACGCGATTTCCGGCTTACCGATGTGGCGGTAAAAGTCGTGAAGGAGATCGTTGCTTGAAGGGATGGCTATCCCTTCCTCTCTCCAGAGCCCAAGTCGTCCTTCGCACGTTCAGGTCGGGCAGGAAGACGGTTTAACGCATCACTCGGACGGGCCTTCAGCGCGCGACAAACCCGAACCAACTCCGCAACCCGCTTCAAACGAGCGGTAATCGCTTCCGGGGTCATACTCAGTCGCCTCGGGTCGCTCACGACGCTGCCACGCGCGTCGACCGTCGGCAATTGTCTCGAGCCGGACTCGCATGTCGCGATCTGGCGAATGATACTGACTCCGGATGATTACTTCTCTCTCCGTTTCCCCGGAGACCGCAGAGCGTTCATCCGGGGCCCAGGTCCCGGCGCTGTGCGGCTGCCGCACTTCGCCCTCGGTCCCGGCTCTCATGCGGGCGCAAGTCGGCGTCGAACCGAGCCATCTGGTGGCCCGCCCTCTGCCGGGAAAACGGGAATGGATCAACCGGACTCGGTGTGCCGCGGCCGACGCCCTACCTGACCCCATGCGCCGTCTTCCAGCGTTCCCGCAGCCACATCAGCAGGAGGAACACCGCGAACAGGATCGCCAGCGAATAGGGAAAGCCGTCCGGCCCGAAGGTTTGGAACGCCCAGCCGGCGACCATGGCGCCAACCAGCGCGCCGAGCCCCCAGGTGGTCGCCATCGCCGAGGTTCCAGCCACCAGGTCGGCGCCGGAAAAACGCTCGCCCACCTCGGCCAGCGCGATCGTGTAGATGCCGACGGAGGTCGCGCCGACGAGCATGAGCAGCGGCCACAACCAGACCGTGCCCATCGCGGAGGGGATCAACGCGGTGAACACCATGGTGACGATCGCGAGCCCGGCCATCACGCGGCGCTTGGGATATTTGTCGCCGAGCCAGCCGATCGGCAATTGCAGCCCGACATTGCCAAACGAGAGCACGCTCAGGAGGATCGCCGCCTCGCGCTCGCTCATGCCGTGACGCACGCCGTAGACGGGCAGGAACCCGAGGCAGGCGGAATCGAACACGGCAAAGGCGCCTACGGCGAGCAACAGCACCGGCGCACGCGGGGCAAAGGTGAAGAACGAGGCGGCGCCCGCACCCTCGTGGCCCTTCGCTGCCTCCTCGCGCACCATCATGATCGGGAGCGACGCTGCGAGCAGCACGGCTGCACCGACCCAGAACGGGAGTGCGCCGTCGGTGCCGGTGATGGCGATCACGCCCGGTCCGAGCCCGAAGCTCAGCGCCAGCACGCTGGCATAGAGCCCAAGAATGCGCGTGCGATAGGGACCTTCGGCGAACTGGATGACCCAGGCCTCGCTGACCGAGAACAGGGTCGACACCGCGATCCCTTGCGCGAAGCGCAGGAAGAACCAGCCCCAGAAGATCGGCGTCAACGGATAGAGCAGCACGATGAAAGCCGCCAGCGCCGCCGCTCCCAGCGCCACCACACGCGCGCCGAGCCGGGCAACCAGCGGTGGCACGATGAAGCCGGCAAACAGGATGCCGACCGGGGCCATCGAGGTATTGTAACCGATCACGTCGGCCCGCACGCCCTCGCGCTCCATGATGAGCGACAACAGCGGAAACATTTCTCCCAGCGCGAACCCGAACACGGTCACGCAGGCAATGGCCGCCACGAGATTTTTGATGCGGCTTCTATCGATGACGGCGGTTTGGGTCATGGGGATGGGCGTAGCCGGACCCGCTCACCCCGGCAAGAGGGTGAGGAGGCCCTGAGCACCCGTCGCGATCGCCATCAGCGCGAGAATGGCCAGCACGACCCGGCGGAAGCTCTCCTGATCGACCATGCGGAAGCCTCGCGCTCCGATCGCTACGCCCGCAAGCAGGGCCGGCAGAAACAGCGCCGCCCGCCAGACATGCTCGAGCGTAATCATGGCCGCCCCGCCCTGCACGGCAAGCCCGACGAGGTCGACCCCAAGGAAGAGTGCGATCAGCGAGGCACGCCCGGCTGCGGCTCCGGCGGGCGAGGAGAAGAAGAAGAGGATGAGTGGGGGACCGCCGATGCCGAAGGCGCCGTTGAGCAGCCCTGCCGCGGCTCCGGTCGCAATCGTTGCCGCAGTGCCCGGCATGCGCTGCAACGCAAAGCCCTGGGCGAGCAGGGCGACGGCGGTCAGCACGAACACGCCAAGCGCGATCCGCATGGTCGCTTCGGGCACATGAGCGAGCAGCCAGACGCCGGCGGGTGTGCCGAGCATCGTGCCGGCGAGCAGGATCGCGACCGGCCGCCAGCTGATCTGGCGCCAGACGCCCGGCAGCAAATGCAGGCTCGCCACGATCTCCATCAGGAAGACGGAGGCGATCACCTCGACCGGGGCGACGACGAGCGAGAGCGCGGTGATGGCGATGAGGGAGAAGCCAAAGCCCGAGAACCCGCGTACGATCGCGGCGAGGAAGATGCAGAGGATGGCGTAGAGCGTGGTCGGGAGATCCATGGCGGCGCGAGACTATCAACTCCAGGGTCCGCGCTCGCTGGCCAGTTCGCATCTTCATTCAAGCCAGCGCAGCCTACTTCCGCCCCCCTGTCGCCATCTCTCGAGCCGCTGCCGCGCGTGCCGATAGGCAACCAGAATCGAGAGCATTGACGCGGCGCCACCTCCGTGCAGGGCCCGCTGCTCTTGCAGCCATCATCCGAAGGCGAGGAAGGAAAACATGCCAGCGGAGAGCCCAGGCGTATCCCGCCCGAGCCCTCCGCTCGACTCACTCGATAGCGGCCCTCAGGCCCGCTCGATTGCGGCGATCAATACCGGTCGATCGCCTTCTTCGCCTTGTCGCTGTTGACAAGGCCCTTCATTTTGCCGAGCTCGGAGTTCTCGTGGCCGATCTGCCAGATCTGCCAGACCACCCAGAACGCGATCCCCACTATGGCGAGGATGAACTCGGAGCCCTGGAAGGGGTAGATCGCCCCGACGTTGGCCAGATCCACCGCCCAGCTCGTCAAACCGATTGTCGACATGATTTCCGTCTCCCTTGCTCAACGGTTGGCAGTAGCTGCTGCCACGGCCAGCTCGGCCGCTTTCACCTCGGCGATGGCGCTATCGTAGGCATCGTTCTGCACGATATCGAGACCCGCGATCTCGATCTCGGGCGGCACCCGCAGCAATCCGAACATCTTGAGGATCAGCGACAGGATCAGCATCGGGATGAATCCCAGCACGAAGAACATGATCACCGCGCCAAGGAAGTTGCCCCAGGGCGAGATCGTCGCGAAGCCCGCGTAGGGCGAGCTCGGCGCACCCCACAACATGAAGCCAGCGACGACGACCCCCAAGAAGCCGCCATAGCCGTGCACCGCGACCGCCCCGACCGCGTCGTCGATCTTGAAGACGCGCTCGACCCAGTAGTGCAGCTTGTAGCAGATGCAGGGAATGACGGCGCCGATCAGCATGGCCTGGATCGGGTGATAGAGATCGTTGCCGGCGGACGCCGCGACGATGCCGCACAGGCCGCAGCTGTAGGTCCAGAAGGCATCACCCTTGGAGATGAAGTATCCGGCCAACATGCCGCCCGAGAGCGACATCAGGAAGTTGAAGGTGATGGCCGAAAGCGTCGTTGGTGCGAGATAGATGTTGGTCGCCGTCCAGGTGACGCCGGTGATCTCTCCAGCGATCGTCGCGGGCGCGATCAGCGGGATGTTGCAAGCGGCATAGAAGCCCCAGAAGCCCGTGTAGATCAGGAACAGGCCGATCGTCACCAGCCAGGGATTGTGCGGCGGGATATCGCGCGGAGTGCCGTCGGCGCGGAACTTGCCGATGCGGGGTCCGAGCACGATCAGCACCGCCAGCGCCGAGCCGCCGGCGATTGCATGCACCACGCCCGAAGCATAGGCGTCGTGGTAGCCGAGATACTTGACCATCCAGCCAGTGGCGCTCCAGCCCCACGAGGCATCGATGATCCAGGTGACCGACCCCACCAGAACCGCCATCAGCCAGAATGCGCCGGAGCGCACGCGCTCGATGATGGCCCCGGAGATGATGGAAGCCGTCGTGATCGAGAACAACAGGAACGCCGCCCAGAACACGCCGTTGAGGCGGTGCCACGTGGCGGGACTGTTCAATGCATCGGCTGCGGTGATGCCATAGGCCGTGTCCGTCGCGTTCACGCCCGACAGATGCGGCGCCATCAGCGGGCTCCAGGGAGCCGCGACCTTGTTGGGATCGTAGGGCAAGGCATCGGGAACGAAATTGAACCAGTAGAACCCGCTCGGAAACGCGAAATAGATCCACCAGCCGAAGAAGAAGAACGTGACGGTGACGAGCGGGATCGCCATCGTGTTCTTCATCAGCGTGTGCATGTGATTGCGGCGGCGGCTGACGCCGACCTCGTACATGCAGAAGCCGACATGGATCAGAAACATGAAAACGACCGTCACCCAATAGTAGAATTCGGTGAAAATCACGTTCAGTGAACTGAGATTATCGCCCATAGCGTTTCCCACCCCATAGCTTGTTGACCGCCTGTCCTATGCGCACCTTTGGCGCCCCGGCCGCTGACACAGGTCGGCAATTCCGCACTTGGTGCGGTCGTCATTATGGTTTGGAAGCCGCTTTCGCCCCCCGAGGCGCCGGACGACCCGGCCTCCAGTCCCCACGACCCTCTCCAAAGGAGGAAACCACTCCTTCAGGAGGATATATAGGAATCTGCACAATCTTCCCCGAAAGGCAATCGGTTTTCTCGGGAGGCAATATTTGTGCCCACCGTGCAACTCGCGCGGGCTTCGACTGCGGCCTGCGGTTCAGTTGCCATGTTCACATATCAGCGCCGGCGGCCCCCGAGGGAGCTGCCGGCTGCCTTTCGTCGTGCGTGCGCTTAGAGCGGGAACAGGTAGTTCGTGATCAGCACCACGGCGATGCCGGCCACCAAGGTCAGATATGGCAGCATGCCAGCCTTGCGTTCACCGAGATCCTGGCCCTTGAGGCCCAGCTCAGCGAGCGCACCCTTGGGGAACTGCCCGCCGTCCTGGACGTAGTGGCGGTAGTAGAACACCGGGATGATCAGCGCGGCGAACGCAAATCCGATCCAGAGTGCGTTCGTGAACCCCCAGACTTTGGCACCCGCGCCCATGAAGGCGAGGTTGACGAAGGCCAGCAGCGTGTTGAGGGCGATCAGCCACGAGGGTGCCCGGTAGGGGCGCTCGATGTGCCCGCTGTCGATGCGATGCATCCAACCCGCATTGAGGTTCAGGAAGTTGAAGATGATGTAGCCGACGTTCGACACGGCGAGGATGAAGAAGTAGCCGCTGGCATCCGAGGCGATGGCCAGCAGGAACAGATTGAATACGAGATCGGTCCACATGGCCCGCGTCGGCGCGCCATGCGAGTTCACGTGAGAGAGATACTTTGGCAGCCAGCCGTCGACGGAGCCCTGATAGAGCGTGCGCGAGGAGCCGGCCATGGCGGTCATGATGGCGAGGATGAGCGCGAGGATCATCAACACGACGAAGATCTGCTTGATCAGCACGTTGCCGCCCGCGACCATGTTGGCCATGGCATCGGCGACGCCTGTTCCCGCCACGATCCCGGGGGCCTTCATGCCTTCGACGCCCAGCACGCCCTGGAAGGTGAATGGCACCAGGATGAAGAGCACGATGCAGACGAGACCGGTGTAGAAGATCGCCTTGAACGTGTCGGTCTTGGGATTGCGGAACTCACTGGTGTAGCAGACCGCCGTCTCGAAGGCGTAGGTCGACCAGGCGGCGATGAACATGGCGCCGAGAAACAGGGTCCAGCCGACGTTGCCTTCCGCACTCGGCCAGAACGGACCCGAGACGTTGTCCGGATTGAACCCGCCGTTCAGGATCGGCACGATGCCGACGATGAACAACAGGATTATGATCAGCATGCCGATCCACTTCTGCGTGCCGGCCGTTCGTAGAATACCGCGATGCTGGATTGCGAAGACGATCAGCATCAGGATCGTACCGATGAAGAAGGTCGAGTTGAAGTTGAGCGTGCCGAGGCCCGGGATGGCGATGCTGAAAGCGTTGAACGAGGCGAGCCAGGGCGTATTGGCGGCCGTGATGGCGGCGACTGCGTCAGCTGCGGCCTTGCCGGCGTTCACCGGATCGGCGAGCCAGGCGACGACCTCGGGCGAGGTTTCAGCAAAAGTCGGCACCGGCGCGACGGCGTTGAGGATGTAGCCTGCCGCGATCGCGCAACCGAGCGAGAGCACCGGCGACCAGGAGAACCAGTTGCACCACACCGACAATGGAGCGACGAACTTCGAATAGCGCAGCCACGCTGTTGCTCCATAGATCGAGGCGCCGCCGGACTTATTGGGGTGGAGGCCTGCGATCTCGACATAGGTGAAGGACTGCAGAAAGCCCATCAGCACCGAGATGGTCCAGACCACCCAGGCGAGATTGCCCGCCGTTCCCGCAATGCCGCCGATCGAGAAGAGCACGAGCGCGGGCACGCCGCTCGCAACCCAGAATGCGCCCTTCCAGTCGATGGCGCGGACGAGCTCGCCAGACGATCCGGCTTTGGCGCCCGAAGAAGTAGCCGACATGTTTGTTCCTCCCCGTGGTCTTGTTTCCGATCGCACTCGAGGGCGATCGATTCGTCGCGAACGGGCTCCGTTTTGGGCTGAAATCCGTGCGGCGTCCCGTGGCGTCTGCGGCACGATCCGGCAGACGCAACCGTGGTGCCGTGGCAGGGCGCACGCACGCCCTATCCCCCAAACCAGACCCTCCCCAAGGCCGTTCACGCCAGGCACGCAGTGCCAAGCACGGGCAGTGTGCGTTGGTCTGAGAGCACGGTCAATCGCC
>JANPDA010000054.1:0-14415 GCA_031431235.1 Hyphomicrobiaceae bacterium
GCCGTGCCCGTGGTCGTGCCGGTCCCGTTGCCCAGGCCGTCGATCAATAGGCTGCGGTTCGTCGCGGGGCGCGTGCACGATACAGTGTAGGTACCGAACGTCCCGTTCACTGTAAGCTGGGCGTTGAATACGAACTGGCTATCTGCGGCGTCAGTGGCATCGATTAGACGGGTCGCCGTTCCGGTCACGCCGGTGTTGACCGTGAGCGGATCGGGCGTGGGGACGTTCACGTCGGGAGCGACCGCGGTGAAATTCACGGTAGCATTGGCGCTGCCGGCGTTCGTCATGAACGAGAAAGTGACCGTGTCCCCGGATTGTACGCTATTGACCGTAATGTCGTCGTTGTTATTGGTCGGGAACCCAACGCCGCAGCCAGTTCCCAGCCGACAGAGATTGACTGACGCGCTGGTGGCGGTCCCAGACGCCGGACACGTAACGGATTGCGCGACCGCAGCCACGCTCCAAAACGTGACAAGGCAAAACGCACACGCTCGAAACAATCCAAGAGCCCAGATACGCACTACAACCCCCAACCCCAGGGTCTTGCCACTACCACCTCGCTCAACGACTGAACGTCGATTCAGCAGAAGCGTTTACCTCAACTAGGACCCTACACTCGTACGCCGGCACTTGGCAGCGAAACAGACGGGGTTTTTTCATTGTTCGTGTGGATCGGTGCTATTTTGACACACGAGATACGACCTAGGCGCAACATTCCCGCCACGAACCGTAACTTCGATCTATCTCATTGAATTGAAGAGGTTATTTCTGCTGGCCCATACTTCGCCCGCGCGTGCTACTGGCGAAACATCTGCATAGGCTCTCCACCGCTTGCGCTCCACCTGCACTTTTCGACGACGGCCGGTCTGCGCCAAGAGGCCGGCCGAATGCATGGGGAGGGCGGTCTCGCGCCATTGACGCCCCCGCGACCACGGCGTAGACGCGTCATCCATGGAGCAAGCGCTCAGCATCGGGCCGACCAGCCTTCCCAACCTGCTGACCTACGCCAGGATCGCGGCAGTTCCCGCGATTGCGGCGTGCCTGCTATTGCTCCAGGGCGATCTCGCGTGGTGGTCGGCTCTGGTGATTTTCGCAGCCGCCGCGATCACCGACTATTTCGACGGCATGCTCGCGCGCAGCTGGAATCAGCAATCTCAACTGGGGCGCATGCTCGATCCGATCGCGGATAAGCTGCTCGTCGGGGTCGTGCTGCTGCTGCTGGTTGCCAAGCAGATCATCACGGGCTGGTCGATCTGGGCGGCCGTGCTGATCCTCTCGCGCGAGATACTGGTGTCGGGGTTGCGTGAGTTCCTGGCCGAGCTCGATGTCAAGGTGCTGGTCACCAACCTCGCCAAGTGGAAGACCGCCGTGCAGCTCGTCGCGCTGGGAGCGCTGCTTGCCGCCCCGCTCGGCGAATCGGTGGTCTCGGGCCCTTGGCTGCTCGGCATCGTGCTCCTGTGGATCTCGGCGATCCTGACGGTCTACACCGGTTATGCCTATTTGCGGGCGAGCCTGCACCACGCCATCGCTCCAGTCAGCCGCCCGCAATCGAGCCAGCCGGAGGCTTGAGCCGTGATCGTGACGATCCGCTATTTCGCCTGGGTCCGGGAAAAAGTGGGCCGCGCCGAGGAAAAGCTGGAATTGCCCGACGGGCTCGTGACGGTTGCCGATCTCGTTCGATGGCTCAAAGGACGGGGAGCCGAGTACGAGGAGGCGTTCCGGCGGGCCGATCTCGTTCGAGCCGCACTCGACATGAGCCACGTGAAACCATCCGCGCCGATTGCAGGCGCCAAGGAGATCGCGTTCTTCCCGCCGGTTACGGGAGGCTGACGACGATCATCGCAGCGGCTCGAGACCGTGCCGTTTGATCACGCTCAGGAGCTTCAGCGCCGTTCCCCTCGGCCGCCGCTCGCCGCGCTCCCATTGGCTGACCGTCGTCACCCCGACGTTGAGATAGGCCGCCAGCACCGCCTGGCTGACGCCAATGACCTCGCGCAGCTTCGCGATCGCCTCCGGCGCCAGGCTCTCGACCTTCGGCAGCGCGTCGCGCCCGAGCATGCGGATCGTCGTCAGCCGCAGCTCGTCGTCGCTGACGATACCGACCCGGTTCAGGCTCTGCGCAATCTCGACGATCTCGGCGCGCAGCCGGGCGCGGCCTTTGACCGTGCGTGCCTTACTCGTCCGGTTGCTCACAATTCACCTCCTTCAGATCTTCGCGGTCCACCAAATCTTCGATCGTATTATCGTCAGCCTCCAGCAATCCGGCCGCGAAGCTCTTGAGCTCGACGAGCTCGTCGGCCTCTAGATTGTCCCGATCATTCTTGGCGAAACCAAAGAGCAATACGGCACGTCGGCCCGCCTTGAATGCGACCAGGACACGAAATCCGCCCGAACGTCCCTGACCCATGCGAGGCACGCGCTGTTTGATCAGCCCGCTTCCAAGGTCGGCGTCGATCAGCCCAGCCTCGGCTCTGGCCACTGCTTGGCAAAGAGTCTCGTCGCCCAACCGTTGTTTGCGTTGAAAACGAGCAAAGGTCTTGTGCTTGTAGACCCGCATCCACGCCCCCTCGTTCTCAGCTATCTATAGCTCACTGAGATACAGTTGGCAATCGACGCCGGGCTTGCGGCAGTCGCTTGCCTCGGAACAGGGCGAGCATGCTGAGGACAATCCGAACAACAACTGCTCCGTCTTCCCGGACGATCGGAGCCCTGGCCTATCGCCAGGGCGGAGATTGATCCGGGATCCAGCGCAAGAAGCGGCGAAGCCGCAACATGTCGAGCCTTCGGCATTTTTCATGCGGGGTCCCGGCTCAGCGCTCCCGCTGGTCGCTTGGCCGGGAAAACGGCTGGGCGGACTGCATACGCTTCAATTCGATTCGTTTATTGTCGTCGGTGTCCTGAGAGATGCTGCAAGGAGACACTCGATGACGGTTCGCGTCCAGGCGGAGGATTTCGACGTGGGTGGCGAGGTCGCTTCCCTGACGGCGGGCCGCACCGACCTGGGCGCTGTCGTCACCTTCACCGGGCTCGTCCGCGGCGAGGTGGCAGGCGCCCGCCTCACGGCAATCACGCTCGAGCACTATCCTGGCATGACCGAGCGCGAGCTGGCGCGGATCGAAGCCGAGGCGCACGCGCGCTGGCCGCTCGCGGCGTCCCTGATCGTCCACCGCACCGGCCGGCTGGTGCCCGGCGATCGCATCGTGCTGGTGGTAACGGCGTCCGCGCATCGCCAGGCTGCCTTCGAGGCGGCGGAATTCCTGATGGATTTTCTCAAAACCTCCGCGCCCTTTTGGAAACAGGAAGAGACCGCGGGCGGGACCGCGAGCTGGGTCGCCGCCAAAGCCGGGGACGACGCCGCGCTCGAGCGCTGGCAATCACCGCCGATCACGTAGGCTGGTGCCGAGGCCGGACAACGTCTGGCGGACGCCCCGTGCGGAATCCTGGGGTCTGTGGCGGTTGGAGGAGCACGGACTGATCATGGAGCAGCCAGTCTTTTCGGTTCCTCCTGGCAAGTACGTCGTTACGGGCAATCGCGGGGTCGTCACGATTCTGACCATTCATCCCAAGGATGACGACGGGGCTCAGCGTCGGGAGCTCGACAATGGCGCGAAGCTCTGCGATGTGACGCACTTGCGGTGCCGGTCGGCGCGCTACACACCGGCGACGAGCAATAGCTCATGCTCGCCAGCCAAGGCGCAAAGGACTGAATTTCCGGCCACTCCAGGCGGGCTGATGCCCCCAGTCGAGGGCTGCAGCAAGTAAGACTATACCGATCAGTTCGTGGTTGGTGTGGCGGCGGAAAACTGATTGATGCTCGCTCGAACGACAACGGCGGCACCTCCCGGGTGCCGCCGTTGTCGTTTGGCGGATCGAAGTCGTCGTCAGGTGCCGGCCGGCGCTTGCCCCAGTGTCAGCAGAGGAGACCACTGTCGGGACGCAGCGCCGGCTCGGCGGAGAGCTCGGCGAAAAGGCCAGCCCGCAGGTCGGCCTCGATCTTGGTGCGATCCTCGAGGCTGCAAGCCAGGAGGTGCACGTGGATTTCGTTGGCACCGATTCTGGCCGCGCATTGGCGGATCTCGGCGAGGTTGAGCGACATCGACTGATGGCGCGTGCGCGCTATCCGCAACACCTGACGGCTGCCATCGGCCTCGCGACGCACCATCAGGTAGTTCGCCTCCGGCAGCACCGGGCAGGCGATCAGCGTATGGATCGTGTGGCGATAGCGCCGGCCCGAAGCGCCGGTCCAATTCTGGGAGGCATGCGCAAGCCCATCGGCAAGGCGCCAAGCATCGCTCGTGCACGCTTCGACCTGTCTCGGCTCCGGCTCGAAATGGGTGACATGGAGGCCCATGGCGTCGATCCCTCTCGGCTGCACACTGCAACCTTCGTTGTCCATAGCTATGTTGGATAAGCGGGATTTCAAGCCGAAATATGTTCACGAGGCCTTGACTTCGGGCAGCTTTGTGGCTCGCGCAAGGAAACTTGCCGGCGATGCCAAAGAGCAACAGTTGGAGCGCGGGTGAGCGGGCTCTCAGTGGCGAAAGTGCCGAAGGCCAGTGAAGACCATGGCGAGGCCACGCTCATCGGCCGCGGCAATGACCTCGCTGTCCTTGAGTGATCCGCCGGGCTGGATAATCGCGGTTGCGCCAGCCTCGGCGGCTATGATCAGGCCGTCGGCGAAGGGAAAGAAGGCGTCGGAGGCAACGACAGAGCCCTTGGTCAGTGGCGCATCCAGGCCTGCAGCCGATGCGGCATCCTTCCCCTTGATGGCGGCGATGCGGGTCGAATCGATCCGGCTCATCTGGCCGGCGCCGATGCCGACAGTCGCGCCATCGCGGGCAAAGACGATGGCGTTGGAGCGGACGTGCTTGGCGACCTTGAAGGCAAAGCGCAAGTCGGCGAGCTCGAGGCTGGTGGGAGCCCGTTTCGTCACTACCGTCAGCTCGCGTCCATCGATCGAGCCGCTGTCGCGCGATTGCGCGAGGAACCCGCCGCCGACAGCGCGAATGACGAGGCCGTCCGCGTCGGACGCGGGCAGGCCGCTCGTCAGCAGCAGCCGCAGATTGGGCTTGCTCGCCAGCACGGCGCGCGCTTCGGCGTCGGCGTCGGGCGCGACGATCACCTCGGTGAACACTTTCACGATCTCGCGCGCGGTCGCCCCGTCGAGCGGCTGGCTCAGCGCCACGATGCCACCGAAGGCACTCACCGGATCGGTGCGCAGCGCCTTGCGGTAGGCTTCGAGCGGGCTCGCTCCGATGCCAGCGCCGCACGGGTTGGCGTGCTTGATGATGGCGACAGCGGTCTTGCCGGAGGCGAGCACGAAGGAAGTCTTGCCGGAGGCGAGCACGTTTGAATCCTTGCCGGAGGCGAGCGCGAAGGAAGCCTTGCCGGAGGCGAGCACGAAGGAAGCGCTTTCGGAGCAGAGCTCCGCGATCAGCTCCAGCGCGGCATCGGTATCGGCGATGTTGTTGTAGCTCAGCTCCTTGCCCTGCACCTGGCGGGCGGTGGCGACGCCCGGGCCGCTCGCCCCCGTCGCATAGAGAGCCGCCCACTGGTGCGGGTTCTCACCATAGCGCAAGGTCTGGCGCAGCTGGCCGGAGACGGTGATCCGGCGCGGCGTCCGCACGCCCTCCTGCTGCGCCAGCCAGCCCGCGATCGCCGCATCATAGGCAGCGGTTGCCCCATAGGCTTGGCGCGCCAGCGTGCGGCGGAAGGCGAGCGAGGTCGCGCCCGCGAGCCGGTCGAGCTCGGCGATCAGCTCGCCATAGTCGGCGGGATCGACCACGACGGCCACGCTCGCGTGGTTCTTGGCGGCGGCACGGATCATCGCCGGTCCGCCGATGTCGATCATCTCGATGCACTCGCCGAAGGGCTTGCCCGCCGCAACGGTCGACGCGAACGGGTAGAGGTTGACGACCAGCAGGTCGATCGGCGCGATCCCGTGCGCGGCCATGGCGGCCTCGTGCGCCGGATCGCCGCGAACCGCGAGCAGGCCGCCATGGACACGCGGGTGCAGCGTCTTCAGACGGCCATCCATCATCTCGGGAAAGCCAGTCAGATCGGCGACGTCCCGCACCGCGAGGCCCGCCGCGCGAAGTGCAGCAGCCGTACCCCCGGTCGACACCAGCTCGATGCCGTGGCGGTCGAGCGCGCGGGCGAGATCGACGAGGCCGCCCTTATCGGAAACCGATAGCAGCGCACGCCGGATGACCGGCTGCGGGATGTCGCTCTGAAATGCTGTCGATAGGTGGCTCATCGAATTCCTTCCGGTGCGTCAAGTCTCGACCCGGTCGAGGCGCCAGCGGATCTCGCCACCCCCCGTCGCCACCATTCCGCGCAATACGATCTGGGCCGAGCGCATTGGACCCGAGATGCCAGCCAGATGGATGCTCTCCTCGATGCCGAGCTCGGCTCCTGCCGCCGTCAGCCGCCAGCATTCGCCAGAAGGAATGGTGATTTCCGCGGTCGAGGGCTCCTGCCCGCGCTTCAGGCGCGCGGTCGGGAGCACGTGGAAGTGGATTGCGAACGGCATGCTTCGACCTGGCTTGGGCGAGCGCGCGTGCTCGATGATCTGATCGATCCCCTCGAGCCGGTCGCCTTGCGCGCCGAGCCGCAGGCTGCGCCGATGGATGGCACCAAAGCGCGCCACATAGCCATTGTGGCTGGCGACGAGCTCGATTGCCCCGTTGTCGTCGGAGTGGACCTCGGCGCCAACCTGGGTCGGCCCTTCGATGGCCGGACCGCCGCCCCAGTCGTCGCTCTGATGGCGCCGTTGGATCACGGAGGAGGAGGCGTTGTTGAGGACGAGCGTCGAATGCGCCGGCGTTCCCCGCGCATGCAGGCGCCAATCGTTGTGGGCATTGTTGGGCGCCCCGCAATTGACGATGACGGGATGGGCGCCCGAGCTCATCTCGAACGACAGGCAGCCTGCGAAGGCATTCGTCGATAGGACCTGGTCCGGCGGCGACCCGACATCGGCGACGAGAACCAGCTGGCGGCGCTGCATCCGCGCATAGCGGGAGATGAAAATGCCTTCATCGGGCTGGGGCAGCGATTCCTCGAAGGAGAGAACGGTGCCGAGCGCGTCCGGTATGCCTGCGCCCACGCCGTTGAAGCGGGCGAGTGTGCCATCGCCGAGCCGCATCCGGCGCACCATCGGCACCATCCGCCGCATGGCGTCGACGAGCCGCGGTGGTGGTATGCGATCGCGCGCAATGAAGCACTGCTTCAAGGGGAGCAGATCGAGCAGCAGATCGACGAGCACCGAGGCATTGCGGCTGATGTGACCACCGTCAGCGAGGATCTGGCGGTCGATCTCGCGCTCGAAATCGGCAATCCGCTGATCGAGCGCTTTCTCCTCGCCCGAAAGGCACAATGTGGCGAGCATCACGGCCATCTGCACCACGAGACGCGGCTGGCCATCCGGGGTCGCGCCCTCTGCTGCCACCAGATACCGCGTTTGACGCTCGAGGCTCGCGACGAACTCGTCATACTCGGTCTCGTTGGCCTCATCGATGACGATCGGGGCGTGGGCGAGCCAGGCGATGACCCGGCGGGCCGTGATGCGCGGGCTCCAGGCCGGGGCCTGCTGGGAGCGAAATCGGTCGATCCAATCGAGCACCAGGTCGCGACCGAAGTCCTCGGCAAAGGGTGTGCCGGCCGCTCTCAGATCGCGCAGCCATTCGAAGCTGTGCAAGGCGGCCGTCCAGTCGGCCGTGGGCGGCCTCAAGTCGAAGGGCGAGATCTCGTCGATCGGCGCGGTCGCTCCACCCAGCCCCAGCGTGCCGGATGCGATCTCGCTCGCAAGACTCGGGTCGGCCGTGCGCAGGTCCTGGGGGATGATCAGCAGCTGGCGACCGCTGCGCGCCGGCCGCAGCCCGCCGGGAGCCCAATGCTCGACCGCATCGAGGGTTGCCTGTCGCATCCTTTGCAGACGCTCGCGCATGGCTGTCGGCCGGTTCGGGGTTTGGAGAATCGCAGCAATGTTAGAGCCGAGCAGAGGATTTGGCTATTTTCAAGTAGGGAAGGCATGTTGTGCCAGCTGATGGGTGGCCCAGCCGCCGGCAGCCTTGACTCTGCCTTGGCTGATCCCGATATCGAATGCTTTGGTGCGGGGGCGATCCCGGCCGCTCACGGGTGAGACCACGATGGCTCTCTGGCATGGCACGACGATCCTGACCGTCCGCAAGGGGGGGCGCGTGGTCGTCGCCGGCGACGGGCAGGTGAGCCTGGGGGCAACCGTGATCAAGGCCAACGCGAGAAAGGTGCGCACCCTCGGCAAGGGCCAGGTGATCGGCGGCTTCGCCGGCGCGACGGCGGATGCATTCACCCTGTTCGAGCGGCTCGAAGCCAAGCTCGACCAGTACCCGGACCAGCTGGTGCGGGCCTGCGTCGACCTCGCCAAGGACTGGCGGACCGACCGCTATCTGCGCCGGCTCGAAGCCATGATGCTGGTTGCCGACCGTCGCTCGAGCCTCGTGCTGACCGGCACCGGCGACGTGCTGGAGCCCGACGGGCATGTGATGGGGATCGGTTCGGGGGGCAACTACGCGCTCGCCGCCGCGCGGGCGCTCGTCGACATGGACCTCGACGCGGAGGCGATTGCCCGCAAGGCGATGGACATCGCCGCCGACATCTGCGTCTACACCAACCGCAATCTCGTGGTCGAAAGCCTCGAGAGCGAGCGCTGACCGGGTCATGACGAGCGAAGCAACTCATACGTTCCGGCGGTTGGCGAGCGATGACATCGCGCTCGTCGAAGCCTGGCTGGCCGAGCGGCATGTGGCCAAGTGGTTCCGTGATCATGGGGAGGTCGTCGCCGACGCCAGGGCCGACATCGGTGGGGCGGGCGGTCATCCGATGCTGATGCTGCTCGCCGGCGTGCCGGTCGGCTTTGTTGCGGCACGGCCGCTCACGGGCGCCGGCCCATCGGCCTGCCGGGTCGAGACGTATGGCACGATGGCGCTCACTTTTTTCATCGGCGTTACCGCCGCCCTCGGAGCTGGCCACGGAGCGCGCTTCGTTGGCCAACTCGCGGCGGGCCTGCTGGAGGCGGGTTGCCCGCGCGTGATCGCGTCCCCCGACGCGCGCAATATCTCGGCAATCGGCTGTCTCGGCCGCGCCAACTTCAAGCCGGCCGGCATGGTCGATCTGCCGCGCGGCCGCGGACTCAAAATGGCAAGGACAGAATGACCAATTTCTCCCCGCGTGAGATCGTCTCCGAGCTCGACCGCTACATCATCGGCCAGCACGAGGCCAAACGCGCCGTCGCGATCGCACTGCGGAACCGCTGGCGTCGCCAGCAGCTCGGCGATGACCTGCGTGACGAGGTGCTGCCCAAGAACATCCTGATGATCGGCCCGACGGGCGTCGGCAAGACCGAGATCTCGCGCCGGTTGGCCAAGCTCGCCAACGCCCCGTTCCTGAAGGTGGAGGCGACCAAGTTCACCGAGGTCGGCTATGTCGGTCGCGACGTCGACCAGATCGTGCGCGATTTGATGGAGGCGGGCATCGGCCTCGTGAAGGAGGGCAAACGCAAGGAAGTGAAAGCCAAGGCCCATCTCGCGGCGGAAGAGCGGGTGGTCGACGCTCTCGTCGGTCAGAATGCGAAACCCGGCACACGTGACGAATGGCGCCGTCGGCTGCGCGCGGGCGAGGTCAACGACAAGGAGATCGACGTCCAGGTGGCCGATACCGGAGGTGGTCTGCCGACCTTCGAGATCCCCGGCATGCCGGGCGCACAGCTCGGCATGATCAACCTGAACGAGATGCTCGGCAAGGCCATGGGCGGCGCCCGCACCAAGACCCGGCGGATGGCGGTTGCCGATAGCTACGAGATCCTCATCCAGGAGGAATCCGACAAGCTGATCGACCAGGAGGGTATCGTCGAGGAGGCACTGCGGCTGGTCGAGAACAGCGGCATCGTTTTCATCGACGAGATCGACAAGATCTGCGCGCGCTCGGAGCGGATCGGCGCGGACGTCTCGCGCGAGGGCGTGCAGCGTGATCTCCTCCCGATCATCGAGGGCACCACCGTCGGCACCAAGTATGGTCCGGTGAAAACCGATCACATCCTCTTCATCGCGTCGGGCGCCTTCCATGTGGCCAAACCCTCCGACCTGCTGCCCGAGCTGCAGGGGCGGCTGCCGATCCGGGTCGAGCTGAGGGCGCTCGGCAAGGATGATCTCCGCCGCATTCTGACCGAGCCGGAGGCCAGCCTCATCAAGCAATATGTGGCGCTGCTCGCGACCGAAGGGGTGGAGCTGTCGTTCACCGTGGATGGGATCGATGCGATCGCCGATATCGCGGTCGAGGTGAACGCAAGCGTCGAGAATATCGGCGCGCGGCGGCTCTCGACGGTGATGGAGCGCGTGCTCGACAAGGTGAGCTTCGATGCGACCGACCGCTCCGGCGAGCGTGAGGTCGTGGATGCAGCCTATGTGCAGGCCCATGTGGGCGACCTGGCGAAGAACACGGACCTGTCGCGGTTCATTCTGTGAGGCACATTGCCGAAGGAGCCCATGCCGGCGCCGGAATCAACTGTCGAAGAGTGACTCTAAATCGGGCGCATCGAGCATGTGGTCGGTCCAGCGGTCGAGGGCCTCGTTGTCCGCTTTGAGCACGCGCTGACGGATTGTCCTCGGCAGGCGACCGAAACGCTGGGCAAGCAGCCGCAGGAGCAGCTCGGCCTTGCCTTCCGCCTTCCATTTCGCCTTGCCTTCCGCCTTCCCCTTGGCCATACCCTCGGCCTTGCCACGCTCGAGGGCCCGCTTCTCCAGCGCCTGCAGGACGCCCATGCTGTCACCTCCATGCTTTGCCGTGACGGCGTCGATCGCCTCGATCATACGTCTTTCGCCGACACCGACCGGGCTCATTTCAATATAGATGAGAAGCTCTCTGATTTCCATGAGATCGAGCCGCAATACCTCGTCGAGCAGTACCTCGAGGCGCAACGGCAGGTCGGGCCGCAGGGCGTATTTCATGACCATCAGAAATGCCCTGAGACGCTGCTCGCCCGAGAGCTCGTCGTCCGAAATCGCGGCGAGGTCGACCAGTCCGTGCGTGAAATCTGGAACGGCGTGGTTCAGGGCCTCCGGCAGCGCGCCGAAGAGATTGCGGAAGGATCTCGAAACGCTCCACCCGCGCGGCCCCTGGTGGACGACGAGAGCTAGCACCGGCGGCAGCGGCAGTCCGTGCTTGTCGGCGATCCATTTCTCCCAGATCCGCACCTGGTAGCGCAGGAGCTGCAACGGCGTCAGCACATCGGATGCGCTCTTGTGCTCGAGCAGCAGGAAGGCGAGCACCTCGCGCTCGGCCCCGCCTTGGCTGCGAAGGCGCAGCCGGTAGAGAACGTCGGTATGGTACTGGCGCAGGCGGTCATCGACAAAGGAGCCCGGCATGAGCTCTGGCGGCGCCGGCGCCAGCAGATCGGAGATCTCGCGGGGCAGTTGCTCGCGCAGAAAGACATCGACCGTCCGCGCGTCGCCCATGAGCCGCTTGAAGAGCACGTCGTGCGGGCTCGCAGCCGGCTCCCGCGCCATGTCTACCCCCTCCCGAGGCTCGCCGCGACCAGCCATAGCATGGCGCCGATGGTGAGGAGCGGGAACCCGGCGCACTGCGCAAGGCGCACCGCGACGGCAAGGCGGTGGTGCGCGAGCACCTTGGAGCTGTCGCCAATGACCGACAGCCCGATCATCAGGGCGACGCCGGCGTAGGTCACCATGAAGATGCGATCCGCGAGCGTTGCCTGGTCGGCGCCGACGTCGGGCAGCGATAGATAGAGTGCAATCGCCGACAGGAGCGCGGTCACCTGGATCGCGATCATCGAGTCGAAGCGCTCGCGCCCGAGAAAGACCGAGAAATAGGTGACGAGCAGGATGAATGCGAGCGGCACGATCACGCGCATGGTGAAGTCGACACCGAGGCGGGCGACGACAAAGGTTTGATTGAACTTGTAGAAACGGACTGTCTGCTTGCCATCGCCGGCCACTGCAAGGGTGGGCACGATGTCGTGATCGGAGCCCACATAGCCGTCACGCAGCTCCCAACCGTCGAAGGGAGCGAGTTGGCGCGGCGGCGCCTCCTCTGGCGGCTGGATCAAGAACGGCCGCAAGGTGGAAGCCGGTTGGAAGCTCACCGATAGGCGTTGCAGGTCGAACGGGTAGTCGTCGAGCTCAGGCTCGAACGTGAACCTGCCGGCGATCTTGTAGGCCTTGATGCCGGCCGGGAACGACGTCCCCGCACTGCCACCGTGGATCTCGCGAATGATCAGCTGGGTGTCGTGGCCAGCCTCCGAGCGAAGGGCATTGGTGAACTCGATGTCGGCGATGCCCAGGCTCGCGTCCTCGCTGTGCAGCGACAGGTAGAGCTCCGCGTCGAAGCTATCGTCGCCGGTGTCGATCCGTGAGATCCGGATGAGGTCGAGCGAGGTGTAGAGGACGGAGACAGGCTGCAATCCCTGGCCGGTGCGGCGATACTGCCATGGCGCAAGCATCAGCCGGTCGCTGCCGCCGCGGCGCCAGGTGACCAGCGTGTCGTCGGCGATCGTGCGATGTGGGGTGAAGGCCCAATCCTGCCACAGGCCGCGGAAGGTATCCTGACCGTCGAGATGCTTGCGAAGCCTGCTTGCGATCAGGCGCCTGATCGCCACCGCATCGGCTTCCGGTGGCGACGCGGCGACGGCCTCGCCGATCATGGCGATCATGTCGCGATACTGCATGCCGCGCGCGATCGCACGCCGGTTGCGGGCGTCGAGGATTTGAGACGGCCCGGCCGATGCCGTCACCGTGCAGCTTCCCTCGCTCCAGCCTGGCGTCGAGCGATTGGGCGTATCCTCGAACAGCCAGCCTTGCCCGCCCGAGTCCCAAATGCGCCGCTGCAAGCGCTCGTTGTAGAGGCCGGGCACGCCATCTCTGGCAATCTCGTAGGCGTCCTTGGCGAATCCACCCGCACCGAGACGGTCGATGATGCGGCTGAGGCGCCCGTAGAGCACGAAGACCGGCACATCGATGCCCGCTGCGGTCAGCTGCTTCAACAGCGCGCCGCCTGCTCCGCTCTGGATCGCGAGGATCAGCAGGTCGGGAGCCTTCGCCAGCAGGTCCGCCGCGATCCTGTCGCCGTCCGCGGCATCGAGCTTGTATTCCGGCGCCGCGATCCGATGATCGGCGATCAGCGCCAGCGCATCGGGCGCGCGCATCAGACCGTCGCCGAGCGCCATGCTGTAGGCATCACCGGCGAGGCCGACGAAGGCCGGCTTCTGGAAGCCGCGATCCTTGATGAAGCGCTTCACCACTTGCAGCTCGTCGTCAACGGTGCTCGTCATCGAGTAGACGTTGGGGAAGGCGGCAAACATGGCATTGAGCGAAATCTCGGAGAGGAACGGCACCTCGCTTGCCCGCAACTCGTTGCCGAGCGAGGCGAACACGGGGGCTGCCCGTGTCGAGCTCGGCAGGCCGACCATGGCGACGAGATCGGGCGCGGCAAGCGCCTGGCGCACATTGACGACGGTCGTATCGGCTTCCTCGAAATCATCGAGGATATCGACCGCGAGCTTGCGTCCTCCCCGTGGGGTCGACCGGTTGAAGGCATCGACCTCCGTTGTCGCGAAATGCCGGATCGACTTGACGGTGCCCGGGTCGTAGCAGCGGTTGCGGTCCGAGCTGACGAGGATCGCAATGCGTGCGAGCGTGGTCGGCGGCGCGGCGTCGCCGCCGATCGGCGCGGCCGTGCAGGCCTGCAGCGACATACCGATTGCAGCAAGGCCGATCAGCTCGATCGCGCGGCGAGCCGCAGCATAGATCACCTTCATTACCGCTTCCCCACTTCGCGCCGGCCGCAGCAGTTGCTGCCGGGCGGGCTCGCTCGGTCCGCGCGCAATCTAGGCGGACTGGTGACCCGCGAACAAGCCAGGCGAGCGGAGTCGGTCCGGCTCAGGCGGCCGGGCACCATTTCTCGATCATTTCCTCGAGATCGCTGCGCTCGAAGGGCTTGGCGAGATAGTCGTCCATGCCTGCCTTCAGGCAGTGCTGGCGGTCCTCGGTGAAGGCGTTGGCCGTCAGTGCGACGATCGGGGGCAGCAAGCGGGGATCGCCACGCAGCTCCGCGAGGCGCCGCAACTCGCGGGTCGCAGCGAGCCCGTCCATCTCGGGCATCAGCATGTCCATCAGCACCAGGTCGAACGGCTCGGCGTGGGGCTCGAGCGCCCCGGCGATGGCCGCGACCGCTTCGCGCCCATTGGCCGCCCTGACGACCTCGGCTCCCGCCAGGCGCAGCATACGCTCGGCCACCATCGCATTGATCTCGTTGTCCTCGGCGAGCAGGACCCCGCGAGGCCTCGCCGTGGCGGGGGGAGCAATTGCTGCCGCGGCAGCCTCCCAGCCAGCACTCCGGGGGGGCCGTGCCCGCGGGGTGTAAGGC
>JANPDA010000055.1:0-12024 GCA_031431235.1 Hyphomicrobiaceae bacterium
CAGTTGAGCCGATCGCGAAGTGGTGCGAGTATGCGCCGAACGCTGCATACGCGGTGCATGCAAGATTGCGGCACCTCGAATCGCCAAAGGAGGTCATCCGGTGAACGCCCGTGTCGCCAAGAGCAACGAGCCGGTCAGCCATCCGTGGATGGCGAACTCGGTTCCCGAGGTCATGCAGGCCATGCTCGCCGAGATCGGCGCCAAGTCGATCGAGGAGCTGTTCGAGCAGATCCCCTCGGACCATCGCCTGCAGCGGCCGCTCGAGCTGCCGCGCCAGCTTGCGAGCGAGACCGATCTGCGCCGGCATCTGATCGCGACGCTCAACAAGAACAAGACTTGCGAGGAGTATCTGTCCTTCCTGGGCGCTGGCTGCTGGCCCCATCATGTGCCGGCGGTCGTCGACGAGATCGTGGGACGCGCCGAGTTCCTGACGCCCGTCTGGGGCTCGCCGCAATCGGATCACGGTCGCAACCAGGCGTGGTTCGAGTTCAACTCCCAGCTCGGCGAGCTGCTCGACATGGAGGTGGTGCAACTTCCTGTCTATTCGTGGGGCTGCGCCATCGGGCATGCCATCCGCATGGCCTCGCGCCTCACCGGGCGGCACGAGGTGCTGATGCCACGGCTCTGCGACCCCGAGCGCCTGTCGGTGGTGCGCACCTATTGCGAGCCGCGCGAGATGGCGCGCCATATCGAGGTCGTGCTCGTCGACTTCGATCCGCGGACCGGCCGCATCGACCTCGCCGATTTTGGCAGGAAACTCACCAAGCGCACAGCCGCCGTCTACTTCGAGAGCCCGTCCTATGCCGGGATCATCGAGGCTGACGGCGAGGCGATCGCGAGGCTCGCCCACAAGGCGGGTGCCGAGGTCATCGTCGGCGCCGACCCGCTCTCGCTCGGCATTCTGCGGCCCCCTGCCGACTACGGCGCCGACATCGTGGTCGGCCCGACGCAGCCGCTCGGCGTCCACATGAACGCCGGCGGCGGTGTCGGCGGCTTCATGGCCTCGCGCGACGAGGAGCGCTACGTGCGGGAGATGAACGGGTTTCTCGTCTCGATCACGGAAACGGCCAAGCCCGGTCAGTTCGGCTTCGCACTCGCCTCCGCGCATCAGACCTCCTATGGCATGCGCGAGCAGGGCAAGGACTGGACGGGGAACTCGGTCTACCTGTGGGCGATCGCGGCGGCGACCTACATGTCGCTGCTCGGTCCCAAGGGGTTTTGCGAGATCGGCGAGCTGATCATGGCCCGCAGCCACTACGCCGCCCGCCAGCTCGCTGCCATCGAGGGCGTCACGGTCCCCTTCGCCAAGGGCTTCTTCAAGGAGCTCGTCGTCGACTTCTCGGCAACCGGCAAGACCGTCACCGCAATCAACGATGCGCTACGGACAAAGCACGGTATTTTCGGTGGCAAGGATCTGTCACGCGAGCTGCCGGAGCTCGGGCAGGCCGCGCTTCTTTGCGTGACCGAGGCTCACACCCAGGACGACATCGACCGCCTCGCAACCGCACTTCGGGAGGTGCTGTCATGACTGGCACCCTCCGCGATTACCACGCCCCGGTCTGGGACGAGCCGGTCGTGATGGAGCTGGGCGTGCGGGGAAGGCGCGGCCAGATCTTTCCCGCGCCCGAGGCCGAGGTGACGAAGGCGGTGGGCCGCGCCGGAGATCTGGTGCCCGCGAGCATGCGCCGCAAGGCGCCCCCGGCACTCCCGGAGCTGACGGAGCCGGAAGTGCAGCGCCACTACCTGAAGCTCAGCCAGGAGACGCTGGGCATGATGGGCATCTCGCTCTTTGGCACCTGCACGATGAAGTACAACGCGCGCGTCTCGGAGGATGCGGCGCGCAAGCTGCAGGACGTGCACCCGCTGCAGCACGAGGACACGCTGCAGGGCGTGCTCGAGATCGTGCATGGGTTCGACCTGATCCTGCGCGAGCTCTCCGGCATGGACCAGTTCGTGTTCCAGGCCGGCGGCGGGGCAGATGCCGCCTACACCAATTGCGTGGTGATGCGCGCCTATTTCCAGGCGCGGGGCGAGCTCGAGCAGCGCAATGAGATTGTGACCTCGATCCAGGCGCACCCGTGCAACGCCGCGACGGCGGCCGCGGCGGGCTTCAAGGTCGTGACCCTGATGCTGGAGGAGAACGGCTATCCGTCGGTGGAAGCACTCAAATCCGCGGTCGGGCCGCGCACGGCGGCGCTCCTCATCAACAACCCCGACGACATGGGCCTCTACAACCCCCATATCAAGGATTGGGTTCGCATCGTGCACGAGGCCGGCGGGCTCGCCTTCTACGATCACGCGAACTTCAATGGCGTGATGAGCAAGCTCCGGGCGCGCGACCTGGACTTCGATGCTTGCATGTACATGCTGCACAAGACGTTCGGCGCGCCCAAGGGCGGTGGCGGTCCGGCCGTGGGCGCCTATGGCTGCTCGGCAGCGTTGGCGCCGTTCCTGCCGGCGCCGATCGTCGCCCATGATGGCGAGCGCTACTCCCTCGACTACGACCGGCCGAGGAGTGCGGGCCGCGTGCGGGAATTCTGGGGCAACGTTCCCCAGGTCCTGAAATCCTACGCTTGGGTGCGCGCCATGGGTGCCGAGGGGCTCGAGACGGCGTCCAACATCTCGGTGCTCGCCAACAACTATATGGACCAGAAGCTGGCTGGCATCCGCGGCCTCACCCGCTCCAACGCCGCCAACAAGCAGTGGCGCATGGAGATGACGCGCTGGAGCCTGGGGACAATGAAGGAGGAAACGGGCGTCGGCACACTCGATGTTGCCAACCGGATGGCTGACTACGGCATCGATCCTTACTGGATGAGCCACGAGCCCTGGGTCGTTCCCGAGCCCTTCACGCCGGAAGCCGGCGAGATGTACTCCAAGGAGGACCTCGACACTTGGATCGCCGTGATCGCGCAGATTTCCGAGGAAGCCTACGCAACGCCCGAGCTGGTGAGATCGGCGCCGCACAAGCAGGCGATCCGCCAGATCAAAGGCGACGTGCTGGACGATCCTACACGCTGGGCAATGACGTGGCGGGCATTCCTCAGGAAGCACCGGAAGGTCACCAGTGTTCCCTCCCATTCATTCGATTCCGGCGAAGCTGGATCAATGAATGGAAAGACGGAGCACAAACAGCGAGTTGGCTAGTGGGCTGGCCATTCATTTGGGTACCAAATGAATGAGCCGGAACACTGGCAAGGGCTCGATCGAGGCAGCGCAATGACCGCCACCATCGCCATGGCCGCGCAGGCGGCACGCAAGGTCGTCGTCACCGGCGGGTCCGGCGGCATCGGCCAGGTCGTTGTCCGCCGTTTCCTCGCGGCCGGCGATTGCGTCGTCAATCTCGACCGCGAGCCATTCGCTGGACCGGAGCGTGACGACGCCCGGCTGGTCACGATCCCTGTCGACCTCGCCGACGGAGATGCGATTGCCGCTGCGTTCGCCGCAGTGGACCCCAGCTTCGAAGCTCGACCGCTGGAGGTCCTCGTCTGCTGCGCAGCACTCAGTCGCGCCAATTCGTTCCTCGATGTCACCGCCGCCGAGCTCGATCTGCTGCTCGCCGTCAATGTGCGTGGCGCGTTCCTCTGCGGTCAGGAGGCGGGCCGGCGCATGAAGGCGAATGGCAAGGGCCACATCGTCGTCGTCACCTCGATCGCGGCGTCGCAGGCCTGGGCCAGGGAGAGCGTCTATTGCCTGACGAAGGCGGCGCAGGCCTCACTCGTGCAGACGATGGCGATCGAGCTCGCCCCGTTCGGAGTGCTGGTCAATGCGGTCGCGCCCGGGATCATCGATGTCCGCAGCAAGGGGATGGCGGGCACGCGCGCGGGGGAGGTCTATCGACACGAGATGGAACGATTTCCCCTCGGCCGTTTCGGCGCTCCCGAGGAGATCGCGCAAGCCATCCAGTTCCTCAGCATCGCGACCTGGACGACGGGCCAGACGCTGACGGTCGATGGCGGATTCATGTCGACAGGACTTGGCTATTTCGGCGAGGCCAAACAGCAGCTATTGGAGGAGGACAAGCGTCCCTCGAGCTCCGGCTGAGCCCTCCCGATGCGGAAATCGACAGTGCCGATGAAATCCAGGAAGGCCGGGCGTAGCGGCACGCCGCGCCGGAGCGAGGCCAAGCGTCCGCGCGGGACCGGTGCCATCTTCGTCTATGAGAGCTTGAAGGCGCAAATTCTCGACCTCGAGTTGCAGCCGGGCACGCTGCTCGACGAGACCGAGCTCAGCCATCAGTTCGGCGTCTCGCGCTCCCCCGTTCGCGAGGCGCTGATCCGGCTCTCGGCAGAGCGGCTGGTGCAGAACCTCAGGAACCGCACCTCGATTGTCGCTCCCTTCGACGTCGCCAATCTCCCCGCCTATTTCGATGCCATGATCCTCATCTATCGGCTGTCCGCCCGCCTTGCGGCTGGGCACGCGGACCCGGCGGCGATCGATCGCCTGCGCGAGACCCTACGTCATCACGAGGCGGCGTTGCAGCGCGGCGACATGAAGGCGATCGTCCGGCTCAACCGCGAGTTCCACGTCGGCGTCGCCCAGATGACCGGCAACAGCTACTTCGTCGACTGGATGCAGGGCCTGCTCGATCAGGGGCAGCGCGTGCTGCGGCTCTATGCGCGCCACCTCGGCGACACGCTCTCGGGCGAGGTGCTGCAGTCTCACCGGGACATGATCGAGGCGATCGCCGTGGGCAATGCCGAGAAGGCGGAGGACGCCGGGCGCCGCGATGCCAATGTGCTCGTCGAGGAGTTCAGGAAGACGCTTTCCGACCTGCCGGCCTCCCACCTCTCGCTGCGGACGGAGTCCCCGTGCGCGCGGTGAGGGCCACGCCGTCGACCACGCGCTTCCGGCTTTGCATACACAGAGTATACACTTGACGGGTGCGCCGCGCTTGCTTCAACATGGCGGGAGTTGCCGGCAGGTCGGCATCGGCGCAATTTTCGCGGGCCGATTGCACTGACTGGCACGCAAAGACTGGCAAGCAAACTCGGGAGGTCTCGCCATGACAATCAACATCTCGCGTCGCGCATTGGGCACCGGGGCGCTCACGGCTGGCATCACCGCCGCCGGCCTCGTCTCGTCGGCCCAGGCCAAGACGATGGACGACGTCATCAAGGACGGCGTGCTGCGCATCGGCATCCATCCGAATTCCCCGCCGTTCTCCTCGCGCGATTCCTCGGGCGCCTGGAAAGGCTTCGACGTCGCCATGGGCAACCGTCTCGCCGAGGAGTTGAAGCTCGCCAAGGTCGAGTTCGTGCCCACCGAGACCGCCCAGCGCGTGCCCTTCCTCGTCGCCGACACGATCGATATTTCGCTCGGCGGCCTGACACGCAACTCGGAGCGCGCCAAGCAGATCGAGTTCACCTTCCCGCTGCATACGGAAGTCATGGGCGTGCTCACGACCGACAAGGAAACCATCACCTCCTGGAAGGAGCTCAACGACGCCAAGTATACCCTCGTCGATGTCCGCAGCGCCTGGACCATCGACTGGGCCAAGGAGAACCTGCCCAACGCCAAGATGGAGATCGTCGACTCGAGCGCCGACGCGGTGCGCGCAATCGCCCAGGGCCGCGCGAACGCTCTCGTCGAGATGCTCGATTTCTTCACGGCCTTTACGGCGAACCATACGGACGTGAAGTGGAAGATCCTCGACGACAAGATCGATGTCGGCTGGGATGCGATCGGCGTGCAGAAGGGCAACTATGCGCTCCGCGACGTGCTCAACATCGTGCTGTTCAAGCTGCATTCCTCGGGTGCGGTCGACGGCATCTGGAAGGAAGCGTTTGGCAGCGACATGCTGTTGAAGGTTCCGGCCCAGCCTTACTTCTGATCTGGCTTTGCCGGCTCGCCAACCTGCCATCCCGGACGACGCCCTCTCGCGTCGATCCGGGACCGCCGCCAGTGGCCCGGTGTTCGGGTCAGAGGTCCGGCACCAGGGCCGGTTCGCATGGGCCGGCATCCGTCGGGAAAGCCGGGGATCGGCAGGGCAGATGTCGGTGGCGATGATGCATTATGCTCTGGCCGCCGGGCGGGGCTCCCCACAAGCTGATGGCAGCCGATCGGCATGAACTACACGTTCCAGTTCGGAGTAGCCCTCGATCGCTTGCCGGACCTGTTGCAGGGGGCCATCCTCACGCTGGAGCTGGGATTGCTCGGATTCTGGGGCGGGGCGCTGCTGGGATTGCTGCTGGCCTCGCTCAAGACCTACGGCGGCCCGCTGCTCAGGCCGCTCGCCAATGCCTACGTCACCTTCTTCACCAACACACCGGCGCTCATTCAGATCTATTTCATCTTCTGGGGGCTGCCCGACGTCGGTATCGTGCTCAGCGCCTTCAACTCGGTGCTGATCGGCCTCACGCTCAATACGGGGGCCTATCTGTGCGAGATCATGCGTGCGGGCTTCCTGTCGGTGCGCCGGCCCGAGCTGGAAGCCGCAGAGACACTCGGCTTCTCGCGCTGGCAGCAGATCTGGCATGTGATCGTGCCCCACATCGCCAAGACCATCTACCCCGCGCTCGCCAACTATGCGGTGGTGCTGATGCTGGGCACCTCGATGGCAATGATTTTCGGCGTCGAGGAGCTTTCCGGTCGCGCCTACAACATCGCGTCGGAGAATTATCGGCATCTGGAGATGTTTGCCATCGTGGCAGGCATCTACGTCGTGCTGACGCTCGGGGCGAGCCTGCTGCTGGCGCTGGTGGGCCGGGTCGCCTTCCGCGTCAAAGCGAAGGTGTTCTGAGATGGAGTGGTTCCTCGGCCAGCTCGCCCGCTTCTATGCCCCGGAAAACCTCGGACTGCTCTGGCAGTCGATCGGGATGACGATCGCGCTCACCTTCATCGGCGTCGGCGTGGGCTTCGTCCTCGCCATTGTCGTTGCGATCGTGCGTCAGAGCCCGGGTTGGGGCATGCTGCCGTTTCGCATCGCGGCAATCGGCTTCGTCGAGATCTTCCGCCGAATTCCGTTCCTGGTCGTCACCTACCTCGTCCTGTTCTTGATCGCAGCCTTCGTCAAAGGGGCGAGCCTGTTCCTGATCGCCATCGTCGCCATCTGCATCTATGCAACCGCCTATCTGTCGGAGATCATCCGTGGCGGCATCGAGTCGGTGCCGCGCCAGCAAGTCGAGGCGGCGACCGTCATGAACTTCACGCGCTGGCAGACGCTCTGGCACGTGATCTTCCCGCAATCGATACCAGTGATCCTGCCACCGGCGGTCGCGTTCATGATCGCTTTCATCAAGGACACCTCGCTCGTCAGTCAGATCGGCGTGTTCGAATTGTCGTTTCGTGGCAAGGAGCTGGTCAATCAGGGGATGTCGGGCCTGTTCGTGTTCGGCATGATCGCCGTCATCTACTTCTGCCTGTCCTATCCCTTGACCCGGTTCGGCCGCTGGTTGGAGATCCGTCTTGCAACATCTCGAAGTCAGGGACCTGAGCGCCAGCTACGGTAGCCTCGCGGTTCTCGCTGGTGTCGACTTCTCGCTGGCAAGGGGCGAGATCGTCTGCCTGGTGGGTCCTTCTGGCTCGGGCAAGTCGACGGTCTTGCGTGCGCTCGTCGGGCTGACGCCGCCGACTGGGGGGAGTGTTGCGATCGACGGCAAGGCGATCGACTATCGCAGCAAGGCGAGTGTGCGCGCGGCGCGCGACCGGATGGCGATCGTATTCCAGCAGTACAACCTCTTCCAGAACATGGACGTGCTGCGCAATGTCACGATCGCACCGGTCGAGATCAAGGGCCGGCCCAGAGGCGAGGTCGAGGCGGACGCACGGCGGATCCTCGGCAATGTCGGTCTCGCCGACAAGCTCCACGCCTATCCCGATCAGCTTTCAGGGGGACAGCAACAGCGCGTGGCCATCGCCCGGGCGCTGTGCCTGAAGCCGGA
This sequence comes from Hyphomicrobiaceae bacterium, assembly GCA_031431235.1. Lineage (GTDB taxonomy): Bacteria > Pseudomonadota > Alphaproteobacteria > Rhizobiales > Hyphomicrobiaceae > JANNSW01. The sequence continues at coordinate 7,884 of JANPDA010000055.1, forward strand.
GATCCTGCTGCTCGACGAGGTGACGTCGGCGCTCGATCCCGAGCTCGTCAACGAGGTGCTCGATTCGATCCGCGCGCTCGCCATGGAAGGCATGACCATGCTGATCGTCAGCCACGAGATGGCGTTCGTCAAGGAGATCGCCTCGCGCGTGATCCTGATGGATCACGGCGTGGTGGTCGAAGAGGGGCCGGCGCGCGAGCTGGTCGATGCGCCCAGGACGGAGCGGGCGCGGGAGTTCTTCGGCAAGATCTTGAGGCATTGAAAATGGCTCGAGTCAGCCATATCGTAGCGCCGAGAACGCAGACAGATCGAATGGCGGCTGCTTGCCCAGCATGAGGTCGGCGACGGTCCTCGCCGCAATCGGCCCGGCTGAGAAGCCGAGCCAAGGGAACATGTTGATGAAGAAGCCCTCGTGTCCCGGGATCTCGCCCAGGATCGGCTTCCAGTCGGCGGTGCCATTGACGATCGCTGGCCAAGTCCTGACCAGATTGATCCGCTCCAGCGCCGGCACCACATGCGTCGCGATGCGCAGATTGTCCCGCAGCGATCGAAGGTTGGTGATCGGATGACCGGTGGTTGCCGACACCGCTGCCGGCCAGCCGCCCCCGATCAGACAGGTGCCGTTCGCCAGCTGTTTCAATGTCAGCCGCCCGCCGGCAAAATAGAGCAGATGTTCGATCAAGGGCTCGGCCGGCTCGGTGACGGAGACCTGGATCGCATGACCTTCGATCGGCAACTCGATGCCGAGCATGCCGGCGATCCGGCCGGCGTCGGCGCCGGCACAATCGACGATACGCGATGCCGTGATCGCGCCCCGGCTCGTCGCCACGCGATAGCCGCCCGTTTCGGCGTTGATCCTCGTGACCTCGGTGAACGTCATGATCTCGGCGCCATGGCGTCGCGCCGCTGCGGCATAGGCAGGCGTTGCCTTCAGTGGATTGGCCTTGCCCTCCTGTGGGCTGAAGGCGCCGCCGATCATGCGCTCGCTGAGATAGGGCGCGAGCCGGCGCAGATCGGCCTGCCCCAGCAGCTCGATCTGCATGCCCTGCGACCGCTCGATGGCTGCCTTGCGCGCGACGTCGCGCATCTGCTGGTCCGTCTCGGCGACCAGCAATCCACCCGGAGTCGATACCTCGAGGTCCTGCCCGAGCTCGGCGCCGAGCTCCTGCCACATGCGGATCGAAGCCAGCAGCAACCCGATCGTCGGTGCAAAGGTGCGCGCCCAGGCGTCGCCCTCCTCCACGAATGGCAGATGCGGGATCTGCGCATGGATCGAGCCGGCGTTGGAGCCTGACGCCTGGGTGTTCAGGTCGTGACGCTCGACGAGAAGCACCTCGACCCCCTCGCGGGCGAGGTAGTAGGCGGTCGCGCAGCCGGCGAGGCCGCCGCCGATCACGAGCACGTCGCTCCGTTGCGTCATGGCAGCCCTACGCCCGTGCACATGCTCTGCCAGGTCGACCCGCTGACAGACAGCGGCGAACCGTGGTAGGCAAGTGTACACGCTGTCGACAAGATCGGCAGCTTTGCAGCACCGCGAGGGGGACGAGCAGCGCCATGGCCCAGCACAATTTCCGCGGTTCGTTCGCGGTGACCATTACGCCCTTCACCGAGGACGGCAAGAGGATCGACCTGCCCGCCTGGAAACGCTTCCTCGATTGGCAGCTCGCCGAGGGCGTGCCGGGCATCATCATCCTGGGCACGACCGGCGAGTTCCTGACGCTGACGGACGACGAGCGCGGCCAGTTCGTGGAGGCGACCGTCAAGCACATCAGGAAACGCATTCCGGTGCTGGTCGGCTCAATGAATGCCTTCACCCCCAATGCCGTGCGCTACAGCAGGCAGGCGGAGGATCTGGGCGCCGACGGTTTGATGATCATTCCGCCGTACTACTACACACCGACCGACGACGAGATGTTCGCCTACTACAAGGCGATCTGCGACAAGGTCGCGATCCCGATCATGCTCTACAACAATCCGTTCACCTCCAATGTCGATATGTCGGCCAAGCTGGTCGGTCGGCTCACGCGCGCCTTCGAGCAGATCCGCTACATCAAGGAAGCCTCCCAGGACATGGCCCGCGTCTATGACATCGTCGAGGAGACGAAAGGCGTGATGAACGTGTTCGCCGGGCAGCGGATCGTCGAATCCTACATGTACGGCGCCGTGGGCTATGTGAATCCCTATGGCAACTACATGCCGCGGCCGTCGACGCTCATTTGCGACTGGTGCGCGGCCGGCCGCTTCGAGGATGCCAAGAAAGTCGAGCGGCTGATCAACAAGATCAACGCCATCATCGTCGAGGGGCATCCGACCTATGGTCACCAGTGCTATGCCAAGGCGCTGTCGGCGGGGCGCGGCTACCCGGTGGGCGACGTTCGGGCGCCACTCACGACCTACAAGGAGTTGGGCAAGGAAGGCCAGGCTCGGCTGAAGAAGGTGCTGGCAGTGGTCGATGAGATCGAGGGGATCACCAACAAGATCGAGAGCAGGACCGTGCTCCGTGCCGCGGAATGACGGGGCTCTCCATCAGCGGCGGTCGAGTCGTCCGGTCATGAGCGCCCCCCACCTCTTCACGCCGCTGGTGTTGCGCGGGCTCACGCTGCGCAACCGCATCGTCGTGTCGCCGATGTGCCAGTATCAGGCGATCGATGGGCTCGTACAGGATTGGCACCTCGCACACCATGCGCGGTTCGCGCTCGGCGGCTTCGGCACGGCTTTCGTGGAGGCAACAGCCGTGACGTCCGAGGGTCGGATTACGCCGGGCTGCACCGGGTTGTGGGACGACGCGCAAATCCCTGGCCTGAAGCGCATCAGCGATCTCTACAAAGCCCATGGAGCTGCTCCAGCGATCCAACTCGGCCACGCCGGACGACGTGCCAGTTGTGCCCGTCCGTGGGATGGTGCCCAACCCCTCGCCGCGGGCGGAGTGGAGCCACCATGGCAGACGATCGGTCCCAGCGCGCTCCCCGAGCGCGAGGGTGCCCCGGTGCCGCGAGCAATGACCGTCGCCGACATCGAGGTGTTGCTCGGACGGTTCCGCGCCGCTTTCCGCCGTGCACTCGCTGCCGGCTTCGAGATCCTCGAGATCCACGGCGCCCACGGCTATCTGATCCACTCGTTCTTCTCCCCGATCACGAACCGGCGGACCGATGCTTTCGGCGGCCCGATCGAGAACCGCATGCGCCTGCCGCTGCTGGTCGCCGAGGTCGCGCGCTCGGTGTGGCCGAAAGACCGACCGGTGTTCTATCGTGCCTCCGTTGTCGATGGGGTCGAGGGCGGTGTCACGATCGAGGATACGGTCATGCTGGCAAAGGCCCTGAAAGACAAAGGCATCGACGTCATCGACTGTTCTGCTGGCGGTATGTCGGGAAGCGCGAGCCTTTCCACCAAGAAGATCGCACCGGGCTTCCAGGTGCCGCTGTCGCAAGCCGTGCGGCTGGGAGCCGGCATCGCCACCATGGCCGTCGGAGCGATCTTGGATGGACCCCAGGCCGAGAAGATCCTGACCGAAGGCAAAGCCGATCTCGTAGCGATCGGGCGCGAGTTGATGGTCGACCCGAACTGGTGCCTCAGCGCCGCCGCCGCGCTTGGTGTCGAGAACCCTCATGCGGTGCTGCCGATGGCCTATTCGTTCTATCTCGAGCGTCGCGCCAAGGTGCTGGAGCGGTGAAGGGCTACCGCAGATAGCTGGCTCCGTTGAAATCGAGGGTCGCCCCGGTCAGATGGCGGGCGATGCCGGTCGAGAGGAATGCGACGAGGGCTCCGATCTCGGCAGGCGGGATCCACTCGCCCATCGCCAGACCAGCCGTCACGGCCGCCTCGCCGCCGACCGCATTGGCCGCATCGACCGAAAGCTGCGTCCGCACGACACCCGGCGCGATGCTGTAGGCGAGCACGTTCTTCTTGGCGTAATGGCGGGCGATTGTCTTGGTCGCCGCCAGCACCGCAGCCTTCGAGGCGGCATAGCTGAGCAGGGCCGGGTTGCCTGGCCCCCGTTGCGCCGCCCAGCTCGACAGCGTGACGATGATGCCGCCGCCCGCATCGAGATAGTGACGAACCGCGTGGCGCATCAGGCGCGCCGGCGCGAGCACGTTGACCCGCAACGCCTCGTCCCACACCCGATCCCAGGCTTCCTCCGTAT
>JANPDA010000056.1:0-30468 GCA_031431235.1 Hyphomicrobiaceae bacterium
GCAAACCACCGAAGGGCCTGCTATCGTCAGCCATTGACCTCGACCCTGTCGAAAGCCGCCTCGATGCCCGAGATCTGCCGTTTCTATGGCATTATTATCGCCATGTACTACAATGATCACGCGCCGGCGCATTTCCATGCCAAGTACACGAGCAACAAGGCAACGATTGCCATTGCGACCGGCGACGTGATCCAAGGCTCGCTGCCTCGGCGAGCCCTCCGGCTGGTCAACGAATGGCGCACGCTGCACGAGGTCGAGCTGCAAGCCGCCTGGGACGACGTGATGGCTCGGCAACCCATGAAACACATCGAGCCGCTGGAGTGAAGACCATGATGGCCAAAGTCGTCGACGCCCGACATGCGGGGGGCTACCGCGTCTGGTTGCGCTTTGCCGACGGGTTGACAGGCGAGGTCGACCTTGGCGCGGAGCTCTGGGGACCGGTGTTCGAGCCGCTCGCGGATCCGGCGGAGTTCGCCAAGCTGAGGGCCGATCCCGACCTGGATACGATCGTATGGCCCAATGGGGCGGATTTTTCACCGGATTGGCTGTGGGAGCAGGTCAAGGCCGCGCAGGTCGAGGTGGCGGCGGAATGAGCGGGGTCGCGAGGCATCCTCGGCTCCACACGATCTTACCACACCTTCGAATGTTGTGCCCTAGGCCCTTGCGTGCTCGGTTCATTTCGCCAGGGCGTACCACTTCTCGGCCGTCATCTCCGCGACCTCGCGGAAGTACTTTTCGTTCGCGTCGCCCGTCATGTTTCCGTGAAAATACCCGATGAGCACGCTGCCGACGGCGTGGATCGCGTTGTGGCGATCGAGCCCTTCGCCCATGAGCCGGTCGATGGCGGCCTCGACTGGCGTCTCGTCGCCGAGGAGGATCTGATTCTCCACGATGACATGAATGGTCGCGTGCAAGCCTTCATTGCCGCTCTTCCGGTTGGCCTTCCGGTGCCAGGCGAGCACCAGCTCGATCCGTCGTCCTTCCTCCAGCGCTTCCCAAGCGTCGACATCGGGCGGGGTCATTGGGTCGTAGTATTTCACTGGGCTGCTCCTCATCCTTGTGCGGTCGGGCCTTGTGCGTGCGGGCCTTATGCGGTCGGGTTGAACAGGTCGAAGGTCGTGCTCCTCTGCTGTGCCGCGATCCGGCGCAATACGCCTCCGGCACTTGCGCACTACCCTTCGTCAAACTCCAACAAGGCATCGAGATCCCGGCGCCCGTCCTTTCAACTCATCCACAAAGGTCGATGCCCTCACCGGATTTCGACGTGAAATGTTGTCCCCGATCTCCTCGATATCAGCGACGGCCTCCGGGGTGAGGACGACATTCATGATCCGGCAGGCTCATCAACCTGTGAGGCGTACTTCTCGCGAAGCCTCGCAAACACCTCATCGGCTGGAACGAGCTCACCTCGGTCGGCGGAGTCGATGCCCTTCTGGATCTCGGCCCTCAGCCAGTCGGCTTGTGCCTTGCGCTGCAACTCCCGGTCGCGCAAAAGTGCGAGGCCATCCAGAATGACCTCGGCCGCGCTACCGTAGCGACCGCTTTCGACGAGATTGCGGATCATGTCAGCATAGGGCCCGCCTGCGCGCGCATACTCGTCGTCATTGCGTCGATTGTTGTCTTCCATGGCGCTCTGGCTACCACATCCGATTGTCTGACGCACTGTGAACGATGGACTCCGGGGACGAGCCCCTGGGTGATCGCACGATGTGCCCTCAATTCTCATCCATCTTCAGCGCGGCGATGAAGGCTTCCTGGGGAATCTCGACCTGGCCGAACTCGCGCATCTTCTTCTTGCCCCGCTTCTGCTTGTCGAGGAGCTTCCTCTTGCGGCTGATGTCGCCGCCGTAGCACTTGGCCAGCACGTCCTTGCGCAGGGCGCGGATGGTCTCGCGGGCGATCACCTTCGCCCCGATCGCCGCCTGGATCGGGATCTGGAACATGTGCGGCGGGATCAGGTCTTTCAGCTTCTCGCACATGGCCCGGCCGCGGGCCTCCGAGCGCGCGCGATGCACCACGATCGAGAGCGCGTCGACCGGCTCGGCGTTGACGAGGATCGAGAGCTTGACGAGATCGCCCTCCTCATAGCCGATGATCTGATAGTCGAACGAGGCATAGCCGCGCGACACGCTCTTCAGGCGGTCGTAGAAGTCGAATACGACCTCGTTCAGCGGCAGCTCGTAGACGAGCATGGCGCGGGAGCCCGCATAGGTCAGGTCTTTCTGCCGGCCGCGGCGGTCCTGGCAGAGCTTCAAGACAGCGCCCAGATGCTCGTCGGGAACCAGGATCGTCGCCTTGATCCAGGGCTCCTCCAGATGGTCGATGCGCACCTGATCGGGCATGTCGGCCGGATTGTGCATCTCCACGATGCTGCCGTCGTTCATGTGCACGTGGTAGATGACGGAAGGAGCCGTCGTGATGAGATCGAGGTTGAACTCGCGCCCGAGCCGCTCGGTGATGATCTCCAGGTGCAACAGTCCCAGGAACCCGCAGCGGAAGCCGAAGCCGAGCGCCGCCGACGTCTCCATCTCGTAGGTGAAGCTCGCGTCGTTCAAGCGCAGCCGGCCGACCGCCTCGCGCAGGTCCTCGAACTCGGCCGCATCGACCGGGAACAGGCCGCAGAACACCACCGGTTGCGAGGGCTTGAAGCCGGGAAGCGCCTTGGCGCACGGGTTCTTTTCATCGGTCACGGTATCGCCGACGCGGGTGTCGGCTACCTGCTTGATACCGGCCGTGAAGAAGCCGACCTCGCCGGGCAGCAGCTCCGGCAGCATCTCCTGCTTGGGGCGGAAAATGCCGACCCGCTCGATCTGATAGGCGCCCCCCGTCGCCATCAGCTTGACCCTTTGGCCTTTCTTCAAGGTGCCGTCCATGATGCGCACGAGCACGACGACGCCAAGATAGGCATCGTACCAGGAATCGATGAGCAGGGCCTTCAACGGCGCCTTCGCATCGCCCGTGGGCGGCGGCAGGCGGGTGACGATCGCCTCCAGGACAGCCGCCACATTGAGCCCCGTCTTGGCCGAGATCTCGACCGCGTCCGAGGTATCGAGCCCGATCACGTCCTCGATCTGCTGGCGGATGCGCGCGGGCTCGGCGGCGGGCAAGTCGATCTTGTTGAGCACAGGCACGATCGCGAGGTCGTGGTCGAGCGCCTTGTAGACGTTGGCGAGCGTTTGGGCTTCCACGCCTTGGGAGGCATCGACCACCAGCAGCGCGCCCTCGCAGGCCGCCAGGCTGCGCGACACCTCGTAGGCGAAATCGACGTGGCCGGGGGTATCCATCAGGTTCAGCTGATAGGTTTTCCCGTCCTTGGCCTTGTAGTCGAGCCGCACGGTCTGGGCCTTGATGGTGATGCCGCGCTCGCGCTCGATGTCCATGGAATCGAGGATCTGATCCTTCATCTCGCGGTCGGTGACGTTGCCGCAGAGCTGAATGAGCCTATCCGCCAGCGTCGACTTGCCATGGTCGATGTGGGCGATGATCGAAAAATTGCGAATGAGGGAAATGTCGGTCATGGCGGGGGCATAGCATTGCGCGGCCGGAGAGGCAAAGGGCGGGCGCGGGCACCCCCAACCGGCTTCGCTCAGCGCTTCTCCATCGATACCGCGGCAGAGGAGGACTTTGCGACAGATGTCCGCTTCTGCCGCTTCAGCGGCTTGGTGGCGGGGGCTGCCACGGCAGGCTGGGGCTGGGCGGCGGCTGCGGGCGCTGCCGGGGTGAGTGTCGGGGGCTGCGGGGCAGGCTGGGGAGCGACGGCCGCGACAATGCCGGCCGGCCCGGCGGCAGCGAGGCTGGCCAACTGTTGCTCGATTGCCTCCCGCTCACCCGGTAGAAGCTCGTCCAAGGCGCCTTGCTTTTCGAGCTCGGCGATGATCGCGCGGGCGGCATCGAGATGCTCGCGTGCACTCGCAACGTCGTTCGTGCGCAGCGCGAGGTCGCCGAGCCGCGCGTGGGCTACCATGAGCTGATGCCGGAAAACGGGGTCGCCCGGCTCGGTCGCGCCGACGCGGCTCTCGATCTCCAGGCTCCTCGAGAAGATCGCGTGGGCGTCGGCGAGCTTTCCTTGCGCGACCAGGATATCGCCCGTGTCGATCAGCGCCTCGGCGAGCCTGAACCGCAACACGGTGTCGGCGAACTCGCTCGCAACCAGACGCTCCATGACCTCCTGGCGCAGCATGTACTCGCTCAGCGCCGCGTCGAGCTTGCCTTGCGTCTCGAACACGGCGCCGATCTTGGCGTGGGTAAAGCTGACCGCATACTGCCACGGAGCATTTCCGGGGTTGGCAGCGGCGCGGCGCTGGTCGACCGCGAGCGCCTGCCGGAAACGGGCAAGCGCCTGCTCGGGCTCGCCTTGCGCGGCCAGCACGTCGCCGATCCGGCTGTAGGTGGTCGACAGGTCGCCCTGCCAGTCGAGATTGCCCGGGTCGGTCGCCGACAGCCGCTCGATGACGGCGAGGCTCTGCTCGTGACTTGCAAGAGCCTCCACCGGCTTGCCGAGAGCTGCGAGCAGACCGCCCATACCAGCGTCGACTTGCGCCAGCGCTCGTTGCCGATCCGCATTGCCGGGCTCGGCCTCGGCGAGCCGCAGAGCGATGGTCCGCCCCGCCTGCGCGCTCGTCAGTGCCTCGGCCGACTGGCCCTCAGCCTGCAGCACACCGGCAATATTGCCGTAGCAGAGCGCGAGATCGGCCTGCCAGTCGCTGTTGGCCGGGTCGCTCCGGGCAAGGCGCTCGGCGATCGCCAGGCTTTCGCGCAATGTCGTCAGCGCCTCGGGAGCCTTGCCGGTGCTCGCGAGGACAAATCCGATGTTGTTCAGCGAGACACTCAGCTCGCGCTGGAAGACCGCATCGCCGGGATCGGCGCTGGCGAGGCGCTCGGAGATAGCGTGAACTTGCCGGTAGCTCGCAAGCGCCTGATCCCACGCGCCTTGCGTCTGCAGGACCTGCCCGATACTGGCGTGCACGACCGCGACATCGTGCTGCCAGTCGGCCTGCTCCGGGTCCGTTCTGGCAAGGCGCTCGCGGCCGGCGAGGCTTTCACGATAGGTCGACAACGCCTGCGGGAGATCGCCCTGGCTCACCAGGATGTCGGCGATTCTTCTCTTGCCGCTCGCAAGATCGCGGTTCCAATCGGTGTTGCCCGGATCGAGCCTCGCCAGCCCCTCGAGGATGGTGTTGGCGGCGCGGAAACCGGCGAGTGCCTCGCCCCCCTTGCCTCGACGTGTCAGCACGTCGGCGATGAAGCCGTGCGCGGTTGCGAGCGAGTGCTGAAAGCTCGTGTTGGCGGGGTCGCTTTCGAGCAAGTGCCGGACATTGTCACGGACCTTGCCGAAATATGCGAGGGCCTCGTCGAGCTTGCCCATGGTGACGAGCACTTCGCCGACAAGGCTCGTTGCCTCCAGCAGCCCCTTCTGCCACTCCAGATTGGCGGGATCGGCCGTGGCCAGACGCTCGGTGATCGCGAGCGATTTCAGCGCCGTCTGCTCCTGCTTCTCCGTGTCGCCGAGCGTGCGGTAGGTGATCGCGAACTCCTGCAGCATCACCGACTGGCTGAACGCGAGCTGGTCGTTGCCACCGGAAGCTTCCACCAGGTCGCCGAAAGCCTGCTCGGCGCGGCCGAGGATGGTGCGCACCGTCTCTGTGCGCATGCCTTGTTGCTTGCGCAGCGATTGGGCAATGTCGGTGACGAGGGCGTCGGCCGCCTGCTTGGCCACCGCGAAATTGCGCTCGGCCGCCACTTGTCGCTGCTCGGCGAGCGCACGCTGGAGCACGGCTTCGCGCCGGTTGACCTCGGCCCAGCCGGCGAGACCTGCGAGCGCGAGCGCAACGACAGACAGGCCAGCGACCCAGTTGCGCAGGCGCCTGCGCCGGTCGCGCTCGGCACGTCGCACGATCTCGTCGGTCTGGAGGCCAGTGAGCCCAGCCACGATCCTTGCCAGTCCCAACTCGCGACCGTCGGCACTTTCGCGCAGATCGGGTCCGAGAATGACGATGGGCTCAGCGGTGAGGCGGCCTTCGGCATCGAGGACGTGGCGCAACGTCGGGGGGAAGCATTGAGGCGCCGTGCCCTCGACGATCACCGGTATCACCGGGCGGCCGGGATGGCGCGTGCGGAACAGGCGCACTTGCTCGTTGACAGCCGGGCGGCCTGCGGCAACCGTCGAGCAGAGCACGATCAATGCTGCCGATTGATCGAGCGCGGCCGTCGTCGCCTCGCTCAGCGAGTGCCCGCCGGAGAAATCCTCGCGGTCCCGGAAAATCGGCCGCAGCACCACTGGCACCGGACCGAGCGCGGTCTGGCGCCCGACGAGATCGCGGTCGAAACGCGTTCCCTCGAGCCGCTTGTGCAGCCATTTCGCCCAGCCGAGATCGGCATGGGCGTAGGAGAGAAACGCGCGGTACTCGAGCGGGGCCGGATCCGGCACGGTTTCCCCCCGGGGTTGCGGTAGGCAGACGGGGATAGACTAACATGCAACGTGGACGCAAACCCTCTTATTCCGGAATTGAGGCAACATGAAATGCCGGGTGGTGACGTCCTGCACGGATCCCACCGCACCCGCCACCCCGGACGGCTGGTCGCGACGGAAGCGCACCTCTGCAATTCTGCAAGCGGCTCTACTGATTTCTGGGAGGCTCCAGGGTTTCCGAGCCTGCGATACCGCCCGACTCATCAGGGAAACCCTCGGAAACCGTTTCCATACGGCTAGTTGCGTGAGAATCCTCACATTTTGAATCCGAAAACCACCGTAACTCTTTGCAATAACGACTGTTTTCTTTTCGCAAAACTCTCTCTTGTAGCTAATGCCCCTTGACGCTTTCTCTTTTCGTAGCTACATTCGAGACACCGAACGGGGCTGCGATGCGCTACGAATGGGATGAAGCAAAGAACCGCGCAAACCGGGCCAAGCACGGCATCGGCTTCGAGATGATGGAGCAGTTCGAGTGGGGCACGGCCGTCACCTTCATCGACGACCGCGAAGACTACGGCGAGCAGCGCGAGATTGCCATCGGCTTCCTCGGGATGAGCTTGCACACGGTCGTGTTCGTGGAGATCGATGGCGACCTGGTCCACGTCATCAGCCTTCGGAAGTCGTCGAAGAAGGAGAAGCGGAGATATGTCGACGAAACGCAGTGACAAGTGGGCGGAGGCGCATCGCCGAGCCCTCGCCGATCTCGCACGGATGACCGACGAGGAGGATGCGCGCATCACGGCCGCGGCCCTGGCCGACCCGGACGCCCAGCCCATCAGCGACGAGATGTGGGCGACGGCCTTGCCGTGGACCGAGCACAAGCAGCGGATGAAGCGGTTGCGCGGCCAGCGTGGTCCGCAGAGGACGCCGACGAAGAAGCTCGTCTCGCTTCGCATCGACCCCGACGTGCTCGAGCACTATCGTGGGACCGGCCCCGGCTGGCAGGCGCGGATCAACGAGGCACTTCGCAAAGTCGCCGGGCTCGGGTGAGCGTCATGGCCCCTTCCTCCTCGCGCGCGCCGGCGACGAGGATGCAGGGTGGTTGGAGTGTGCGGCGATACCACTCGACCCGGCGCTCGGGCGGGAAAAGCAGGGGCATCACAACCGCAGCAGCACCGGATCGATGCCGAGCGCGTCGAGCAAACGCACCTCCTCCGCAATCCGGGGGTCGCTGCGCAGGAGGAGACCAGTTGGAGCGCCCGCCCCGTCATTGCATCTCACCATCAGGAGCGGCGCGGCGGCCGGATAGAGCTCGCGCCCGCGCGGGTTGGCGAAGGTCAGCATCAGGCCGCGGATGATCTTCTCGCCGGGCGGCACATGATAGACAGTGATCAACCGCATCGAGCCGTTCGACAGCGTCAGGAAATGCAGGAACTGGGTCCCCGTCGGCACCGAGATGACGCCCTGCTGCTCATAGCCCGGATTGCCGTCCGCGAACGTGAGCGCGCGCTCCTCGTTCGACCAGGCGATCCGGAAAGGATGGATCGCTATCCTGGCGGGGTCCGAGAAGGCTGCCCTGAGGCATCGATAGCTCCCCTCGTAGTAGCCATAGAGCTCGCGCAAATAGCCGCCATAGCGGATGTCGGCGACGGTGACGGGCGCCGCCCGCTCGTTCTCGGGCTCGAGGCCGAGCGCCCGCTCCACCTTCCTCAGCGTCTTGGACGTGCACTCGCCCTTCAAGAGGCGGAAAACGGTGGATTCGCCCAGCAGCGTCTTGTCGGAAAGAGTGCGCTGCGACCAGCCACGATTGTCGAGCTCAGCCCTGATCCGCTCGATTGCCGCCTCGACCGCAAGCTCAGATGTCATGTTCCACCGCTCCGATCCCCTCAGTTTGCCTCCAGAACCCTCCATTTGCCGTCAATCGCGGTCAAGCCCCATCTCGACTTGGTAGGCTTGAACGGCGTCTGACCATGGCGCTCGGAGCCACTCTTCCCAGATGATGGATGTGGTCGAGCGGACCACAGCGAGGCTCGCAACGAGCCGCCGGCCCGAGGCCGGACGATCTGGGGAGATGACCGGGATGACAGCCGCCAACACGCATTGGACGATCACGCTCGCCGCCGTGATGGCGGGCACCGCCTTCCTCGCCGCACCGGCCGAGGCTGCCGCACCGGCGTTCAGTTGCATCGGCAAGCTCGGTGCCGCCGAGCGCGCCATCTGCAGCAGCACCCGGCTCGGCTCGATCGACCGGCAGATGAGCGGACAATACTTCGAACTCTACAACCAGCTTCCCCGGAGCGACCGCAAGCTGCTGAAAGCGGACCAGCGCAGCTGGCTCGCCGGCCGCAACGCCTGCGGCTCGGACACGCACTGCCTGTTGCGCGAGTACCACGACCGGATCCAGCAGCTCGCCGACTGGGATTGACCCGAATTCGTGCCCCGCCCGGCGGTGGGGCACGATGTCAGCAGCCCGGGTGAGCAGATGCGGCGAGCCTCCCCGCCGACACGGTCGCTCATCACTTGCCTGGGACGCTGAAGCTGCCGGTGGCGCCCCCAACGCCGCCGGCAGCATTGCACCTATCCCACAATCGCGGCAGTGTGAAACGGCTCCGGCCTTGACGTGCCCGCTTGCGACACCTACCTACCGCTCTGCCATTTGTGCGGAGACACTCGCTCCCCGCCCGACTGAAGGAGACCCGAATGGCCACTCATGCTACGTCTGACGCGACCTTCGAGGCCGATGTGCTGAAGGCCACGGAACCCGTCGTGGTCGACTTCTGGGCGGAGTGGTGCGGCCCCTGCCGACAAATCGGACCGGCGCTGGAAGCCATCGCCAACGAGATGGGCGGTAAGGTGAAGATCACCAAGTTGAACGTCGACCACAACCCCAACACGGCCGCGAAGTACGGGATCCGCGCGATTCCGACGCTGCTGCTGTTCAAGGACGGCAAGGTCGCCGCGACCAAGACCGGTGCTCTACCCAAGACCGCTCTGGCCGAATGGATCAAGGGCTCCGCCGGCGTCGCCTGACGCGTTCGTGGCTGTCATCTCGAGAAATTCGCGAAAGCCCGCCTAGTGTTCCGACTCATTCATTCGGTACGCCAAATGAATGGCCAGCCCACTAGCCAACTCTTTGTTTGTGTTCCGTCTTTCCATCTCTGCAGCATGATCAACCCCTCTCCGTTTCCCCGGCCGACCAAAGGTCGAGCCGGGGCCCAGAGTTAAATGACGTGCGGCTGCCGCGCGAGGCCCCGGGTCCCGGCAGCTCGGACGGGCGCACGACAGCGTCATACAGAGCCAACCGGTGGCCCGCCCTCGGCCGGGAAAGTGGGAATTGAACAATCCGGCACGCCTGTTAGCCGCGCCGGCCCGAGCGGCCCGCCCGGCTTGCAGCTTCGAGTGCGAGCACATGGCCGGCGAGGTGGAGCGAGCCCGCGATCAGCACCCTGACCGGGCCGTTCGCACTGGCCGCAATCGCCGCCAGCCCCTCTTCCACATCCTCCGACGACGATGCCGGCAGGCCGAGCCGCGCCGCCGCCTCCTCGATTTCCGAGCTTGTGAGCGAGGGCGCATAGGCCCGTGAGACATCGGGGATGGCGATCCCGGTCACGGACGCCGCCAACCCGACGAAATGCGACAGATAGGCGTCGGGATGCTTCGATCGGAGCATGCCGAGGACCAGATGGAGGGGCTTGGGGCTGCGTTCCTCGAGGGCGGCGAAGGCCTCCGCGATCTGCTGCGCCGCCGCGGCATTGTGGCCACCATCGAGCCACAGCTCCGACCCGGCTGCCAGCAACGACGCAAGGCCGCCGTGCGCCAACATCTGCATACGGCCAGGCCAGCGCACGGTCGCAAGGCCGCGCTCGATCGCCCGTTCGGAGGGCGCGAGCCGGCCCAATTGCTGGCCAGCCGCGATGGCAACGGCAGCATTCTCCACCTGATGCCGCCCAGCGAGCACAGGCATCGGCAAATCGAGCAGGCCTGCCTCATGCTGGAAGATGAAGCGGCCATGCTGGCCATAGCCCTCGAAGTCGCGGCCGAACAGGATCAGCGGCGCGCGCAGGCGATCGGCTTCGGCCTCGATCACGTCGAGCGCCTGTCGCTCCTGGCGCGCGACGACGCACGGCCGGCCCCGCTTGATGATACCGGCCTTGTGGCGCGCGATCCCGGCCAGCGTCCCCCCCAGAAAGCCCTGATGGTCGAGCGAGATCGGTGTCAGCACCGAGACGGCGGGGCGATCGACGACGTTGGTCGCATCCCCGCGGCCGCCCATACCGACCTCGAGCAACAGCACATCGGCCGGCGTTTCCGCAAAGGCAAGGAAGGCAGCCGCCGTCTCGCCCTCGAACGATGTGAGCGGGGCCCCGGCATTGGCTGCGAGCACGCGCCCGAGCGCTGCCGCAAGCTGCTCCTCGGAGATCTGGCCGCTGATACCGTCGGCGCCAGGCAGCCGGATCGCATCGTGCAGGCTCCCGAGGGGCGGCGAGAGGTAGCACGAGACCCGGCGGTCATCCGCTTCCAGCATTGCCCTCAGAAACGCGATGACCGAGCCCTTGCCGTTGGTGCCCGCCACATGCACGACCGGCGGCAGGCGCTGCTCGGGGTGGCCGAGCGCTTCCAGCAGCCCCAGCATGCGCCCGAGCCCGAGATCGATGCCGATCGGGTGGAGGCGGCGCAACTCGGCCGCAAGGGCTTGCGAAGCGCGTGTCATTTCACACCAGCGGCCGGGCCGCGTCCTCGACGCCGCCGATAAGGTTCAAGCCCAGCAGGAACTCCGACGACAGCTCGCTGCGCACGAGCGGGCGGGCCTCGCGCGCAGTCTCGGCAATCAGCTCGACCAACCGGCGCAACTCGGTTGCACCTTCGGCCACCGTCACCTTGGCGAAACGGACGCTCGCTCCCGGCCGCATCTGGGCGAAGCGGCGGACATCGGCGCGGATGATGGTCGCGATCTTGGGGTAGCCCCCGGTCGGCTGGCGATCGGCCATCAGCACGAAGGGCCGCTTCTCGCCGGGGATCTGGATCGCGCCCAGCGTGATGCCGTCCGAGACGATGTTGAAGCCCTTGGCGTGCTCGACCTCGGGCCCGTCGAGCCGGTAGGCCATGCGATCCATCTGGGTGGTGATGGTGAAGGCTCGGCCCAGAAAAGTCGCGATGCCGGCGAGCGTGAAATAGTCGTCCTGCGGCCCCATCACGACGCGCAGCGGCTCGGGGCTGGGCACGAGCCAGCTGGCATCGGCCGCGGCATCGTCGAGGGCGACCGCATCCGCAATCGCCAGCCGGTCGCCAGCCGCGAGTTGGCGCCCCTCGAGTCCGCCGAGCCCGGAGCGCAGATGGGTCGAGAGGCTGCCCATGGTGGGCGCGACATCGATGTGCCCGTTGATTGCCACATAGAACCACATGCCGATCTCGCCCGGGCGAACGCTCAAGCGGTCGCCGGGACGCAGCACCACACGGCCGGCTGGAGGCAGCGCCGCGCCATTGCGCTGCACTGCATAGGGGGCGCCGGCAAAGGCGAGCGTGAGCGGGGCGCCTTCAGCTTCGACTTCCAGACCACCGATCGACACTTCGATCGCAGCTGCACCTTCGGGATTGCCGGCGAGGCGGTTGGCGAGGCGGAACGCCGCCCAATCCATCGGCCCGGCAGGCGTCACGCCGAAGCGCAGGAAGCCGAACCGTCCGGCATCCTGCAGGGTGGCACCGGGACCGGCGCGGACGATGCGCAGGGCTGTCGTCATGATACGCTCTCGCAGCGCGCGACCGTCTCGCCGCGCGCGACCCGCTCGCGGATCGACTCGAACTCGTGCGGCGCGACAGCCTCGAACCGCATCTCGTCGCCGGGAGCGGCGAGAAAAACGGGATCGCGCCGGGGCGAGAACAATCGCTCGGCCGTCTCGGCCAGCACGTACCACGCAGCGGGCATCGCAACTGTCGTGACGATCGCCTGACCGCCCGCGATCATCAGCTTGTTCTCCTCGACCCGCGCCCGCGGGCTCGTCATACGCGAGATCGTGAGCTCGGCCGGCAGGCCGCCCAGATAGGTGAAGCCGGGTGCAAAGCCGAGCATGTAGACACGATAGGTCGCACCCTGATGCAGCGCGACGACCCGCTCCTCGGTGAGGCTCAGGGCCTTGGCGACGAAGGCAATGTCGAGGCTGTAGGGCTCGGCATAGCAGACCGGCAGCGTCCAGCGGCGCAGGTCGCGGCTCGTCGTCGCGAGGCCGGATGCGAGGCTGCCGAGCCGGGCCACCAAGGCGTCGGGCGCGATCACCAGCGGATCGAAATGCACCATCAGCGAGCGATAGGTGGGCACAGTCTCGGCCACGCCCGCGATCGCCGCGGCCAGGACCGCCGCATCGAGTGCCAGCACCAGCTCGCTCAAGTGGGGATCGACCGTCGTGCCGTACTCGACGACCACGGCGCATTCGCCCGCCGGCAGATAGCGGGGCTCGATTTGTCGACTCATCGGCTCGGCCTGCCTCTCACGTGTAGAACGGCTTGCAGGTCCAGCCACCCGCTTCGAGCCGGCGGCGCACCTCGGTGGCGATCGCGACCGCGTTCCTGGTGTCGCTGTGCACGCAGATGGTCTCGATCGCAACCGGAATGCGTGCGCCCGACAGGGAGATCACGGCGCCGGCTTCGAGCATCTGAATCATGCGCTCGCCCGCGGCTGTGGGATCCTCGACCATGGCGTTGGGCTGGCTGCGGGGGACCAGCGTTCCCTTGTCGGTGTAGGCACGGTCGGCGAAGATTTCGCGCGCGGTCTTGAGGCCGTGCCGGTCGGCCGCCCTCTCGCCCTCGGTGCCGGCGATCACGAAGGAGATCAGCGACGGATCGACAGCCTTCACCGCCTTGGCGACGGCGTTCGCCACATCCGCGTCGTCGCCCGCCAGCAGCCCAAGCATGCCGTGTGCCTTCACATGGCCGATGCGGGTGCCGGAATAGCTGGCAAGCGCCTGGGCCGCGCCGATCTGATAAGCGACGAGCCGCTCGATCTCGGCCGCACTGAATGGCATGCGACGGCGCCCGAAGCCCCACAGGTCGGGAAAGCCCGGATGCGCGCCGGCGGCAACGCCCTTCTCCTTGGTCATGGCGAAGGTCCTGGCCATGATCTCGGGGTCGCCCGCATGCAGGCCGCAGGCGATGTGGGCGGTCGTCACGACCTGGAGCATCGCCTCGTCGTCGGCAACCTTGTAGACGCCGAAGCCTTCGCCCATGTCGGAATTGAGATCGATCGCAGGCATTCCTTGCCACTCCTTCAGATCGTTTGCAGCCCGAGTGCCGCACGCAGCCGGTTCTTCACATGGACGCCATCGCGTGGCGGCAGCGCCTTGGGGTGCTCGGCTTTTCCGATATGGATCGTCGCGAACGCGAGCGACGTCCTGGCGTGGACGCGCAGGCGCAGCCGGGCAACCTCCGCCATGCCGTCGATCTCCGTTGTGTACGGGAAGCCGCAGGCCCTGGCGATCCCGGCGAGGCTGACGCCGGCCGCCGTATGGCTCGCCTGGTTGCCCGTCTCGCCGAAGGCGCCGTTGTCGAGCGCGACGATGGTCAGGTTTTCCGGTGCCTTCAGCGCGGCGGTTGCGAGCGCCCCCATCCCCATCAGCATCTCGCCGTCGCCGGTCAGCACCAGCACCGGCCGCTTCGGCTGCGCGAGCGCAAGGCCAAGGCCGGTGGTCGTTGCACTGCCCATGCCGGCCCAGAGATAGTAGGTCAGATCGTGATCGCCTGCGGCGTAGGCATCCCAGGAGGGTGAGCCGAGTCCCGTCACGACCAGCAGATCGTCGCGGTCTTGCAGGAGTTCCGCGACGACGGCACGGCGATCGAGCGAAGCTTTCGCCATCATTTCACCCATTGCTTCCGGCCGATCAGCCGCTGGCCGAGCAGCACGGCGCACGCGGCTTCCCCGTTGAACGCCATGTCGGCGGCGCCCGCGACGAGCGGCTCCACGTCCTCGGCCTGATCGGCCCGCCAGGTCAGAACCCCCATCGCCTGCAGCACCTTCTCGGTCGCCTGGCCCATCGGCACCTGCCACGGATTGAACTCCGCCCATTCGCCGCGCATGGTGACGAGCATCAGCAGCGGAAAGCGGACGGAAGCGTGCAGCGCCAAGGTGTTGATGCAGTTGCCGACGCCGGAGGACTGGAGCAGCAGAACCCCTCGCTCGCCGCCCAGATGAGCGCCGAGCAACAGGCCGATCCCCTCTTCCTCGGTCGTCAGCACCGTCGGGCACATCTGAGGATCGGCATGGGCGAGCTCGATCAGCCGGGCGTGCCCGGCATCGGGCACATAGGCGACGTGGCGCACGCGCGCCGCCTCGAGGCAGGCGTAGATGCGATCCGGCCATGCCGGTCCGGCCATGCCTCGATCCTCTTCACGCGCCATTTCCCGTGTTCCCGCTCGCAATCGACAGCTGAGTGCTCGTGGTGCAAATCTTACACTCCGGTCCCGCCTTCCCGGACGCTGCCGTCGTGCCGGAGGCACGCCTCCGGCGTGACGGCGGCGATCCGGGACCCAGAGTCGTTTGCACCGCTTCTACTCGAGGCTCCTGGACCCCGGCTCGGCCTGCGGCCGACCGGGGAGACGGGTACCATATGTCGGGCTCGATCCACTAGCGGAAGCGGCAGCGCGAGACGATGATCCTGGCAGGGCTATCGTTTCGCGAGTGAGATGCTGCGCCCGCTCCAATCGGGCCGCTCGCTCTGCAGCAGGGTCCGCAGCTGCTCGAACGCCGCCTCGGGTATCGGCGCTGTTCGGCCCGTCTTGGTATCCACATGGATGACGACGCTTTCGAACGTCGCGCGCTCGATGCCCTCTACCCGCATGACGCCGCCATAGTGGATGCGTTTCGTATCGACGCCGAGGATCAGGCAGGTCGTCTCGAGCAGCGCCGGGGCTCGCACCTCCTTCAGGTAGCGCACATGGGATTCGGCCGCATAGAGCCCGCAGCCCGTCGACTTGAAGTAGTCGCTCCCGATCCCCAGCCGGCCGAACAGGCTCCAGATCGCATTGCCGAACGCGACCAGATAGTACGCCTCGCTCAGATGACCGTACTCGTCGATCCATTCGGGGCGCAGCGCCGCCTTGAAAGTCGGCTCCACGTTCTCCGCCTCCTACTTCAATCCAGCCGCCCGCTGCGCCCATTCGGGGTCCTGCTTGGTCACGAGCTCGGGGATCAGGAAGTGGAAGTTGCAGACCTTGTCGCCACGGGTCTTCACCTTCTCCCAGGCGACGGTGCCGCCCGGATGGAAGCCTTCGACGAGGCCCTTGTGCACGGCGACGTCGTACATGTAGCCAAAGCCCAGTCCCTTGGGACCTTCTTCCGCCCAGACCTCCGCAACCGGGCAATGGGTGCAGACGACGTTGAAGACGCCGGGCGAGATGTGCGATTGCCCGCGGAACACGAAGGAAGCGGCCTCCGGGTCGCGCCGCTGCATGATGTCGGTCCAGGTCTTGAAGTCCAGCGGCAGGCCCTCGGCGATCGCCTGCTCGCGCATGCCGCGGGCACGCTCGACGCCGAAATTGTAGAGCGCTTCCCGCATCACCTCCTCGGCCGCCGCGTCGAAGCGCTCGGTCAGCGCGCGCGCCACGTACATGCCGAGCGCGCCGAACACGCCGATCGTGCGACGCGACAGGCGGATCGCACGCTGGCGATCGGCGAAGGCATCGTCCGGCGGGGCGTCGGAGCGCCCCGAGCTCGTCCCGGAGTACTCGAACGTGATCGACCAGGGCGTGCCGGGCTTCTCGGGTAGCGCGATGGGCCTGACGGACATGGCGTCGTCGAAGCCCTCGGCGAGGCCCTTCAACGTCTCGGTCCAATAGGTCGCGAGCAGCCCCCTGTCGCCGCCGTGGGCCGCGAAGTAGTCGGCGCCCGGCACGCGGTCGAGCTTGACGGTTGCGCGCCGCGGGCCGCCTTCGACCTTCAACAAGCCGTCCGATTGCGTGAGCATCAAATCGCCCGTATCCCAGGCCCGCAGCAGCGACATGGCATCGCGGCCCTCGGCGTTGACGAGCGGCGAGTCGTAGAGCGTCTGGCCGCGGTAGTGCCCGTACTGTCGAAAGCCCGCGGCGAGCGCCGCGATCCCGGTCTCGCCCAGGCGCTGCTCGACCGAGTCCCGGATCTGGCGAAGCAGCATCCAAGTGTACTCATCGATGATGCGGAGTGATTTGATCTGCTGCTCGCGTTCTGACATGGGGTGATCTCCGGTCCCGGGAAATGGAAAACAGATTCCCACGTCGAGTGAAGCCTTGTCGAGAGCGTCCCGGGCAGAGCAGGCAATCGCCAGAGCATCGCTCCGATCGCCTTGCGTCCCGACGCAAGCTCGCGGATGGTGAGGGATCGAGTTTGGCCATATGTCATGAGGCCCCCATGCCCCAGTCCGCGCTCATCGTCCTCGCCCATCCGGAGGCCCAGTCCTTCAACGCGCAGATGGCGCAGGTGGCGCGGGCGACGCTTTCAAACCGCGGATGGCGGGTGGCGACCTCCGACCTCTACGCGCAAGGGTTCGATCCGCGCGAGGGCGCAGCTCACTTCACCGAGCGGGCCGATGGCACCCGCTTCGACACCCAGGCCGAGCAGCGCCATGCCTGGGATCAGGGGGCGCTGCCGGCGGACGTGAAGGCCGAAGTCGACAAGGTCATGGCCGCCGACCTGATCGTGATCCAGTTCCCGGTCTGGTGGTTCGGCATGCCGGCCATGCTGAAGGGCTGGATCGACCGGGTGCTCGTCTATGGCGGGCTCTACACCTCGAGCCGGCGCTACGATCGTGGGGTGCTCGCGGGCAAGCGCGCACTCATTTCTGTCACTCTCGGCGCACTCGAGCCGACCTATCGCCACAACGGCCGCAATGCCGATATCGGGCTGCAACTCTGGCCGCTGCGGATGGCGCTCAACTATGTGGGGCTCGGCGTGGTCGAGCCCTTCATCGCCCATGGCATCGAAGGCGGGCTCAAATACTCAGACCCGGCGCTCGTGACGGAGCGGATCGAGGGAGCCAAGCGCCGGCTGGCAGAGCGATTGCAGGGGATCGAGCACGAGCCTCTGTTGGGCGCACCCAGGCTCGATGATTTCGCAGCCGATGGCACCTTGAAGCCAGGCGCGCCGGCGCATTCACCCTTCATCCGGCACCGCAAGGACCTCGATCTCGGGTGAGGATGAGCGCGTCAGGCCAGGCACGCCGTTATGAACAGCTGGAACGCGATGGCGCGGTGGGAGATGGCGTGCTTGGCGGCCGGCTCCATCTCGCCGAACGTCGACTTGTGGCCGTCGGGCAGGAACATCGCGTCATAGCCAAATCCCTGCGAGCCGCGGGGCGGCCAGACCAGACGACCGAGCACCTTGCCCTCGAACACCGCGGTTTCACCCCCTGGTGCCGCAAGGCAGAGCGCACAGCTGAAATGGGCGCGACGCGCCGGCGGCAGAACCGCTCCCTTGGAGACGAGCCCGGCCTCGACGCGTTGCATGGCTTGGCCGAAATCCTTGGACGCCCCGGCCCATCGGGCGGAATAGATGCCAGGCGCGCCGCCGAGCGCTTCGACCTCGAGGCCCGAATCATCCGACAGCGCCTTCAACCCGGAACCCTTAGCCGCCGCGACGGCCTTGAGGCGCGCATTGCCGGCAAACGTCGTCTCGGTTTCCTCGGGCTCGGGCAGGCCGAGGTCGCCCGCCGATACGACGTCGATCGCATAGGGTGCGAGCAGCTCGGCGATCTCGCGCAGCTTGCCCGGGTTGTGGCTGGCGATCACGAGCCGCTCACCCTGTGCCAGACGCACACCCATCACAGACCCCAGATGCGCGGCTCGGCGAGCTCGACCGAGTTGCCGGCGGAATCGCGGAAGTAGAGCGAGCGCCCGCCGCCCGGCCAGACGAAATCGGCCTCGATCTCGACGCCGCTGGCAACGAGCGCGGTCCGCCAAGCTTCGATCTCCTGGCCTGAGGCAGAGAAGCAGACGTGCCCCTCGCCTTCGGCGCCATGCGAAGGCACCGGGATGGCGGGGTTCGCCGACGGCAGCAGCGTCGCCGCCGGGTTGAAGACGAGCAGCATCTGGCTGCCGACGCGAAAGAACACCTGCCGACCGGCGAGCCGGCTGACGACATCGAGTCCGAGCACGTCCCGGTAGAAGGCTTCCGCCGCATCGAGATCGGTTGCGTAGAGCACGGTCTCGAGGATCGCTGCCGCTCGCATCGCCCGGCCTCCGTCAGCCGACCGCGAATTTCTGCAGATCGACCAGCTCCTTGATGCCCTTGCGGGCGAGCCCCATCAGCTGATCGAAGCTCTCCTGGCTGAAGGGCTTGGTCTCGGCCGTGCCCTGCACCTCGACGATGCCGCCTGTGCCTGTCATGACGAAGTTGGCGTCGGCCTCGGCGTTGGAATCCTCCGCATAGTCGAGATCGAGCACCGGCGCGCCCTTGTAGAGGCCGCAGGAGACGGCAGCGACCTGATCGCGCAGCACCGGCGCCTTCAGCATGTCGCGTGCCTGCATCCAGGCGATGCAGTCCGATAGCGCGACCCAGGCGCCTGTGATCGAGGCGGTGCGGGTGCCGCCATCGGCCTGGATCACATCGCAATCGACCGTGATCTGGCGCTCGCCGAGCTTCTCCAGGTCGACGACGGCGCGCAGCGACCGGCCGATCAGACGCTGGATCTCCTGGGTGCGGCCGGACGCATGGCCTTGCGTCACCTCGCGGCGGGTGCGCTCGGTGGTCGCACGCGGCAGCATCGCGTACTCCGCCGTCACCCAACCGCGCCCCTGACCCTTCAGCCATGGCGGCAACCTTTCCTCGAGGCTCGCCGTGCAGAGCACGTGGGTGTTGCCGAACTTGATCAGGCACGAGCCTTCGGCATGCATCGAGACGGCACGCTCGATCGACACGGGACGAAGCTCGTCGGTTTGACGCTTGGAGGGGCGCATGGGGCTCTGGCGGTTGCAAGGGGCCGGGTACAGGGAGGCGAATCCTAGGGGAGTGCGGTCGATCGATCAACATGAAAGGCAGCCGCCGCCGCCGCGGGCCCGACCATCCCGGCTGAACCGGGACGCACGAATGAGCGCCGGTTGTGGACACGAGGTACCAGCAAGCGACTAGATTTTGTGATAGCATCATGCGTCCGATTCAATCTGGGAGGCTGAACCATGAAGAGATTGCTGGCTATCGCCGTGCTCACGTCTGGCCTTTGCGCGCTCGCAGCGAGCGCCTCGCTCGCCGACGAGGCCACGTCCGACGATCCGCTGACGCAAATCATCGCCACCGTCGATACCATCGTGATGCTGCCGATCAAGTTGATCGAGGATCTGTCCAAGTAGACCGCAGAATGTTCGAGCCCAGGTCGCTGCGATCTGGGCTCGATCACGCGGCAAGGCAAGTCTTGGACCATCCGGAACAGAAGAGGAGCGTGGTATGCAGCTCAGCAGTCGTCTGCAGGTGTTTGGACGGGGGGCGCTGGTGGCAGGCTTGGCGGCCTTTGCCGCCTTGGCGGCCATCCCGCAGGACAGCGCCGCCGCGGAGGTCGACTTCAAGACCTATGCCGGCCGTTGGGTCGGGAACGGCACCATCAAGCTGACCGATGGCGGAACCGAGAACATCAAATGCAAAGCCACTTACTTCGTGGTGAGCGGCGGCAAGGGCCTCGAGCAGAACATCCGCTGCGCCAGCGCGAGCTACAGCTTCGAGGTTCGCAGCGCCATGGAGCAGGGCGGCGGCGGCTCGCTCTCGGGCACCTGGAAGGAAACCAAGAACAGTGCGGGCGGCAGCTTGTCTGGCAAGGCGACGACGAGTGGGCTTCGGCTCAGCGTCACGGGCGACAAATTCAGCGCCTCGATGTCAGTCACGCTGAACGGCAGTGCTCAGACCGTCTCGATCGTCCCCCAGGGCATCGACATCTCGAGCGTCACGATCGGCCTGAGGAAGGGCTGACGAGCGGATCGAAGCCTCCACAGATCCGATGTCGCGACGAAGGGCCGGGAGCTCAGCTTCCCGGTCCTCGACTCGACCACCGGCGCGTCCAGCGGCGCACCAGCAACAGAGTTGCCGGCAGGATTATCAGGTCTCCCACCAGCGCCGCCATCAGCGTGACGGCGCAGAGCGCCCCGAACAGTCTGAGCGAGGGCAGATCGGAGAAGACGGTGACCGCGAGCCCGCAGGCGAGCACCACCGTCGTCAGCACCAGGGCGGGGCCCATCAAAATCGCTGCCCGCGTGACGCCAAGCGCCGGATCCTCGCCAGGCCGGTCCTCCAGCCGCAAACGGTTCAGATAGTGGATGGTCGCATCGAGCCCGAGGCCGAAGGCGACCGTCAGGGCGATGATCGAGGCGAATTGCAGCCCCTCGCCGAGCGCAAACAGCAGCGCACCCGAAGCCACGATCGGGAACAGGCCCGGCAGCATGCTGACGAGCCCAATCACAACCGAGCGGAAAGCGAGGCCGATCAGCGCCGCGACGAACACCATCTCGATGGTCAGGCCCCGGTTGAGCTGCCCGATCATCTCGGCGCTGTTGCGGGCGGCGATTGCGGAAAGCCCTGTCACACTGATCTTGATTTCGGCATCGGCCTTGCGCACGCGATCCATGCTCGCATCCAAGGCCTTGATGATCGGCAGGATCCGGCTCGAATCCTGGTCGGGAATTCGACCGGTGACGACGACCGCGGTCTTGTCGACCGCAATGAAGCGCTGTGTCAGGTGCGCAGGCAGGATGTCGACATATCGACGCAGCACCGCCGTATCCTTGGAGCCGACCTTCTCCTCGATCCAGCGGCGCAGCGTCTCCAGCGACCAGACATTGCCGACGCCCGACTGCTGCTCGAGGATCGCATGCACCGCCGCGATGCTGTCGAGCGTGCGGGGATCGTAGAGGTCGCGCCCCGCCGGCAGCTCGATCAGCACATGGATCGGGTTGGCGCCGGTGAGCTTGGCATCGAGCCGCTCGCCGGCCGCGACAGCCTGCTCGCGATCCGGCACCTGGTCGGCGAGCCGGTAGCGCGGCTCGAGGCTGAGGTGAAGCCAGCCAAAGCCCGCAACGAGCAGCAGCCCGAATAGCGAGAACAATACCGGCCTTGCAACCACACTGGCCGTCAGCGCGCCAACCCCACGCTTGACCCCGTCCATGGCCCAGTCCTCACCCCCGGTTGCGCCTTTGAGACCGCCGTCGTCGCGGATCAGCAGCATACCCAACAGCGGAATGACCATGATCACGGCAATGAAGGAGATGAGTGTCGAGATCGCGCCCGCCATTCCGAACGCCCGGATCAGCGCCGAATCGGAGAACAGCAGCGTCACGAAGGAGAGGCCGGCCGTCGCATCCGTCAGCACGCAGGCCGGGCCAATGGTCAGGATCGACCAGCGCAGCGCCGCAATTCTGCTGTCGCCAGCGATCAACCGGTCGCGCACGGCGCAGGTGATCTGCATCGAATCCGAGAACGCCATCACCATGATCAGCGGTGTCATGACGTTGAGAAAGAGGTTCAGGCGGAAATCGAGCCAACCCAGTGATCCGAGCGACCAGACGATGGCGATCACCGGCGGCAGCGCGGTCATCAGCATCAGCGAGATGCGGCGGAAAAAGGCGAGCGCGATCAGCACGCCCAGCAGAAAACCGAGCCCATTGTAAAGGAACTGGTCGCGCTCGACCGAGTTGCGGATCTCGAGTTGCATCACCGGCGCGCCCGACAATTGCGCCCGGATGCCGGTGCCGGCGAGCTTCTCGTCGACGGTTGCCTGGATCTCGCCGACCGCCTCCCGGAGGCCGCGGCTCTCGACGATCTTGCGATCGAGCGCCATCACGATGAGGGCGAGCGTGCCATCCTGCGAGATCAGCTTGCCCTTGATGATCTCGTTGGCCTTCACGCGCTCGATCAGGGCGTCGTAGGCAGCACCCTCGGGGAGGGCATCGGGAAAGAGCGGAGGCGGCAGACCGCCGGCGGTCGGGGCCTCGCGCGCCGAGAACAGCGAGACGAGACCCGTCATCGAATCGACGAGCTGCAATTCGGTCACCAGCTCGCGCAGCGCGGCCACTTTGTCGCGCTCGAGCAGCTTGTCGCTTTCCGCGACCACCAGCACGTCGAACTCGCTCGAGGGGAACCGGTTGGACAGCTCCTCGTACTGCCTGAACTCGGCCGAGTTGGTGCGGAACAGCTCGGTCAGCGAATCATCGACCTTGATCCGGCTGATGCCGAGCCAGGCGCCCACAGCCAGCGCCAGCATGACGAGCAGCATCAGGATCGGAGCCTTCAGCGAGGCAAGACCGATGCGCTCGAGCCCGAGACTGAGCGCGAAGGTGCCGGCGTCCTCGCCAGAGGTCGCCTCGCGCGCGACCAGCTCGTCGATCCGATCCTTTTCGATGGGTCGCCCTCCCGTGCCAAAGCAGCGAATCGAGCCTACCTGCTTCGCACTGGTTCGCAAACCCGCACGAGGCGTTTTACTCATCCGACGTGCAATCTCCGACGCTGGCGCGGGGCTCGGCCTCGATCATGTGCGCAAGCCTGATCGCCGCCCCGGATGTCCAACACCGTCCGCTCTCACCGCGAGCGAGCGTTAATCGGCTGTAAACGGACTGAGCGTTAACCTTGCCGTTGGGCTGACGGGGCTGCCCGTCGACCGGCTGGGCATGTGGCTTGCAGGGTCTGCAGCACATCGCGCGCGATGGCGGAGACTTGATGATGGCTCGAGGCAAGATCGGTCTCGCCCTTGGTGGAGGTGTCGCCCGCGGCTGGGCCCACATCGGTGTGCTGCAGGCGCTCGACAAGGCCGGCATCCGGCCCGACATCATCGCGGGAACCTCGATCGGAGCAGTCTGCGGCGGTTGCTCGGTCGCAGGCCGCCTGCCGGACCTCGAAGACTTCGCGCGGTCGATGACACGCCGCAAAATGTTCGGTTTTCTCGATTTCAACCTGACAGGCTCCGGCCTCATCTCCGGTGACAAGCTCGGCGAGCGGCTCAAGCTGCACTTCAACGGCACCCGTATCGAGAACCTCGAGCGCAAGTTCGTGGCGGTTGCAACCGAGATCGGCAGCGGCCACGAGGTCTGGTTGCAGCGCGGCAACCTGGTGCAGGCGATGCGCGCCTCCTACGCGCTGCCGGGCATCTTCCGCCCCGTTCAGCTCGACGGCCGCTGGCTTTTCGACGGCGCGATCGTCAATCCGATCCCGGTGTCGGTGTGTCGTGCGCTCGGCGCCAACATCGTGATCGCCGTCAACCTCAACCAGGACAGCTGCAGCCGCGGCACGGTCATTCCCAACCACAGCGCGATCGCCACCGACGAGCCTGGCAGCGAGGACGTAGCCCAGCCCCACGACAAGGCGCCCGCTGGCGCGCTCGCGCTGTTGCACCGGCAGTTCTTCGGGCGCGGCACCGATGCACCCGGCATATCGACCGTGATGATGGACGCTTTCAACATCACCCAGGACCGGATCGCCCGCTCGCGCCTGGCCGGCGACCCGCCCGACTTCACGATCGCACCTCGGCTGTCGAGCGTCGGCATGTTCGATTTTCATCGTGCCGGCGAGTTGATCGAGCTCGGACGCGTGGCGACCGAGCGCGCGCTCGACGACATCCGCCAATCGGTCGCAACGCTGGTCGCCTGATCCGGCCCGCGCCAAGCACGAAATGTCGTGCTGGATATCGAGACAGTTGCGCGGCGCCCGCTTGTCCGGCTATGCGTGCTGCACGCAAACGAGCAAACAGTGAGATCAGCCCATGCCCGCCTTGAAGACCCGCGCTATCGAAACCGCCAAGAAGAAGCGTCGCCGGGCGATCCCGCGTGCCAAGCTGACACGTCCCCAAGGCAATACCTCTGCCGTCCGCAAGCGGCTGAAGAAGCTTTCGGGATTGAAGCGCGCTGCCGCCAGCGCTGCAATCTGAAGATTGTCCCAAGTCTCGATCCGCGCTGTTACGCCTGCGCGCCCGGCATCCCACCCCAAACCCGCCTTCCCGGACGTGGGTCGCACGATCCGGGGCCTTTGTGGGATACCAAGCGATGGAGCCGCGAAGCTGCCCGCTTGCTGAAATCCGCCGCTGGGTGACATCGGGCGCTGGTACCCGTGAGTCACAAGCTCCTATACCAAAGCCGTCCTGCCCGCGTCATGGCGCAGCCATGCTCCGCATGGACGGCGGGCATCCGGTCAGTTCTCCGCGCGACATCAGCTGCATGTCTGGATTCCCGCCTGCGCGGGAATGACGCGGGAGGACGGCTGTTGTGACCCGCTCGCTGGAGATGGTGGGCGCAAGTTGGACTGCACCCCACACGTGAGACACGGTGAAAGCGGTTCGGCTGCCCGCCTGAGGCCGCACCCCAAAACAACTGCTCCGTCCTCCCGGGCGATCGAAGCCCCGGCATTCAGCCGGGGCGGAGATCGACCCGGGATCCAGGGCACCGGACGGGATCGTGCAAGTTGTTGTGCCTTAGGCCCTTTTTGTGCTGGATCCCGGCTCGGCGCTCCCGTTGGTCGCTTGGCCGGGAAGACGGCGGGGCGAGAAATGGGCTCGATGAAACCGATTCACTCGTTTTTGCGGGCGTCCCAACTCAGGCCCTGGGATCGGCATGCGCCAGGGACGGGCGAGGCCAATACCGCATCGGCTCCGCCGACTACCACTTCAGAACCGTTTTCGCTTTCTCGCGCTCGGCCGTGCGGGCTTGCTGCCGTTGCGTTGCCCGGCGTAGAGCTCGTCGACTTTCAATGGCCTGCTGGCGCTCGACCGTCGTCGGTGATTATGTCTGGGCTCGTCAGCAAACATCGAAACGCCAGAGAGAAGCGCACGCCCATGGAAAAGCATCTGCACTTCACCACCAAGGAGCTCGCGGAGCGCCGCAAGCGGACATGCAAGGCGATGGTAGTGGCGGGCCTCGACGGGCTCGTCCTCTTCCGCCAGGAGAGCATGTTCTACCTGACGGGCTACGACACGTTCGGCTACGTCTACTTCCAGTGCCTCTACCTTTCCGCCGACGGCACCATGACGCTGCTCAATCGCGCGCCCGACCTCAGGCAGGCCCATTTCACCTCCGTGATCGAGGACGTGCGGGTCTGGCGCGACCGGGAGGGCGCGAACCCAGCAGAGGAGCTGAAAGCGATCCTCGAGGAGCACGGCTGCAAGGGCAAGAAGCTCGGCGTCGAGTACGAATCCTATGGTCTGACAGCCGCCAACGGCAAGCGGCTCGACGCGGCCATGAAGGGCTTCTGCACGCTTGCAGATGCCTCCATGCTGGTCTCCAGGCTGAGACTGGTGAAGAGCCCCGCCGAGATCGAGTATGTCAGGAAGGCAGCAGAGCTATCCGACGCCGCCTGGGCTGGCGCCGTCAAGCAGACGAAACCCGGCGCTTTCGAGGGCGATATCCTCGCCGCCATGCACTCCGCGATCTTCAAGGGCGGCGGCGACGATCCGGCGAACGAGTTCATCATCGGCTCGGGTCCCGGCGCCCTGATGTGCCGCTACTTCACCGGGCGCCGCAAACTCGACAAGAAGGACCAGCTGACGCTCGAATGGTCGGGCACCTATCGCCACTACCATGCGGCGATGATGCGCACGCTCTCGATCGGCAAGCCGCCGGCCCGCCAGGTCGAGATGTACGATGCGGCCAAGGACGCGCTTGCCGCCTGCGAGCAGGCGCTGCGCCCCGGCCGGCCGATCGGCGAGGTGTTCGATGCCCACGCCAAGGTGCTGGACAAGGCCGGGCTCGCCGCCCACCGCATGCACGCCTGCGGCTACTCGCAAGGGACGACCTACGCGCCCAACTGGATGGACTGGCCGATGCTCTATACCGGCAATCCGGTGATCGCCGAGCCGGGCATGGTGTTCTTCATTCACATCATCATCTTCGACAGCGAGCTGGGCGTGGCCGCGACCCTCGGGCGCTCGTCGCTGGTGACGAAGAAGGGCTCGGAGTCGCTCTCGAAGGCCGATATCGATCTGGTGGTGAAGTGAGGGTTGGCTGCGGCATTTGATTGGCCCCTGGGGAGCCAGCCCTGGGGGTCCCAAGGCACCGCGAGGATGCATTTGACCTTGCCGCCCAATCTACCTAGATTCCACCCGCCATGTCGAAGCACAGCCGCAGCGGCGCGCCTGAGCCCAAGGAGAGTGCAATCGAGCCGAAATCGGAGTTGAAGGATCTCAACTCCCGGTCGCGGGAGATTTTCCGACACATCGTCGAGACCTATCTGCAGACCGGCGAGCCCGTCGGCTCGCGCAACCTGTCGCGCCATCTGCCGATGACGCTGTCGCCTGCTTCGGTCAGGAACGTCATGTCGGACCTGGAGGCGCTGGGGCTGATCTTCGCGCCGCACACCTCGGCCGGGCGCTTGCCGACCGACTCAGGGCTCAGGCTGTTCGTCGATGGCCTGCTCGAGGTCGGCGATCTCTCCGACGAGGAGCGCCGGCAGATCGAGAGCCAGATCGCGGGCAAACGCCGGCCGGGCTCGATGGCGGACATGCTGGCCGAGGCGAGCGAGATGATCTCGGGGCTCAGCCATTGCGCCGGCATCGTGCTCGCCGAGCAGCAGACGGCTCGCCTCAAGCACGTGGAGTTCGTGCGGCTGGAGCCGACGAAAGCACTGGTCGTGCTGGTCGGCGACGACGGCCGTGTCGAGAACCGCGTCATCGACATCCCCAAAGGGCTGCCGGCATCGACTCTTGCCGAATGCTCCAACTATTTGAACGCCCAGATCCGCGGCGCGACGCTCGATGAGGCCAAGGCCCGGGTCGAAAAGGACCTCTCGCGGCGCAAGACCGAGCTCGACGAGCTGGCGGAGAAGGTGATCGAGGCGGGCCTCGCCACCTGGTCCGGGGGTGGGGAGAGCCAGAGCCTGATCGTGCGCGGCCAATCCAAGCTGCTCGCCGACGTGACGGCGATCGCCGATCTGGAGCGCATCAGGAAGCTGTTCGAGGACCTGGAGACCAAACGCGAGCTGATCCAGCTGCTGAACGCGGCCGAGCAGGCGGACGGCGTGCGGATCTTCATCGGCTCGGAGAACCGCCTGTTTTCGCTGTCTGGCTCCTCCCTCATCGTCGCCCCCTTCAAGGATAGCGAAAACAAGATCGTCGGCATGCTCGGCGTGATCGGGCCGACCCGCCTCAACTATGCGCGGATCATTCCCATGGTCGATTTCACCGCCAAGCTCGTCGGGCGCATCGTCACTTGATTTTTTGCGCTGCAACACGACAATCCGTCCGAATCGTCGCGCTCGGCCGAAAAGTCCGGCCGGCCAGCGCGCTCGAGTGTTCCCTCCCATTCATTCGATTCCGGCGAAGCTGGATCAATGAATGGAAAGAGGGAACACAAACAAAGAGTTGGCTAGTGGGCTGGCCATTCATTTGGGGTACCGAATGAATGAGTCGGAACACTAGCGTCAGGAAGATGGAACCGATGACCAATCCCCAGAACGACATCAAGCCCGAAGCGCCGGAAGGCGCCGCCACGCAAGCGGCGGCCCCTGCCTCCGAGACCGTGGCAGCGCTGACCGAGGCCGATCTCTCCGGCCTCGTCGGTGGCCTCCCGAGCGCTGAGGAGATGCTCGCCGCCGCCACGGCCGAGCGCGACGGCTATCGCGACCGCTTGCTGCGCACGGCCGCCGAGCTCGAGAACCTGCGCAAGCGCACCGAGCGCGAGAAGGCCGACATCAAGAAGTACGCGGTCGCCGACTTCGCCCGCGACGTGCTGGGCCTGGGCGACAGCATCAAGCGCGCGATCGAGCACGTACCCCCGGATGCCGCCGACAAGGATCCGGCGCTGAAGAGCTTCCTCGAAGGCGTGCAATTGCTGGAGCGCGATCTGCTCGCCAGCCTCGAGCGGCACGGCGTCCTGCGCTTCAGCCCGATGGGCGAGCGCGTCGATCCCAATCGTCATCAGGCCGTCGTCCAGGTGCCGGACGCAACCGTCGCCACGGGCACGATCGTGCAGGTGTTCCAGGACGGCTACATGATCGGCGACCGGGTGCTGCGGGCCGCGATGGTCGCGGTCTCGGCCGGTGGTCCGAAGGTGGTGAAGGCGGCGGAGGTTGCCGCGGCGCCTGTGGCGGCGACGAGCGAAGATGGGGCAACGGCGGCCGAAGGCGTCGACAGGCCGGAGGAGAGCGGGCAGAGCTGAGGAGGCGCCCGACGCGACGGGTACCGAGCATTGCAGCCGCGGCCGGTTCAGGTTATGAGCAGTACGACAGCTCTCGATTGCCTTCCGGTAGCAAGTGTTTTGGCCCTACCAGAAGGTGCCCGTTTCCCCGGCTCGACCTGTCGCGCAGGGGTCCAGGAGCTACTCGGAAGTGCCTCGCCTATGGTCCTGGATCCCGGATCACCGCCTGCGGCGGCGTCCGGGAAGGCGGGAACCAAATGTAAGAGTTGGAACACGAGGAGAACGGCCTTGGTGCCCGCAGGCAAGAAGCAACAGCGACTGATGCACCGCGCGCTCCTGGCGCTTCCCCTGCTCGTGATGCCGCTCGGGCCGCAGGACGCCGCCGAGACGACATTCACGCGCATTCCGACCCAGTTCATCGCGGCGCTGGCCGATCCGGGCGCGACCTCGGGGACGGGAGCGGATTCCTGGGGTCTCTGGCGTGTCGATCCGGGTCCGCGCGGCGTGCGGCTCACGAATTTCGAGCAGCTGAAGGCCGCTGGCGGCGTCGCGCCCGCGCAATGGAGGTTCGACAGCGCGGACTGGTGGCTCGAGGAGAACGGGCTGATCATGGAGCAGCCGGACGTGCCTCTCGCACCCGGCAAGTACCTGGTCACCGGCGGCCGCGAGCTGATGAGCGTGCTGACCATTCACCCCAAGGACAAGGACGGCGCGCATCGCTGGGAGCTCGGCGCCGGCGCGACGCTGCATGACGTGACCCACCTCAAATGCCGCTCCGCGCGCTACAAGCCGGCCTCGGGCAGCAACTCGTGCTCGCCGGAGAAGGCGCCGAGGGCCGTGTTCCCGGTCATCCCCGGCAGCCTGATGCCCCCGGTCGAGGGCTGCAGCAAGCAGGACTACTGGGTGCTGTTCGTGATCGGGGTGGAGAAGGGGGGGTGAGCGCGGGGTGGTGGGTGGCGTGCCTTCCCCCGGCGAATTTTTTTGAGCATTCGACGGCGGCAGCGCCCAGCAACGACGGGACCGCCGTCACCATCATGTCCGGTCAGAGCGTGGGCGGACATGCGAGCGGGGGTGTCGCGGCTGGAGGGTGGGGCCGATCAGTGACATCGGTTGATGGATAACAAGCGAAGGGTTTGTTGGACAGCGGTCGAAGAGGGCTCTTGTCGTCCGCTTCACCCTCGGCTACGGATGGAGTGGAGATGCCTCCGGCATGGCCGTACTTGACCGGACTCGGACCATGTTGCCGAATGCCAACGCGCCGTTGCCTATATCCTTGCGCTCTTTATGGCATTGACGTCCGGCACTCTGCTGTTCTGGCACGATGCCGAGAACTCGGCCGTGAGGTTGCCGCAGACGACTCTCGCTGACCGCGGGGCCCCCGCCCGCACTCGTGCTTCCCCTCAAAACCCTGGCCGCCAGCTCTCGCCCCACAGCTCGCGCCAAAGGAAAGGGCGGGTCGAGTTCGATTTCACCGTACCGCCCCGCCAGAGATTCCATTTCGGATTGGAGTAGGTGGCAAAGAACGTGTCGAGTTGCTGCCGCAGCTCGGCGAGGATTGCTGCATTCCCCGGCTCGTCGGCGACATTGCGCCGCTCGTCCGGATCGGACCGCAGATGGAACAGCTCATCACAGAAGCCGTAAGGGTTGGGCTTAAGGCGGCACATCAGCAGCCAGTGCTGTGTACGAATGGCGCGTGTCTCCTCCTGCTCCATGAACACGGCCTCGTGCCAGGGTGCGGGGCCAGGCGCGAGCAGCGGCCGTAGGCTACGCGACGGGCTCTCAGCGGCCGTCGGCCGAACGGCATCGGCGAAGTCGGTAATGGTGGCGAAGATGTCTGTGGTGCCGACGAGTTCATCCCGCACCAGCGACTCGATCCGTGGGCCCGGCGGCTTGACTATGAACGGGATGTGGTGCGCCTCTCGGTGCGTGTTCGAGGGCCAGGTGTCCTCGCCATGTCCCCAGAAGCCATGCGTGCCGAGTGACATACCGTGGTCGGAGGTGTAAATTAC
>JANPDA010000057.1:0-20624 GCA_031431235.1 Hyphomicrobiaceae bacterium
CTGGCGAGTTCGACCCATAGAGCGCTCGCCGATTGCGCGGCAAAACGCGCCAGCACTCCAAAGAATGTGGGCTCGACCATGTCCAAACACTTCGTGACTACCGGCTTCGTCGATTACGGCAAGCGAATCTTCACCGCGGCCTCGAATGATCGCGGCCCCCTGTTCGCGATCGAGGACGAGTTCGAGGCGTCCGTCGGCGAGATCGACGGCCACGAGAACGCGATGGATCGAGCGACGGCACACTCTACGTCTACGGCTCAGATGCGGAGGCGCCCGATGCCGTGATCGAGCCGATCCTCGTCGCCTCCGCAGGCACGCGCGGCGGGACGTCGATGCTCCGCTTCGGCGACGTCGACGAGCCCGGCGCGGATCGAGGAGTTCTCGGCCGATGATGTCGATGATGGCGATCACGGCGTATCCGATCTCGCTTGCTCAGCCCGTCGCGGCCAGGGTAATCTTGCGACGTTGGTAGCGGTCATTCGCCCTCGTTGGAACGTTGCAATGGCAGTAAGCCAAGTCTATCTCGCCGCAGCCGGTCGAGAGATTCGCAAGGGAGATTCGACGATGGGAAAGATGAGCCCGTTGCTGCGAGAGGCCGTCGACCGCGTGAGCGAGCTGCCGGCCGCTGTGCAGAATCGCATTGCGCGGCACATTATCGGCCTCGACCCGCTCGGGCTATACGGGCTCGATGACGAGGAGCGGGCAGCAATCGCCGAAGCCGACGCCCAGATCGAGCGCGGCGAGCTGCTGACGGATGACGAGGTTGCGGCGCTCTTTCACGAGCTCGAGGTGTGAAGCTGCGGATCGCACCGCGAGCCAGGGCCGATCTCCTCGCCATCCGTGCCTACCTGTTGGTCCAGCATCCCGAAGCGGCTCGCAAGGTCATGCAGGAGATCATCCGCAAGTTGCGGCGCCTCGAGATATTCCCCGAGAGCGGTGCGCCAACTGAAATTGAAGCTGTGCGCGTGGTGCCGATCGTCACCTATCCCTACCTGATCTTCTACCGTGTCGAGGATGCCGAAATCATCGTGCAACACGTGAGGCATTCGTCGCGCCAGCGCGGCGAAGCATGAATCCGTCTACTCGCGCCATCAGGCCTTCACCTTGAACGGCGAGAAATCCGTGTCGCGGTCGTAGAAATCCTCCTGCTCGGAGCGCTTCAGGGCGCCCACGACCGCATAGGTCCAGGGCGTGAGGCCGGCTTCGATCAGGACCTTGATGACGTATTCGGTCAGCGCGATCCCCAGGATCGCCTCGTTGGGCACGATGCCGGAATTCCAGAAGGCGACCGGAAAGAAGATCGCCGAATCGACCGCCTGCCCGAAAATGGTCGAGCCGATCGTGCGGCTCCAGAGGTGGCGGCCCTGCTGCCAGACCTTCATCCTGGCGAGCACGAACGAGTTGACGAGCTCGCCGCAGAGATAGGCGGCGATCGAGGCGAGCACGATCCGCCAGGTATTGCCGAACACCGTCTCGTAGGCCCCCTGCTGCTCCCAGAACGAGGCCGACGGCAGTGCCAGCATCATCGCACTCATGGCGGCCGCGAACACGAGCCCGGCAAATCCCGCCCAGATGACGCGGCGCGCACGCGCGTAGCCATAGACCTCGGTCAGGATGTCGCCGAAGACGTAGGAGAGCGGGAAGAACAGCACCGCCGCCGAGAACGAGACCGTGCCGACGACGGGCAGCGTCGCCTCCGTGATCTTGGCCGGCCCGATCAGGCTCGAGCACACGAGCACCGTCACGAAGGCGGCAGTGATCAGGTCGAGGTAGCGGTAGGCTTTTGGGGTGGCGGTCATGCGTGTCGATCTCGGGCAGGAGGGCCTCGCGCGCCTTCCATAGGCCAAACCAATCCCCGCCACCAAGCCAGAACAGCAAACCGCCGTCAGATCGCCTGTCCGGCTGCCCAACCACTCGACCACGCCCATTGGAAATTGTAGCCCCCGAGCCAGCCGGTGACGTCGACGGCTTCCCCGATCGCGTAGAGGCCGGGGACGGCACGCGCCACCATCGTTCGCGAGGACAGCTCGCGCGTATCGATGCCCCCGACGGTCACCTCGGCCTTGGCATAGCCTTCCGTGGTCTCCGGCCGGAACGCCCAGGCCTTCAGCCGGGCGGCGCATTCGGCGAGCGAGCGATCGGGAATGTCGGCGAGGGCAGCCGCCGGCAGCTGTGCCGCGGCCAGCGACTGCGCCAGGCGCGCCGGCAGCACCTCGGCCAGCACCGTCCGCGGCATGGCCTTGGGCCGTGCGCGTTTGCGCTCGAGCAGAAATGCGCCCGCGTCGAGCCCGGGCAACAGATCGAGTGCGACCGTGCCGCCAGGATGCCAATAGGAGGAGATCTGCAGGATCGCCGGGCCGGAAAGACCGCGGTGGGTGAACAGCAGGCCCTCGCGAAACGCCTTCCCCGCGAACGAGGCAACGGCATCCAAGGAAACGCCAGCGAGCGCGGAATCGAACCCGGGCGTGTCGGGCGCTGCGCGCAACGGCACCAATCCCGGCTGCATCCGAGTCAGGCGCAGACCGAATTGCCGCGCAAGATCATGGCTGAGCCCGGTCGCACCCATCTTGGGTATCGATAGCCCGCCCGTTGCCAGCACCAGCGATGGCGCAGTAAAGCAACCCGATACCGTCTCGATCCGGAATGCCTGTGCGCGCGTCACGCCGGTGACCGTGTGCCCGAGCCGGAGATCGACGCCACCCGCCGCGCATTCCCCCAGCAGCATCGCCACGACCGCACGCGCCGAGCCGTCGCAAAAGAGCTGACCGAGCGTCTTCTCGTGAAAGGGAATGCGATGCTTCCCGACCAGCGCGATGAAATCCGTCTGCGTATAGCGGCTCAACGCCGAGGTGCAGAAATGGGGGTTCTCCGAGATGAAACGGTCGGGCTCGCTCGCGAGATTGGTGAAGTTGCAGCGCCCACCGCCCGAAATCAGGATCTTGGCACCGGCCTTGTCGGTATGCTCGAGCAGCAACACCTTGCGGCCGCGTTGCCCCGCTGTCAGCGCGCACATCAGCCCGGCGGCTCCCGCCCCGAGGATCACAGCGTCGAAAGCTTCCTCTTTGCCTGTCATGGGCCGGCCGCTCGACGACTGGATGCGCCCTCGATCAGCGCCTCCTTCTGCGATCGCGTCAGCCGCTTCACGCGAATTTCCGCCTTCAATGCCTGCGAGCGTGTAGCAAACGGGGCTGCGTAGACGAGGACGACCGGCCGGCGCGCCGCCGTATAGCGCGCGCCCTTGCGGGTGGCCCCATTGTGATCGCGGATGCGCCGCTCGACGTCGACGGCGATGCCGGTATAGAGGCTGCCGTCGGCGCATTCGACGATGTAGAGTGAGTAGCCCATGTGTCCCCCGCCGCCCGGCCATTTCAGGGCCGAGTCGGGGAGGATTGCGAGGGGAAACGCGCTGCCGGCGGCACCCTCGACGCCGCACGCTCCCGGTGTTAGGGGATCGCAGCCCCGATCGAACCCATGAGCAATCCCATGCCCGCCCTCGACCTCGACTTCGTCCGTGCCCAGTTTCCCGCTTTCGCCCATCCCGAGACCGGGGCCTGGGTGATGGCGGAGAATGCGGGCGGGGCCTATGCGCCGCGGCACGTCGTCGACAAACTGCACCACTACATGGTCGCAACCAAGGTGCAGCCCTATTGGGTGTCCGACCCGTCGTCCGAGGTGGGCCGCGCCATGGACCGCTCGCACACCCAGTGGGCCGAGGCTCTGAATGCCGAGCGCGAGGAGGTGATGTTCGGGCCCTCGACCAGCATGAACACCTATGTGCTGTCGCATGCGCTGAAGGCGGAGCTGCGACAAGGCGATGAGGTGATCGTCACCAACCAGGATCACGAGGCCAATGTCGGCGCTTGGCGGCGGCTCGCCGACGGCAATTCGGGCATCGTCGTGCGCGAATGGGCGGTCGATCCCAAGACCGGCCGGCTCGATCTGGCCGGGCTGAAGCGCCTCCTCAACGAGCGCACCAAGCTCGTCTCGGTGACGCACTGCTCCAACATCGCAGGAGAGATCAACGACATTCCGGCGATTGCCAGGCTGGTGCACGCGGCCGGCGCACGGCTCGCGGTCGACGCGGTCTCCTACGCGCCGCACATGATCGCCGACATGAAGGCGCTTCGAGCGGATTTCTACTATTTCAGCCTCTACAAGGTGTTCGGCCCGCATCAGGGCCTGATGTACGTGCAGCGCGACAGCCTCGAGCGCATCGCCAACCAAGGCCACTATTTCAACGCCAAGCTGCTCGGCAAGCGGCTGACCCCTGCCGGACCTCAGCATGGCGAGATCGCATGCGCCGGCGGCGTGATCGACTATTTCGAGGAGGTCGCGGCCCACGAGGGTCTCGTCGGGACGGGGGCCGGCGCCCGCGTGCGCGCCGTGATGGAGCGTTTCCACGCCCATGAATGCGAGCAGGCGAGCCGCGTGCTCACTCTGCTGCGCGACAAGGGCGCGCGCATCATCGGGCCGGAGACGGCGGAGGTGCACAAGCGCGCCGCAACCATTGCGTTCGTGCCCAAGCGTGGCACGCCCGAAGGTGTCATGGGGCATCTCGCCAAGCGGAAAATCGCCATCGGCGGCGGCGCCGATTTCTACGCCCGCCGCTTGATCGAGGCCGTCGGGGTCGATCCGGAGGTAGGCGTCGCGCGCGTGAGCCTCGTCCACTACAATTCGGCCGCGGATGTCGACCGGGTGCTGGAGGCGCTCGGCGAGGTGATCTGAGGGTGGGTCACGGAGCCGGTTATAGTCCGGCTAGTCAGACTATAAAAGGACACGTCCCATGCGCTGGCAACTGCAGGAAGCCAAAGCCAAGCTCTCCGAGCTGGTGAAACGCGCCGAGACCGAAGGCCCCCAGGAGATCACCGTCCACGGCGAGATCAAGGCCGTCCTGCTGTCGCAGACCGAGTACGAGCGGCTGATCGGAAAACCGGAGACATTCTGGGAGGTCATGCGCAGATCGCCGCTCGTCGGGGTCGAGCTCGATCTGGAGCGGGATCCCGACGACACCGAAAGGCCTGTCGACGTGTGAGATATCTGCTCGACATCAACATATTCTCAGAGATGACGCGTCCGCGCCCCGACGAACGTGTACGGCAATGGTTCGAGCAAGTGCCCTCAACCGCGATACACGCGTCTGTCCTCACTGTCGGGGAGATCCGCCGAGGCATTGCCAAAATGCCAGGCGGACCGAAGCAACAGACCCTGCAACTCTGGATCGATGTCGAGCTCGTTGCTGAGCTCGGACACCGCCTGCTCCCCATCTCCCTCGCGGTCGCCGAGCGCTGGGGGCGGCTCCTTGCCGAGGTGGGGAGATCGCTTCCCGTGGCCGACAGCCTGATCGCCGCGACTGCGCGCCATCACGATCTGAAGCTCGTGACCCGGAACCGGCGGGACTTCGCGATTCCGGGCCTCGTCGTGATCAATCCCTGGGATTGATACGTACACTGGCCGATCGCTTCGCCACTCCGTCTCCCTGGAGACCGCCGTCGCGCCGGAGGCGCGCCACACCAAGACAGCGACCATCCGGTGCCCAGGGCCGACGTCGCGCCGGAGGCGCGTGGCGAATCGAGCGATTTGGCTACCTGCCCTGGATCGGGAAAGCGGGAACTGATCGACCGGATTTGGTATGACGTTCCCCGAACAGAGGCTGCCCCGCGTCACCGGGCAATCGTGACCGGACAATGAGCCTTGGCCGCCACATCGGCCGATACCGAGCCGATCACCAGCCTCTTCATTGCTCCTTTCTCGCCGGTTCCGACCACAATGTGGTCGAAGCCATGCTCGAAAGCATAGTGGACGATGGCGCCAGCAGGATCGCGCCCTTTGGCGATTACGGTCTTGACGTCGGAGGCTCCGGCCTGCGTTGCCACGCGGCTGGCACTGGCAGCCACGGCATCGGCCTCCCTGTCGTCCCAGGTCATCGTTACCGGCCCTCGCGCGCCCCCGAGCGCGGTGTTGACGGCAAGGCAGGTGAGCGAGGCCCCCGTTGCCTTCGCCAGCTCGGCCGCGAGCAGCACCGCTGCGTCTGAATGCTCCATTCCGTCATGAGCGCATAGAACCTTGCGAACCATCTCCGGTCTCCACGTGGTTGGGGGATAATCGAGTGGAAGCTACACGCTCGTCTCCCGCCGCGCGTTGATCGGCATCAAACCCAATTCTCAGCCGGCCTGCTTCAACTGAGCGGGATCGGCATTGGGGAAGAACATTTGCTGGCCCTCGATCCGATAGCTGCGAATGGCATTCTGCCCCTCGACAGAGAGGATCCATTCGATGAAGGCTTGGCCCTCCTTCACCTTCACATGCGGGTGCTTGGCAGGATT
Organism: Hyphomicrobiaceae bacterium; assembly: GCA_031431235.1. Classification (GTDB taxonomy): domain Bacteria; phylum Pseudomonadota; class Alphaproteobacteria; order Rhizobiales; family Hyphomicrobiaceae; genus JANNSW01. Next base: position 6,324 of record JANPDA010000057.1, read on the forward strand.
GACGAGCATCACGCCGTACTGGTTGAACAAGGGCTTGTCGCCCTCGACCACAATAGCGAGCTCGCCCTTGCTCGCGAACGCGATCCAGGTGCCGCGGTCGCAGAGCACATAGGCGCCGAGCCCGCCGGCCGTGTTGAGGGCGGCGCCCATGCCCTGGCCGATCGCGCGGTACCAGGCGGGCTTCTCACCCGATGGATCGAGCCCGGCTGCTTTCCAGAGCTTCAGCTCGGCCTTGTGGGTCCCTGAATCGTCGCCGCGCGAGACGAAGATCGCACCGGCAGCAGCCACTTTTCTCAACGCCGCAACGATGTCGCTGGTGCGCGCGACGGCGGCCGGATCGGCCTTGGGGCCGACCAGTACGAAATCATTGTACATGACATCGAAGCGCTGAACGCCAAAACCCTCGGCGACGAATTTCTCCTCGGCTTCCTTTGCATGCACGAGGACGACATCGGCGTCACCGCGCTTGGCGGTCTCGAGCGCTTGGCCCGTGCCCTGGGCGACGACTTTCACGTCGATGCCGGACTTCGCCTCGAACAGGGGCAGGATGTGACCGAAGAGGCCGGAATCCTGCGTCGACGTGGTCGAGGCGACGACGATCGAAGGATCAGCCGCCGCAACGGGGGCGATTGCGAGCAGCAGGCTGGCACCGGCAACGAGCAGCGGGCGTCGAATGGTCATGGGCATCGCCTCGTTCGAGTGTCAGAGCACGAGCTCGCCCCGGAGAAAGGCCACTCCTGCGCGGCTTGCCGGGGCGTCGAAGAACCGGTCGGCCGGGGCATGCTCGGCAATTCGGCCCTGGACCAGCAGCACGACCTCGCCGGCGAGCCTTCTTGCCTGGGCGGCGTCGTGAGTTGCCATCACCACCTTGATCCCGGCGGCAGCGGCGCGTTCGACGATGTCCTCGACGGCCTTGGTTGCAGCCGGATCGAGGCTGGCGGTCGGCTCGTCGAGGAAGATCAGCTCGGGGGCCCGGGCAAGCGCACGCGCCAGCGCAAGCTTTTGTTGCTCACCACCCGAGAGGCGTCGGGCCGGCCGGTCGCCAAGATGCTCGAGGCCGACTTGCGAAAGGTGCGCGGCGACCTCGCCTGGCTCGCTGCTCCGTCCTGCTGCCCGCAACGCGAACCGCACATTGGCAGCTGCTGAGCGGCGCAGCATCACCGGTTTCTGGAAGACAAAGCCGGCGCGGGCCGAGGCGTGCAGGCCGCCTCCCCGCCGGATCATTCCCGCCGTCGGCGCAATCAGCCCCATGGCGAGTTTCAGGAGGGTCGTCTTGCCCGAGCCGTTGGGACCCATCACGACGGTCGGGGCGCCCGCTGCGATCATCAGATCGATGCCGCGCAGGATCTCGACGCCACCCGCCACGTAGCCGGCGCCGGCAAGCTCGACCGGCAGCAAGCTAGTGGCCTGGCGCATGCCCTCACTCCCCATGGCGTTGCGCCGAGACACGGACGCCCCAGGCCAGCGCATTGACCGCGAGCACGATCGCGATCAGCACCACGCCGAGCCCGGTTGCGAATGCCAGATTGCCCTTGGAGGTCTCGAGCGCGATCGCCGTCGTCATCACGCGCGTGAACCCGTCGATGTTGCCGCCGACGATCATCACGGCACCGACCTCGGCAGCCGCCCGGCCAAACCCCGCAAGCAGGATCGTGACCAACGAGAAGCGTGCATCCCACAACAGCGTCGTCACCAGCGAAAAGCCACGGACATCCATGGCCGCCAGCTCCTCGCGGTACTCTTGCGCCAGATCCTCGATCGTCTGGCGGGTCAGTGCTGCCAGGATCGGCAGTACCAGGATCGCCTGCGCCAGCACCATCGCCGCCGGCGTGAACAACAGCCCGGCCGAGCCGAGCGGCCCCGAGCGCGACAGCAGCAGATAGACCGACAGACCCACGACCACCGGCGGCAGCCCCATCAGAGCGTTCAGCGAGATCGCGACGGCACTGCGCCCCGGAAACCGCGCGAGTGCAATCAATGCACCGAGCGGCAACGCGACCAGCGCGGACAGCAGCGTGGCCGAGAGCGTCACCTCGAGCGACAGGCGCACGATCGCGAGCAGCGCAGGGTCGCCGCTGAGCAGGAGTTCGAAGACAGTGCTTTGGCTCACTACCCCATCCCACGCTCGCAACCCATGCTCGCAACTCTGTTGCGGATATCTGCATTTTCTCCTATAAAATGTCAATTGATGTAAATATTGCATAAATCTGCAACATTCGAGCACCAATGCAGCTCCTCACCACGGCCGAAGCCGCCGACTATTTGAAGCTCAGCGAGCGCAAGCTCTACGAGCTGGTGGCCGAGCAGCGGATCCCCTGCACGAAGGCGACCGGCAAATGGCTGTTTCCACGCGCCGAGCTCGACCGCTGGGTGCTGGCCGGACTGTCGCGGCCTCCCGGCCTGTTGCCGCCGATCCCACCTGCCATCGTCGGTGGCAGCCACGATCCGCTGCTCGAATGGGCGCTGCGTGAGAGCGGCTCCGGGCTCGCTTCACTTCCCGAGGGCAGCGAGGCGGGCTACCGGCGTCTGCTCGAGGGCGAGGTCGCGATGGCGGCGATCCATTTCCACGACCTGGAGCATGCCGACGCCGACGCCAATGTGGCGACCGTCTCGCGCGAGCCGGGCCTGGCCGACGCCGTCCTGATCGGCTTCGCCACGCGCGAGCAGGGTTTGCTGACTGCACCCGGCAACCCGATGGAGCTCGCGTCCCTCGCTGACGTCGCAGGCAAGCACGCCCGCTTCGCGATGCGCCCCGGCGGCGCCGGTGCGCGCCAACTGCTCCAAGCCCTGCTCAGGCGCGAGCGAGCCGACCTGGGCGCCCTCGTTGCGGCCGAAGGGATCGCTCCGACCGGCCCCGACATTGCCCAGGCGATCCGCGCCGGTCGTGCCGACTGCGGCATTGCAACGCGGTCCGTGGCGATCGGCTCGGGCCTGCCATTCCTGCCGCTGGCCTACGAGCATTTCGACCTCCTGATGCGCCAGCGGGACTACTTCCGGCCGCCGCTGCAGGCCTTCATCGCACTGGTGCAGAGCCCCCGCCTCGCTGTGCGGGCCGCCGAGCTCGGAGGGCTCGACGTCGCCGCTGCCGGGCGCATTCGCTGGGCGCCGTGACGGCCCTGGCCAAGTCGGGCCAACCCCTGCCAAGCAATTGCGCCAATTGGTTCAGGGGGGGTTCATGTTGCATGGCTAGACTGCACTGCGATACGGTGATGGACTTATGGGATCGGGACGCGGCATGACGGCCACAGGCTTGAATTGCCACAATCCGGCCCCCAGATCGATCAACCGAGTACCCTTGGTCAATCAATCGGGAAGCAAAATGCGCGTGACACGCAAGGCTCAGATGAAGCGGACAGGTCTCCTCGCGGTTGCGATGGCAGCGATCATGGGCTCGGCCCTGGCGGGCACCGCGGCGAAAGCCGAGGAAGATTGCAATTGGTACGCGCTGCAGTCGGCCAAGCAGCAGCAGACCAACGAGCAGAAGAGCTGCGGCCTCACGGGCGACGGCTGGACCACCGACAAGAAGGCGCTTACCGACTACTGCGAATCCGTGTCGCCCGAGGAGTGGGGCGCCGCTCTCAAAGCGCGCCAGAAACTGCTCGAGGCCTGCGGCTGATCGCCGACCGGCTTGCGACCGGACAACCCTGTTTCAGCCAGCGGCCGCCAACGAGCGGCCGTTGCCTTGTCGATCCGGCTCAATCGACGATTGCCTGGTGCACCAGCGCCCGCAGCTCCTTGCGGTTGGCCGTCGCATCCGAGGGCACGAGCTGAGTCAGGAACACGACCGACAGCTCCTCGGCGGGATCGATCCAGAACACCGTGCTCGCCATGCCGCCCCAACCGCAGTCGCCTGGACTGGCCGACATGCGCGCGCGAGCCGGGTCCAGCATCACCCACAGGCCGAGCCCGAAGCCGACGCCCTCGAACGATGTCTCGCTCCACACCTTCGGCCCCATCGAGGCCAGATCACCGGGCAGATGGTTCTGGCGCATCAGTCGAACCGTCCTCGGCCCCAGCAGCCGCTCGCCACCGACGCTGCCGCCGCGCCGCAGCATTTCGGCAAAGCGCAGATAATCGCCGGCAGTCGACAGCAGCCCGGCGCCACCGAGCGGGGTGTCGACCTTGCCCTGACGGTGGACGCTCGCCTCGGCCGTCTCCACGAGATCGATCCCGCCGCCCGGTCGGGGCGTGTAGAGCGAAGCGAAGCGATCGATGCGTGCCTCGGGCACCGAGAAGGCCGTGTCCACCATCCCGAGCGGCTGCAGGATCCGCTGATCGATGAACCGGTCGAGTGGCACGCCGGACACGACCTCGATCACCCGGCCGAGCACATCGGTCGACACACCATAGTGCCAGGCCGAACCGGGCTCGCAAGCGAGCGGCAGCGTGGCCAGATGCTCGACCATGAGCTCGAGCCCGCCGCCACCTGGATTGGTGCCGAGCTTTGCCGCGCCGTAAACCGGCCCCAACACCCCACCCTGGAACGCGTAGCTGAACCCGGCGGTGTGGGTCAGCAAATGATGCAGGGTCGGGCGGACGGCGGCAGGCCGGGTGTCGGCGATCGAGGTTGCGCCGGGCGCAAGCACACGCAAGCCGGCGAGCTCGGGCAGGAATGCTTCCACCGGATCATCCAGATGCACGAGCCCTTCCTCGTAGAGCATCATGAAGGCGGCCGACGTCACCGGCTTCGTCATCGAATAGATGCGAGCGATGGTGTCGGGCATCCAGGGTTTGCGGCTCGCAGTGTCACGCAAGCCTGCCGTGGCGTGATACGCCACCTCGCCGCGGCGAGCGACCAGCGCCTGGCAGCCGGCGAAGCGGCCGTCGTCCACGTAGCGCTGCATCCAGCCGGCGATGCGGGCAAGGCGTTGCCGGTCGAGGCCGAGGCGGGTGGGGTCTGATACGGGTTCGCGCAGGGGCGAACCGATCCTCGCTCGAGTGGCCATCCCGTCCTCGTTTCGCAAGCTGTCGCTCCGCCCAGTACGGCAACGGCAGCTCCGCATCAGCGCTTCGAATCGACCAGGTTGCCCTTCTTGCCGGGATTGGCCTGCTGGGTCTGCTGGGCTTGCTGCCCGCTCTTCTTCAGCTTGCGCGTGGTGACTGAGCCGGTCAGGCTGCGCTGGGACGAGGCGGGAGCTGCACGTGAGATCGCCTGAGGCGCGGTCGGCTCGGGGATCATGATCACCGCGGGCTCGGGAATATCGAGGCTGTCGCCCGTCTCGGTGGCTGCAACCGCCGCCACCTCCGGCGCAAGGCCGGCTTCGGCCCCGCCCTCGACGACTGGCCACACGCCCTGAAGCTGCTCGGGTCCCCCGATCAGCCGCCGCGCCGCCAACTCGCGCAGCAACGGCTCTGCCGAGATCCTCGGCTGGATTTTTGCAGCATCGGCGAGCGCCCCCGCGTAGACGAGGGAAAATCCGGGAAGAGCGGATGCTCTGGGCTCGGCCGCCTTGGGCTGCAGCGTCCATTCGCTGTCGAGCATCAGCGTCTGCAGATCGAGCGCGGTCTTGACGGCGAGCTTGGCCTCGCGGGTGTCAGCCACGGCTTCGCCAATCCGCAAGGTGCCGTCGGCGACGGTCACCGGCACCTGGATGCCCTCGAAGGGGAACCGGCCGAAAAACCGACGCTCGCCGAGCATTGCGATCGTGTCCTCGGTATCGTAGTTGCGGGCGTCCTCGGCCAGGACAGTGCGGGCAACGGCATCGACCGTCGCTGGCGCCAGCCCCGTCAACTCGCCGCCCGCCAGCCGCAACTCGCCCGAGCCCGCGAGCACCGTCACCAGACCGCGAGGGCTGAGGCCCGTGCCCGAGGCCGAAAGCGCCAGTGTCGCGGAGCCGTTCGCGCGCGCGAGATTGGCCTCGGGATCGACGATCCGCAGCAACGACACGCCACTCAGCTCGCCCGCTACCTTGGCGCTCGCGCCGGCCGTCTCGCGCTTCAGAACCCCATCGAGCCGTACCTTCCCGCCAAGCGCTTCCCCTTCGAGCGACGTGAGATCGATCCGCCCCTCGCTGGCTTCGGCGACGAGGCTGGCCTTGGTCAGGGCGAACCCGGGCAGCAGTTGCAGCGTACCGGCGTCGATCTCGACATGGGCCTCGATGCCGTCTAAAGCGGAAAAGTCGAACGGCAGATCGGACCAGGGCACGGCAGCGGTCGTCACCGCGGCAATGCTGGCGCCCGCGTCTTGCGCTGTGCTGGTGCTGCCGGTCTCCGTCACTGGCTCGGGCGCTGACACACCGTGCGCCGGCGTCAACCCGCGCAGCAGCGAGACCAGCTCCAGTTTGCTGACCCGCGCTTTCAGACTCGCAAAGGTCCGCCCGTCGCGATCCTCCAGCGACAGGCTGCCCCGGAACGCTCTGGAGCCGACCGCGGCAATCGCATCCTCGATCTGCAGCCGCGCCTGCTCGCGGCGCAACACTGCGGCCAATCGCAGCGGCTCGCCGCGGCCATCGAACAAGCGGTCCAGACGTACGAGCTTCAACGCCTGCCCGGCATCGGCCGCAGTCGCTCGGAGCGCTCCCTCCAGATCGAGCCGGCCATCGACCAGTGTCGCGACCCCCTCGAACGAGGCCGCGACCTGCTTGCTGCGCAGACTGAGCACGGTGCTCAGCCCCTTCTCCGGCACGCCGCTCGCACGCAGCGACAGCTCGCCAGGCTCGATCTCGCTGGCCCCCAGCACGTCCCTGGCTTCCTCGACCGCGGCGACGGCAGCGGCACCCGGCCCACCGGCGTCGGGGCTGTTGCGCACGAGATTGCCGACGAGCCTTGCACCATCGGGATGGGTCATGCGGCAGAACAGATCGACCTGGCTCGCGCCAAGCGTCTTGCCGGTGCCGTCACTGCGCAGCGACAAGGTGAGGCGCCCGCCATCGGCCTCGCCGTCAGCCGTCAGATCGAGCACACCGGGGCCACGCCGGCCGACCGTCAAGAGCCCCGCCAGACGCAGCTTGCCGGCAGCGCCCAGGAACCGGGGATCGCCCGCAACGGCCGTCGGCAGACCGAGGTAAAGCGCCATCGACCGTACGGCCTCGCCGGCTGAGGCTTCGATCAGCAGTCCGAGCTGGCCTTCGCGCTTGCCTCCGAGCGTCAGGGTGCCATCGGTCTCGATCCGCAAGCCGCCGGCTGTCCGCAATTCGAGCTGCTCGATCATCAGTCGATTGCCAGCCCGGCTGATTTTGGCTGCCAGATCCTGCAGTCGACCATCGCGGGTCACGAGCTCGCCGAAGCGAAGGTCGATGCGGCTGTCGTTGCTGACCAGCGAAAGCAGTGAGCCGGCAGGAGCCGCACTGCCTCGGGCGACTGGATCGATCAGATCCAACAGGCTCGCCAGGGTCGGCGGCAGCGCGACCAGACCGGAGAGATCCAAGCGGTCGCTGTCGAGCGTCACCTCGACATGGCGCCGCTCGTCCAAGCCGACATGCACGGCCCCGGCAACGGCCGTGTCGGCGATCTGCAAGCGCGCCCGCTCGATCCCGATGGCACTGCGATCGAGCTTCAACTCGCCATCGAGCAGGAACGCGTTGGCGGTTGCCTCCGTGGCCTCCCCACGCATGCCTGCGAGCGCGGGCAGCGACCAGCCCAGGAAACGCTCGAGGTTGCGTCCGCGCAGACGGAATGGCCCTTCGAACGCCGGCCCCTCGATGCCGCGATCGTACAGCAGACCCGAAGCGCTGAGGACGCTCGATCCCGGCAGCACGGCGCCGACACGCTTGAGCACGAGCGCGCTCGGCGCATGCTCGACGTCGAGCTCGATGCCGCTCACGGTCTCCCCGCCGAGGCTCGCCTGCTCGATGCGGACTTTCAGGCTCGCACGCGCATCGTTGGAGAATGAGCGTCCCAGTCGGCCCGCCAGTTGATCGAGCGCGCGCCAGGGGCCTGCCGCGGCGCTCGCGCCTGCGATCTTGTCGATATCGAGCCAATGGGCGGTAAGCTCGCTATCGACGCGGAACCCCTTGCCCCAAACGGCCTCGATGGCGCCCGACAGGATCTGCGGCCGCCCATCCGATTGGAATGTCGCCGCCAGATCGCGCAGCCGGCCGCCCTGGAGGTCGGCCTCGACTTGGGCTTTGACCTCGACGAAGGGATCGGCTGCCGCGGCGCCCTCGGCGCTGCCTTCGGCGAGGCCGAGATAGCGGACGCGGGCGTCGAGCCCGCCGGTCAGCCGCAGAGCGCCGCCGAGGCCCGCGAGCATGCCGTCGAGCGTGTAGGAGCTGCCTTCGTCGGGAACCGAGACCACGGTCTTGACGCGCAAGCCCTCATCGGCGGCAACCCCGGTCGACAGCCGGACCTCGCGGGTCTTGCCCGCGAAATCGATCGCGCCCTTGAAGCGATAAGGACCGGCCAGAGCAGGCGCGCTCAACTCGCCGTTGACTTGATCGAGATGGGCGATCTCCTCCTCGTCACGGCCGAACAATCCGACCGTGCCACCGTTCACGGTGACGGCGCTCAGGGTCACGTCCTTGGGCAGATAGGGCAATTCGCCGAGCCCCGCGCCCAAGCCCACCCAATTGCCCTTGCCATCGGGTCCGACCGCAAAGCGCAGCTCGGGCTGATCGAGCGTGATCGCGCGCGCCTCCACGATCCCCTGCAGCAACGGGGGAACCGACAACCATAGTGTGAAACCTTCCACGCGGAACAGCGGGCGGTCGAAGCGACCGGTCGCATCCGATATTCGCACATTCTCCACATGCAGCCGCGGCGCCGGCAGCAGTCGCACCTCGACATTGCCGCCGATGCGCACAGGTCGGCCCAGCACGTTCGAGGCTTCGGTCTCGAACGTGCTGCGATAGGAGTTCCAATCGATAGCCAAAGGCACGGCGAACAGGGCCGCCAGCACCAGCACCGTCACCGATCCGACGAACAACAGAAACGCCCGCAAGGCTCCAACCTCTCTCGAAAGGCCGGCAAGCCCGCGTGAACGACGGGGCTTCCGGCTACCCGACCCCGGCCGACGCAATGCGGGGTGGGCTGCCCAAGTCCAGATCATGACCTTATGGCACAGCTGCCCAGGCGGTGGGAGCATATTCATGCCGCCAGATCCGCTCGACCACAGCCCCCCAAAACCACCGCTTCGCACCCGGAGCGGTGTGGAGGAGTGGCCATGCCCCAGAAAGTTCACGTTTTACCCCAACATCGCCATGCTATAGGGTCCGGGTAAAGCTTGGATTCGGTTGACGGTCCGCAAGGAGCCGCGCCGGCTTGGAGGCAAATTCCACGATGGCAGTGCCGGCCCCCACAGGCGCAGGAACAATCTCGGCCCGCGCACTCGCGCACGCCGGTCCCGCCTACATGGGCGACCTCAATCCGGCCCAGCGCGAGGCCGTCGAAGCCCTCGATGGGCCGGTGCTGGTGCTGGCGGGCGCGGGGACCGGCAAGACCCGCGTGCTGACCGCGCGCATCGCCCATATTCTGGCAACCGGCCGCGCGCGGGCCCACGAGATCCTCGCCGTCACCTTCACCAACAAGGCGGCGCGCGAGATGAAGGAGCGCCTCGCACGCATGCTCGGAGGCAGCGCCGAGGGTCTCGCCTGGCTCGGCACCTTCCATTCGATCTGCGTCAAGATCCTGCGCCGCCATGCCGAGCTCGCCGAGCTGAAATCCGGCTTTACGATCCTCGACACCGACGACCAGATCCGGCTCCTGAAGCAGTTGATCGAGGTGGAGCGGCTCGACGCCAAACGCTGGCCGGCACGCCAGCTCGCCGGGCTGATCGATGGCTGGAAAAATCGGGGGCTCATTCCCGCCAAGGTTCCCCCGGGTGAGGCACTTGCTTTCGCCAACGGCAAGGGCGCCGAGCTCTACGCCGCCTACCAGAAGCGGCTGAAGGAGTTGAACGCGGCCGACTTCGGCGATCTGCTGCTGGAGACGCTGCGCATCCTCCAGAACCATCCGGATGTGCTCGAGATCTATCACCGGCGCTTCCGTTTCATTCTCGTTGACGAGTACCAGGATACCAACGTCGTCCAGTACCTCTGGTTGCGGTTGCTGGCCCAGGGCAGCAGCAACCTCTGCTGCGTCGGCGACGACGACCAGTCGATCTACGGTTGGCGCGGTGCCGAGGTCGACAATATCCTCCGCTTCGAGACCGAGTTCCCTGGTGCCAAGGTGGTGCGGCTCGAGCACAACTACCGCTCGACCGCGCACATCCTCTCGGCCGCCTCCGGACTGATCGCCCAAAACAAAGGCCGGCTCGGCAAGACGCTGCGGACCGATGTGGGCGAGGGTGAGCCCGTCTCGGTGCAAGGTCTGTGGGACGATGCAGAGGAAGCGCGCACGGTCGGCGAGCGGATCGAGCAGCTCCAGCGCGAGCACCACAAGCTGAACGAGATCGCGATTCTCGTGCGCGCTTCTTTCCAAATGCGCGCATTCGAGGACCGGTTCGTGACCCTCGGCCTGCCTTACCGCGTGATCGGGGGCCCTCGCTTCTACGAGCGCGCCGAGATCAAGGATGCGACCGCCTATCTCGGGCTGATCGTCAATCCCACCAACGACCTCAAGTTCGAGCGGATCGTCAACGTCCCCAAGCGCGGTCTGGGCGACCAGACCATCGCCCAGATCGCCGCGCTCGCCCGTGCCCGCGGGATCGAGCTGATGCGTGCCGCGCGCGAGATCTGCCAGACCGAGGAGCTGAAGCCGAAAGCGCGGCGCTCGCTCGCCGATCTGATCCGCCAGCTCGACCGCTGGCGCTCGCTGCTCGCGACGATGAAGCACACCGATCTGGCCGAGTTGGTGCTGGACGAGTCCGGCTATACCGCCATGTGGCAGCAGGACAAGAGCCCGCAAGCCCATTCGCGGCTGGAAAACCTGAAGGAGCTCGTCCGTTTCATGGGCGAGTTCGATACCCTGGCAGGCTTCCTCGAGCACGTTTCGCTGGTGATGGATGCCGAAGCCGGCGAGGACGGCGATCGTGTCTCGCTGATGACGTTGCACGGCGCCAAGGGCCTCGAGTTCGACACGGTGTTCCTGCCGGGCTGGGAGGAGGGGCTGTTTCCCCACCAGCGCTCGCTCGACGAGAACGGGCTCGAGGGGCTGGAGGAAGAGCGCCGGCTCGCCTATGTCGGGCTGACGCGCGCGCGGCGCCGCTCATTCGTCAGCTTCACGCAGAACCGGCGCGTGCACGCTCTCTGGCAGTCGCAAATCCCCTCCCGCTTCGTCGACGAGCTGCCCGAAGCCCATGTCCGGGTCGAGGAGGCTCGCGGCCCCTTTGCCGGCTTTTCAGGCGGCGCCTATGGCCGCAGCCGGTTCGACGAGCCCGCGGCCGGCTTCAAGACCGACTACGAGACGCCCGGCTGGCAACGCGCCAAGGCGCAGTGGCCCAAGGAAGCCAGCGCGCAGCGCGCCGAGCCCAAGCGCAAACCAGTGCGCACGATCGAAGGCAGCCTCGTCGCATCGAGCACACGCTCCACCTCCCAGTTCGCCAAAGGCGACCGCGTCTTCCACGACAAATTCGGCTACGGCACCGTCGCTGAAGTCGACGGCAACAAGCTGACCGTCGACTTCGAGAAGGCGGGATCCAAGCGCGTGGTCGAAAGTTTCGTCAGTCATGCGTGAGGCAGCGTGAAGAATGGCGGCAAACGAGATCCTGATCGTCTATGACCGCGGGTGCCCGGCCTGCGAGCTGTTCGCCACACTGACGCGGGTACGCGCGGCGGCGGGCGCCTTGAGGCTCGTCGATGCCCGAGACGGCGGACCAGTCATGGCCGAGATCACGCGGCGCGGCCTCGACATCGATCATGGCATGGTGGTGGTGGCGGGTTGCGAGTACTACTATGGCGCCGATGCGATCCATGCGCTTGCACTGATGAGCTCGCGCTCGGGCGCCTTCAACCGGATCAACTATTGGGCGTTCCGCTCGAAACGGGTCGCGCGCGTGCTCTATCCGGTGCTGCGTGCGATGCGCAACCTGCTGCTGAAGCTGCGCGGCAAGGAAAAAATCAACAACCTCGGGCGCGCGAGCAACGAGTGGTTCTGAGGCGACGTTCTCGGCGCGGGCCACCCGTGCCGCTGAGCAGACGCGTCGCGCCGATGAAGATGCCCGGCAGGCGCGAGAGGAAACAGCGAGACAACGAGCGCAGGAAGCAGCAGAAGTCTACAAGACTCAAGGCCGCTTCCGTGTCGACGCCAAGATCATCAATGGTGCTCCCGATGGTTGGTTCCTGCCGGAAGCTGGCAAGACCGAATGGTTCAAGGACATCGACATTGGCCCTGAGATGGTCGTTGTGCCGGTGGGTACCTACCGCATGGGCTCGCCCAAGGGCACGGGCGACGACGACGAGCGTCCCGATCGGGCCGTCAACATTGCCAAGCCCTTCGCTGTCAGCATCGCCCCCATCACACGTGGCCAGTTCGCGGCCTTCGTCGCAGCGACCAAGCGCGACATGAGCGGCGTCGCATATGGTTGGACCGGCACGGAATGGAAGCAGGACAAACGGTTCTCCTGGAGCGATCCCGGCTTCCCGCAGGGCGACGATCATCCTGTCACGTGCGTTAACTGCGCGGACGCAGAAGCCTATGCAAAGTGGCTGCAGGACAACACCGGCGGCAAGGATTACAGGCTGCTCTCCGAAGCCGAGTGGGAGTATTGCTGCCGTGTCGGCGAAATCACGGCCTATAGCACCGGCGACACGATCAACAAGCAGCGGGCCAACTTTGGCCAAAACGAGAAGGGAACGACGCCTGTTTCCAAGTACCCGGCCAACAAGTGGGGGTTGCGGGACATGCATGGCAATGTTTGGGAGTGGTGCGCGGACAACTGGCACGCGAGCTACGAAGGAAATCCGCCGACAGACGGCTCGGTGTGGCAAGGCGGTGACACGTCTCTTCGCGTTCTTCGCGGCGGTTCCTGGAGCTATCATCCAGTCAGCCTCCGCTCTGCGAATCGCTTCAGGATCCAACCCGGCAACCGCTTCGGCAGAGTCGGCTTCCGTCTTGCCAGAACGCTCTAAGATCAGGTTTCAGGGGTCGGGTTTCAGGGGTCGAGGGTCAGGTATTAGGAAGTGGTCATCCAATCATATCGCGATCTCATCGTGTGGCAGAAGTCGGTGAAGCTGGCGGCCGAAACTTACCGGCTGGCGAAATTGCTGCCAAAGACAGAAGAATACCGGCTTACCAGTCAACTGTTGCGAGCATCAACCTCCGTGCCCTCGAATATCGCCGAAGGGCATGCACGAGGAACCCGCAAGGACTATGCCCATTTTGTATCGATAGCCCGGGGGTCGCTCGCCGAGGCGGAAACGCTGCTGCAGCTGTTGGTCGATGCTCATTTTTTGACCGGCGAGCAGGTGCAACCTGCACATGCCCTCTGCGTGGAAACAGGCAAGATGCTCAATGCGTTGCTTACGCGCCTTCGACACTCACCTAAAACCTGACACCTGAAACCTGAGACCTCATGGCCGGTCCTGGGTCCCTGCGCTCAAGTAGCGAAGCGGTAGCGCAGACAAAACGCGGCCGACCGGCGCCGGTGACTCCCTTCACTACCCCTGCCGCCGGCTCATGAACGCCAGCCGCTCCAGCAGGTGCACGTCCTGCTCGCTCTTCAGCAGCGCGCCGGCGAGCGGGGGGATCACCTTCCGCGGATCGCTCTCGCGCAGCGTCGCGGGCGAGATGTCCTCGTTGAGCAGGAGCTTCAACCAGTCGAGCAGCTCCGACGTGGACGGCTTCTTCTTCAGGCCCGGCACGTCGCGCAGCTCGTAGAAGACGGTCAACGCCTCCTTGACGAGGCGCCCCTTCAGCCCCGGGAAATGCACCTCCACGATCGCGCGCATGGTGTCGGGATCGGGAAAGCGGATGTAGTGGAAGAAGCAGCGGCGCAGGAACGCGTCGGGCAGCTCCTTCTCGTTGTTGGAGGTGATCAGCACGACCGGGCGTTGGCGCGCTTTCACCATCTCGCCGGTCTCGTAGACGTGGAACTCCATGCGATCGAGCTCCTGCAGCAGATCGTTGGGGAACTCGATGTCGGCCTTGTCGATCTCGTCGATCAGCAGCACCGGGCGCTCGTCGGCGGCGAACGCCTCCCACAGCTTGCCGCGCCTGATGTAGTTGGCGATGTCCCTGACGCGCGCGTCGCCGAGCTGGCTGTCACGCAGCCGCGCGACGGCGTCGTACTCGTAGAGGCCCTGATGCGCCTTCGTCGTCGACTTGATGTGCCATTCGATCAGGCGTGCGCCCAGGGCTCCCGCGATCTCGTGGGCGAGCACGGTCTTGCCGGTGCCGGGCTCGCCTTTGACGAGCAGGGGGCGCTCGAGGGTGATGGCGGCATTGACGGCGATCCTCAGATCGTCGGTCGCCACATAGGATTTCGTG
>JANPDA010000058.1:0-4015 GCA_031431235.1 Hyphomicrobiaceae bacterium
CCTAGTGAAACGAGCCTCGAGCTCCGGCAACCATGCGGGCCTGATGAAGAGCTGGCGCGATCACGCTACAGTGCAGCCAAAGGTGGCTCAGGGGCGACACGATCCGACCGCCAGCAGCTCCGCCGCGGACGGCCAGCCGCGGCGGAGCGTCCCTTGCGGAACGATCCAGATGTAGCCGATATTTCTATTACAAGGGGCGACCGGCTGGTCGCCCACCATCCCGGTTGTGAGCACACACTGGAGCAATGCTCCGCCAGCGCTTCCGACGACGCCGCTGCGACAACGAAGTCGCGGTCGGACGCGACCCGTCACACCATCTTGGCGAGCACCTTCGTCATCTCCTCGAAGGAGAACGCACGAAGTGTCTCGGAGCGTACGTTGCCGCGCGTGGCAACGCTCAATGACAGTGCCGTCGCCGTCTCGTCGTCGGGAGCTTCGCAGATAGCGACGATATCGCGAGATCCGAGCGTCCAGTACATGTTCTTGACGGTTGCGCCGACTTTGCTGGCCATTTGCTTGAAGGCCTCCGCACGCTCGACCGTCTGCTTGACGTTCTTGATGCCCTGGTCGCTGAAAGTAGCGAGCACGATAAACGTAGCCATAGGTTCCTCCATGAATGGGCCCCGATGACGGAGTCTACGTTACTCCCACGCGGGGGCGCCGTAATGGAGATCGTCGCAGGCCTCGGCCCGTGCTCCGCCGCCTGCATCGCACCAATGCGTGAACGGTGCTCCGCCCGCCCTTTCGCCGTCCGCGCCGAAGGTGTAGGACTTGCTCCCACATCGCCAAGCAAGGCCGCGCGGGAGAGCTGCCGCCACCCCACCAGGGTCGACGGAAGCGCCGAAGGAGCAACCGCCCCGGAAACTCTCAGGTCCCAAGGACCGTGCAGCCACTGGCACTCTGGAAAGCAGCGGATCGCGAACGCGGCCCGCTCACCCAAGGGGTAAGCCGGGAGGGTGATCCTCCCGTCAATCTCTCAGGTCCCGCGACAGAGGGGGCTCGACGCCGGACGCGCTTCTCGCGTCCGCGGGAGCCCTATGCGGGACGAGGCCATGGCTGAGCACGACGCATCCAGCAGCGCGGACCTGAAGCGCACCCCTCTCTATGATCAGCACGTGGCGGCGGGGGCGAAGATCGTTCCTTTCGCAGGCTACGAGATGCCGGTGCAATACCCGCTCGGCGTGCTGAAGGAGCATCTCTGGACCCGCGAGCAGGCGGGCCTGTTCGACGTCTCGCACATGGGCCAGGCCTTCGTGATCGGGCCATCGCACGCGGAGACGGCGCGCGCGCTCGAAGCGCTGATGCCGGCCGACATGCTGGGGCTGCCGCTCGGCGCCATCCGCTATAGCCAGCTCTTGACCGACGACGGCGGCATCATCGACGACCTGATGGTGACGCGCTCGACCTCGCCCGACGACGACGGCGGGCTGATGCTGGTCGTCAACGCGTCGCGCAAGGACGTGGATTTCGCCCACATCAGATCGCGCCTGCCGGCCGGGCTCAAGTTGGAGCCCGCGCCCGCCCGCGCTCTGATCGCGTTGCAAGGGCCCAAGGCCGCGGCCGTGCTCGCTCGCCATTGCCCAAAGGCCGTCGACCTTGCCTTCATGATGGCGCGCAGTGCCGAGCTCGACGGCATCGACTGCCATGTCAGCCGCTCGGGCTACACCGGCGAGGACGGGTTCGAGATCTCGGTCGCCGATACCCATGCCGCAAGGATCTGGGACATCCTGTTGGCGGAGCCGGACGTGCGCCCGATCGGGCTCGGCGCGCGGGATTCGTTGCGACTCGAGGCCGGGCTCTGCCTCTACGGCCACGACATCGACGAGACGACGAGCCCGGTCGAAGCCGGCCTCGCCTGGTCGATCGGCAAGCGGCGGCGGGCCGAAGGTGGGTTCCCGGGCGCAGCGCGGATCCAGCGCGAGTTGTCCTCGGGCCCGTCGCGCAAGCGCGTCGGCCTGAAGCCCGACGGCCGCCAGCCGGCGCGCGAAGGCACCAAGGTGCTGACGCCCGACGGCGCCGAGATCGGCACGATCACGTCGGGCGGGTTCGGCCCCAGCATCAACGGCCCGGTCGCCATGGGCTATCTGGCGGCCAGCCACGCCAAGGTGGGCGAAGCGGTCTCGCTGATGGTGCGCGACAAGCTGCTGCCAGCCACGGTCACGGCACTGCCGTTCGTGCCAAGCCGCTACAAACGCTGAACTTTCCCTTTTCAGAGGCTTCCGGAGGACGAGATGAGCAAGCGCTACACCAAGGACCACGAGTGGATCGAGCTGGCAGGTGGCATCGCCACCGTCGGCATCACCGACCATGCCCAGCAGCAGCTGGGTGATGTCGTGTTCATCGATCTGCCGGCGGTCGGCAAGGCCGTGACCAAGGGCGGTCCGGCAGCGGTGGTCGAGTCGGTGAAGGCCGCCTCCGACGTCTATGCGCCGGTCTCGGGCGAGGTCGTCGAGATCAACGGCGATCTTGCCGGCGATCCCGCCCGTATCAACCAGGATGCCGAGGGCAACGCCTGGTTCATGAAGATCCGCATCGAGAATGAAAGCGAGCTCGCCGACCTGATGGATGCCACCGCCTACAAGGCGTTCGTCGGTTAGGTGCAGGCCCCATGACCAACAACACCCGTCATCCCGGATGGCCGATCCGGGATCTTGCACGGTCATTCTGAGCCTGTGGCGAAGATCCCGGGTCGCGCCCGGGATGCCGGGTAGCGATTTCATGGCAGTGGAACACTGAAGAGCAGTCGAGTTTCTGGAATCCCCAACAGGAGACGTCCATGGCCAAGAGCCGCCCGACGCTTGCCGAGCTCGAGCCCGGCGCCAACTTCATCCGTCGTCACATCGGCCCGAGCGAGGCCGAGCGGCGTGCGATGCTGAAGACGCTGGGCGCCGATTCGCTCGACGCGTTCATCGATCGCGCCGTGCCGAAGGCGATCCGCACGTCCCGGCCGCTCGACATGGCGGCGCCGATGGCTGAGCGCACGGCGCTGTCCTATTTGCGCAAGATGGCGGGCCGCAACCAAGTCTACACCTCGATGATCGGCATGGGCTATTACGGCACCGTCACGCCGAAGGTCATTCTGCGCAACATCATCGAGAATCCCGGCTGGTACACGGCCTACACGCCCTATCAGGCCGAGGTCAGCCAGGGCCGGCTGGAGGCGCTGCTCAACTACCAGCAGATGGTGATCGATCTCACGGGCCTGCCGATCGCCAACGCCTCGCTGCTCGATGAGGGAACCGCTGCCGCCGAGGCGATGGCGATGGCCAAGCGCGCGGTCAAGACCTCGGCCAACACCTTCTTCGTCGACAAGGACACCCATCCCCAGACCATCGGCGTGGTCGAGACGCGGGCGCGCGCGTTCGGATTCGAGATCGTGGTCGGCGACCCGCTGAAGGATCTGAAACCGGAATCCTGCTTTGCCGCGCTGCTCTCCTATCCCGGCTCATCGGGGGAGGTCCGCGACTTCCGCGGCGTCATCGCCAGGCTGCACGGCGCGGGTGCGCTCGCCATCATGGCGACCGATCTGCTCGCACTCGCGCTGCTGACCCCGCCGGGCGAGCTCGGAGCCGACGTCGCGATCGGCTCGGCCCAGCGCTTCGGCGTGCCGATGGGCTATGGCGGCCCGCACGCGGCGTTCTTCGCCACCAAGGACGACTTCAAGCGCGCCATGCCCGGCCGCATCATCGGCGTCTCGGTCGACAGCGAAGGCCATCCCGCGCTCAGGATGGCGTTGCAGACCCGCGAGCAGCACATCCGCCGCGAGAAGGCGACCTCCAACATCTGCACGGCGCAGGTGCTGCTCGCCGTCGTCGCCTCCATGTTCGCCGTCTACAACGGGCCCGACGGCATCCGGAAGATGGCCGAGCGCACCCATCGGCTCGCCGAGATCTTCGCCGCCGCCATGCGCAAGTTCGGCTACGACGTGTCGACGAAGGCCTTCTTCGACACGGTGACGCTGCAGGTGCCGGGCCGGGCGCACGTGCTGTGGGCGCGGGCCAAGGAAGCGCGCATC
>JANPDA010000059.1:0-7481 GCA_031431235.1 Hyphomicrobiaceae bacterium
GCGTTCGGCTACACTGAGGAGAGTCTCAAGTTCCTGCTCGCGCCGATGGCCGAGACCGGCCAGGAGGCGGTCGGCTCGATGGGCAACGACACGCCGATCTCGGCCTTGTCGTCGAAGCCCAAGCCGCTGCACACCAAGTTCACCCAGAGCTTCGCGCAGGAGACGAACCCCCCGATCGATTCGATTCGCGAGGAGATCGTCATGAGCCTCGTCTCCTTCATCGGGCCTCGGCCCAACATCCTCGACCTGAAGGGGACCTCCAAGTTGAAGCGGCTCGAGGTCGCGCAACCGATCCTGACGGACGAGCAGCTGGAGCGGATCCGCCAGATCGGCGATCTGTCCGACAATCCGTTCCGCTCGATCACGCTCGACATCACCTATCCGGCAGAAGAGGGCGCGGACGGCCTGGAAGCCGCCGTCTACGGCATCGCCGCGGAAGCGGAAGCCTCCATCATCGATGGCTACAACATCATCATCCTGTCCGACCGGCGCGTCGGGCCCGACCGGATCCCGGTGCCCTCGCTGCTGGCAACGTCGGCGGTGCATCACCATCTGATCCGCCGCGGCCTCAGGACCTCGGTCGGGCTCGTGGTCGAGACCGGGGAAGCCCATGAGGTGCATCAGCTCTGCACGCTCGCGGGCTATGGCGCCGAAGCCATCAATCCCTACCTCGCCTTCGAGACGATCGCGGCGATGCTGCCCCAGATCGACGAGGACCTGAGCGTCGACGAGGCGGTCAAGCGCTACATCAAGGCCGTCGACAAGGGCATGCTGAAGGTGATGGCCAAGATGGGCATCTCGACCTACCAGTCCTATTGCGGGGCGCAGATCTTCGACGCGGTCGGGCTCAGATCCGATTTCGTGCAGCATTTCTTCGCGGGCACCCACAGCCAGGTCGAGGGCATCGGGCTGCCGGAGATCGCCGCCGAGACGGCCGAGCGCCACCGCCTCGCCTTCAGTGACATCCCAGCACTCGACGGCGCTCTCGACGTGGGTGGCGACTACGCCTATCGCGTGCGCGGGGAAGCCCATGTCTGGCGACCTGGCGTTGTCGCCGATCTGCAGCACGCGGTGCGCGGCAACCTGCCAGAGAAGTATCGCGACTTCGCCAAGAGCATCAACGACCAGTCCGAGCAGTTGATGACGCTGCGCGGCCTGTTTCGCTTGAGGACGGCGGAGGAGATGGGGCGGACGCCGCTGCCGCTCGAGGAGGTCGAGCCGGCGGCCGAGATCGTCAAGCGTTTCGCAACCGGAGCCATGAGCTTCGGCTCGATCTCGCGCGAGGCCCACACGACGCTCGCGATCGCCATGAACCGGATCGGCGCCAAGTCGAACACCGGCGAGGGCGGCGAGGAAGCAGACCGCTACCAGCCGCTGGCGAATGGCGATTCGATGCGCTCACGCATCAAGCAGGTCGCCTCGGGCCGCTTCGGGGTGACGGCGGAGTATCTCATCAACGCCGATGTGATGCAGATCAAGATGGCGCAAGGGGCCAAGCCCGGCGAAGGCGGCCAGCTGCCCGGCCACAAGGTCGACGCGACGATTGCGCGGGTCAGGCATTCGACGCCGGGCGTCGGCCTGATCTCGCCCCCGCCGCACCATGACATCTACTCGATCGAGGATCTGGCGCAGCTGATCTTCGATCTGAAGAATGTGAACCCCGAGGCGGATGTCTCGGTCAAGCTCGTCTCCGAGGTCGGGGTCGGGACGGTCGCCGCTGGCGTCGCCAAGGCGCGCGCGGATCACGTGACGATCGCCGGTTTCGAGGGTGGGACCGGTGCCTCGCCGCTGACCTCGATCAAGCATGCGGGCAGCCCCTGGGAGATCGGTCTGGCCGAGACCCAGCAGACGCTCGTCGTCAACCGGTTGCGCGGGCGCATCGCGGTGCAGGTCGATGGCGGCATCAGGACCGGCCGCGACGTGGTGATCGGCGCGCTGCTGGGGGCGGACGAGTTCGGTTTCGCCACCGCGCCGCTGATTGCGGCAGGCTGCATCATGATGCGCAAGTGCCATCTGAATACCTGTCCGGTCGGCGTCGCCACGCAGGACCCCGAGCTGCGGAAAAAATTCAAGGGCAAGCCCGAGCACGTGATCAACTACATGTTCTTCGTTGCCGAGGAGGTGCGCGGGCTGCTGGCGTCGATGGGTGTGCGCCGCCTCGATCAGCTGGTCGGCGAGACCGACTGGCTCGACAAGAGCCGAGCGATCGAGCATTGGAAGGCGCATGGCCTCGATTTCACCCGGCTCTTCCACAAGCCGGAGGTGCCCGCCGAGGTTGCGACCCGACACTCCGAGCGGCAGAACCATCATCTCGATCGTGTGCTCGACCGCAAGCTGATCCGCCAGGCGCGCCAGGCGATCGATTTGCGGCAGTCCGTGCGCATCATCGCCGCCGTCTCCAACCGCGACCGGGCGATCGGAGCGATGCTGTCGGGCGAGGTGGCGCGGCGGCACGGTCATGCGGGGCTGGCGGACGATACGATCTGGGTCGAGCTCGAAGGCACGGCCGGGCAGAGTTTCGGCGCCTTCCTCGCCCATGGCGTGACGCTCTCGCTGACGGGGGAAGCGAACGACTATGTGGGTAAGGGCTTGTCGGGCGGGCGCATCATCATTCGTCCGTTCGAGGAATCCGGCATCAGGCCCGAGGAAAGCATCATCGTCGGCAATACGGTGCTCTACGGCGCGATCACCGGCGAATGCTATTTCCGCGGCGTCGCCGGCGAGCGCTTCGCGGTCCGCAACTCGGGCGCGATCGCGGTCGTGGAGGGAACCGGCGACCATGGCTGCGAGTACATGACCGGGGGGTGCGTGGTGGTGCTGGGAGCGACGGGGCGCAACTTTGCCGCCGGCATGTCGGGAGGCATCGCCTATGTGCTCGATGAGGACGGCTCATTCGGCAAACGCTGCAATCTCACCATGGTCGACCTGGAGCCGGTTGCTGCGGAAGCCGAGGCGCTCGAGCGCCGATCCCATCAGAAGGCCGACCTGCACAGTCACGGCCTCGTCGATGTGATGGGCGACATGTCGACGGGCGATGCGGAACGCTTGAGGAAGCTCGTCGAGAACCACGGGCACTATACGGATAGTGCCCGCGCGAAGGAGATCCTCGGGCGTTGGGAGACCTATCTGCCGAAATTCCGCAAGGTGATGCCGGTCGAGTACCGAGCGGCCCTCTCCGAGATGGCCCGCCAGCAGCAGGCGGATACGACGGGGTTGGAGCAGCTGGAGATCGGGCTGCCGGTGAGGGTGGCGAATTGAATCGAATGTAGATGCGGCCGGCGGTCACCCGTTTCAATCAACGTTCAGGGAAGACCCTTGTATGGATTGCGGATCGTCAGCCCATCGATGACATGGCCGTCATGCATATCCTCGGAGTAGAGCGTCGTGCACCCGGCGAGCTGAGCCGCGGCAACGATCATGGCGTCGTACACTCGGAGCCGATGGTGCTCGGCAAGCTGGACTCCCCGTTCGTGGACGTCGATTGTCAATGGTACAACTTCGCATTGACGGCGGATGCCATTCAGAGCGATTGCTATGTCGATGAAAGGCATCTTCATCTTGCGGCGCGTGACATGCACGAACTCGTTGAGAACCTGCACACTCACCGTCCCGCCGAGCTTCAGCAGTTGTTCTGAACGGCTTGCTTTGCTGATCTCCGTCGAGACGAGGTAGATGAGTGTGTTGGAGTCGAAGAACGGGTCACTCGCCTTCATCCGCCAACCTGCTGTTCGCATCTTCCCGGTTAAACTTGTAGTCAGGCGGCAGCGGCCGGCGAATCTTGCGGATTTGCTCAAAGATCTCGTCGGTGCTGGGCGCCTTCTCGACGGAATAGGAGCGCTTGCCCGCAGGTTTCAGCGTGATGTCGTCGCCTTCCTTCAAGCCGAGCTCCTCCACGAGTGCGGTCGGAAGCCGGACGGCGAGGCTGTTGCCCCATTTTGCCACTTGCATTTGGAAGCTCCTGTGCGCCAGTCCAAGTGTCCTCTAGATATACATCCGCAGTTTGTATATCAATCGCCGGGCCAGATCGCAAGATAATTGCTTGCGCGCATGTGAGGTAGAACGATGGGCAAGATCACCGGCTTCCTCGAGATCGAGCGCGCCGATCGCGGCAGCGAGCCGATCGCGGAGCGCGTGAAGCATTTTCGCGAGTTCGCCGAGCCGATCGCCGAGGGCACGCTGCGCGGGCAGGCCGCGCGCTGCATGGATTGCGGCATCCCCTTCTGTCACACCGGCTGCCCGGTCAACAATCAGATCCCGGACTGGAACGACCTCGTCTACAAGGGCGACTTCGCTCGCGCCTCCGCCAATCTGCACTCGACCAACAACTTCCCCGAGATCACCGGGCGCATCTGCCCGGCGCCGTGCGAGGCCGCCTGCACGCTCAATCTCGACGACACGCCGGTCACCATCAAATCGATCGAGTGCGCCATCGCCGACCGGGCCATCGCGGACGGCAGCGCGCTCGCCCCGCGGCGCGTCGACAAGGAGACGGGCAAGCGCATCGCGATCGTCGGCTCAGGTCCCGCGGGCTTAGCCGCCGCCCAGCAGCTCGCCCGCGCCGGGCACGAGGCGCATGTCTACGAGAAGAGCCCGCAAGCCGGCGGCCTGATGCGCTATGGCATTCCCGACTTCAAGCTCGAGAAGGCGGTGGTTGCGCGCCGCATCGAGCAGATGAAGGCCGAGGGGGTGCGCTTCCATACCGGCGTGCATGTCGGCGTGACGCTCGGCGTCGCCAAGCTGGAGCGCGACCATGACGCGGTCCTGCTCGCGGGCGGCGCGGAGAAGCCGCGGGAGCTGGCGATTCCGGGGCGCGAGCTGAAAGGCATCCACCTCGCCATGACCTTCCTGCCCCAACAGAACCGCCGCGTCTCGGGCGAGGAGCTGGGCTCGGGCGAGGAGATCTCGGCCAAGGGCAAGCATGTGGTGGTGATCGGGGGCGGCGACACCGGCAGTGACTGCATCGGCACCTCGATCCGCCAGGGTGCGCTCACCGTCACCCAGCTCGAGATCATGCCGGAGCCGCCGGCAAAGGAGGGGAAGGACCTGACTTGGCCGCACTGGCCGCTGAAGCTCCGGACCTCGTCGAGCCAGGAGGAGGGGGCGTCGCGCGAGTTCGCGGTCACCACCAGCCGCTTCGAGGGGGCAAAGGGCCGGGTGAAAAAGCTCGTGTGTGCGCGTGTCGCCTGGCAGGGCGCGCGGATGACGGCGCTCGAGGGTTCCCAGCTCGAGCTGCCGGCCGAACTGGTGCTGCTCGCGATGGGGTTCGTCTCGCCGGTGGCCGAGGGGATGCTCGCCGATCTGAAGCTCGAGCTCGACGCCAGAGGCAACGTCAAGGCCGACGACCGCGCCTATGCCACCTCGCGGCCGAAGTTCTTCGTCTGCGGCGACATGCGCCGCGGCCAATCGCTCGTCGTCTGGGCGATCCGCGAGGGCCGCCAGGCCGCACACGCGATCGACAAGGTTTTGATGGGCCGCAGCGACCTGCCGCGGTAGAGCGGGTTAGGCGCAACGCGGCGTAACCCGCCGGGGCAAGCTCTGTGCTTCGATAATGGCGGGTTGCGCTGCGCCAACCCGCGCTTCGCACTGATACCTGTCCGTGGACGTTTCGTGCGCGGCGGCATAGCTCGTAGGGCGGAAGTGCCGAGCGTACTCCGCCATTTCGATGTGCCTGCACCCACCACGGCGGAATACGGCACGAACGGCGCGTCTCGAGAAACACATCCTTTGATCACCCGTCATCCCGGTCGCCGTCGTGCCGAACGCGCGCCTTCTGCACGACGGCGGCGATCCGAGTTACCTTCGCGCGGCCGTCCGCCTCTGGAGCTCCACCGGCGACCGGTTCGGCCGCCTCGGCTTCAGGCTCGGGAGGACGCTTGATCGCTGGATCTCTTCCTCTTTGTCTCTTGGGTTTGGGGCGCAGCATTTCGCGCAGTGAAACCCCATGGATGGCGTCTTGCCCGCGAAGGCGGGCCTCCAGACAACGCACCGCGTCGGCAAGCTCAACAGTTCGTTCGTACTCTTCGACGATGACGCAATTGCGCGGTGCTATCAATCGCCTGACTTTCTGCACAGCGCCGACTGGATGTCAGCCTTCCGTGCGGAGCACGGCTTCGTCGTGACGCGGGCAAGACGGACCCTCTGGTGCTCGGCTTGTGCATCGACTTGTCCCCGTCCTCGCCAGCTCGCGTAAGCTCACTCGATCCCCGCCATGCAGGGGCCGGAAACGCGCGCTGGCGTCACGGTGGCGGGGAGCGTCGGCAAGGGCCGGGACCTGAGCTATCTCTGGGCGAGTGGGGGTGCCACGGCCCAGACTACTCTCCGCCAGGGATGCAGCGGAGCCGGGAGCCGGAAGGCACCCGATGGCGGCGGAAAACTCCCTTCCGGCGGAGCGGTTTCGGCCGCATCCGAAAATCGTGGTGCTGTACAAGCTCGCGTGAATGGGGTCAGAAATGGGATCAGACCCTGCGGCTCACCACGCCATCACCCACCGGAGCCCCGCCATGACCATTCGCGTCGCCGAGCGCTGGTTCACCATCGAGCACGTGGGCGACGGCATCACGTTCCTGACCGAGCCACACGTCGATCCGTTGCTCAGGTGCAATATCTGGCACGTGCGCGGGCGTGATCGCGATCTTTTCGTCGATACCGGGCTCGGCGTCGTCAGCCTGAAGGAAGCGGCGCGGTACTTGCTAGAGCGGCCCGTCGCGGCGCTCGCGACCCATGTCCATCTCGATCATGTGGGTTGCCACCACGAGTTCGCGGAGGTGATCGCCCACACGCTGGAAGCCACTGGCCTCGATTGCGCCGATCCGGCGGCAACCCTGATCGGTCCCCGCTTCGATCCCAACGATCTCGGCACCCTCGAGATCCCCGGCTATCCGATCACGGGGCCGATGCTGACGGCGATCCCGCACCAGGGCTATGACGTCCGGAGCTATCGTCTGCGGCCCGCGCGGGTGACGCGCCGGGTCGAGGAAGGCGACATCATCGACCTCGGCGACCGGCACTTCCAGGTGCTGCATCTGCCGGGGCATTCGCCGGGTGGCATCGGCCTGCTCGAGCGGGCGACCGGGATCCTGTTCTCGGGCGACGCGCTCTACGACGGCGAGCTGATCGATCGCCTGCCGCATTCGAGCATCCCCGACTATCGCGAGACCATGGCGCGGCTGAAGGAGCTGCCGGTGCGCATCGTCCATGCCGGGCATTGCCCGAGCTTTTCCCGCGAGCGCCTGATCGCGCTGGCGGATCGCTATCTGGCCGCTTCCCGCTGTTGATCGAGCGCGGCCTAGCGCTCGCCGTGCGCCCAGCTCGCCGGCGCGACGGCAGCAGCCACAAACATCATCAGCGGACTCAGCGTCGGCATGATTAGCACAGCACTGCCGATACTTGTGCTTGCGGGAGGAATCATTGTTTCATTCAATGTGGCAGGAATATATGGTGTTGCGATTGCTGCAGTAGTAAATATTATTGTTAATTTCTTG